>VBEI01000085.1 GCA_005882715.1 Chloroflexota bacterium | reverse complement strand
GCGAGGCAGGATCGGAGAGCGATGAGCGCATTGGAGCAGGCCCTCGGTGGGCCCGCGATCGAGGTGGTGGCGAAGGCGACGCGGCGGCAGTTCACGGTGGAGTACAAACGGAAGATCGTCCGGGAGGCCGACGGCTGCAAGACGCCGGGCGCGATCGGGGCGTTGCTGCGGCGTGAGGGGCTGTACTCCTCGCACCTGACGACGTGGCGCGCGGCGCGGGAGCGGGGGGAACTGGCCGGGGCACCGAAAAAGCGCGGGCCCAGGCGGCGTGTCTCCGATCCGCGCGACAAGCGGATCGCCGATCTGGGGCGCGAGAGCACGCGCTGGCGGAAGCGCGCCGAGCGCGCTGAGGCCCTGGTCGAACTGCAAAAACAAGTGGCGGCGTTGCTGGGAACGCCGCTGGCCACCGAGACCTCGTGATGGCGACGGTCACCCAGATCGGACCGCGGCTGGGCATCGCCCCTACGTGCGCGGCGCTCGGCCTGCCGCGCGCCACGTACTACCGCCGGCGCCAGCCCGCACGGGCCGCGACGCCGCGACGGCCTTCGCCACGGGCGCTCGGGGGAGCGGAGCGCGCAACGGTCCTCGAGCAGTTGCACACGCCACGCTTCGTGGATCTCGCGCCGGGGGAGGTCTACGCCACCCTGCTCGACGAGGGCACGTATCTCTGTTCCGAGCGCACGATGTATCGCCTCCTGGCCGAGCACGCCGAGGTGCGGGAGCGGCGCGATCAGCTCCGGCATCCCGTCTATGCCGCCCCGGAGTTGTTGGCCCGCCGGCCCAACGAGCTGTGGAGTTGGGATATCACGAAGCTGTTCGGGCCGGCGAAGTGGACCTACTTCTACCTGTACGTCATGCTCGACGTCTTCAGCCGGTACGTGGTGGGCTGGATGGTGGCCCATCGCGAGAGCGCGACGCTGGCCGAGCAGTTCATTCGTGAGACCTGTGCCCGCCAAGGCATCGGTCGCGAGCAGCTCACGGTCCACGCCGACCGGGGACCCGCCATGACGTCCAAGCCCGTGGCCCTCTTGCTCGCCGATCTCGGCGTGACCAAGACCCATGCGCGGCCGCATGTCTCCAACGACAATCCGTTCTCGGAGGCGCAGTTCAAGACGCTGAAGTATCGCCCAGCATTCCCGACGCGCTTCGGCTCGATCCAGGATGCCCGAGCCCACTGCCACGTCTTCTTCCCCTGGTACAACACCGAGCACCATCACTCGGCCCTCGGCCTGCTCACGCCCGCCGACGTGCATCACGACGTGGCCGAGCAGCGCGTGGCCGCGCGGGCCCTCGTACTCGCCACGGCCTACGCCGCGCACCCGGAACGCTTCCCTGCCGGCCGGCCTCACCCGCCGGCGCGTCCCGTGGAAGTGTGGATCAACCCGCCCAAGACCCGAGCGACCGAGGAGGCGCTCCTACACTAATCTCGTGAACCCACTGTCTGCTCAGAAAATCCCCCGTAAGTCGAGGCTCACCATTAGGCAGCCGGTTCCAACACCACACGGTACCCCTGGCGTTCGAGCAATTGGATCGCGCGGCGTGTGACGCGATGAGTGTGGCGGCGGTCGTAGTAATCGGCGCCCGGTTCACGGTACGTCGTGCCTTCGGCGAGGAGATGATAGACCGCCCGAAGCATCGCGTGGGCCACGGCCACCACGGCTTTCTTGTGCCCGCGATGCCGCATTACGCGTCGGTATCGGGCCTGCAGCGCACTGTCCTTCGTGCGAGTCGCCGCTGCGGCGGCTTCGATGAGGGTCATCCGCAACCACCGGTTGCCTTTCCGGGTCTTCCCGGATTTGTGCTTCCCCGCGCTCTCGTTGTTGCCCGGACAGATCCCCGCCCAACTGGCCAGATGCCGGTCGCTCGGGAAACAGCTCATATCCACCCCGAGCTCGGCGATGATCACCTCGGCCGTCCGCTTATTGATCCCAGGGATCGTGTCCAGCTGCGTCAGCTGCGCGGCGAACGGGGCGAGCCGCCCCTCGACTTCCTCGCTCACCGTGGCGATCGCCTCATCCAGGTAATCGACGTGCGCCAGGAGCTGGCTGACCAGAAACGCGTGATGCGGTCGGAAGCGTCCAGCCAGCGCCTGGCGCAACGCCGGCAGCTTCTTGCGCAGCTTGCCCCGCGCCAGGTCGGCCAGCACCTCGGCGTCCGTCGTGCCGTGCACCAGCGCTTCCAGCATCGCGCGGCCCGACACCCCGAGGATGTTGGTGGCGACCGACGCCAGCTTGATCCCGGCATCTTCCAGGAGCTTGTGCACGCGGTTGGCCGCCCGGGTCCGCTCCTGGATCAGCACCTTGCGATGCCGCGTCAGGTCGCGGATCTCGCGAATCGCCGCCGGCGGCACGAAGCTGCCCCGCAGCAGTCCGTGCTCCAGGCATTGCGCGATCCACATGCAGTCCTTGACGTCGGTCTTCCGGCCCGGGACCTGCTTGATATGAGCGGCGTTGACCAGCAGACACGTGAAGGCCTCCTCGAGCACGTAGAACACGGGCTTCCAATACACGCCCGTGCTCTCCATCGCCACGTGCGTGACCCCATGCGCCTCCAGCCAGTCGCGCAGGGCCAAGAGCTCGACCGCGGTCGTCCCGAACGTCCGCACCTCGTGCCGCTGCTTCCCGTTGGGTCCCGGCACGCGCACACACGCCGCGACGGTGTCTCGATGCACATCCAGCCCGCAGCATCGCTCGATCAGCTGGTCCATCACGCTACCTCCGGGGGAAGTCTGACCGCGGCCCGGAGGAGCCTCCCTCGTACACGACTCTGCTCGGCGTGCTCGAATGCGACAATGCGGGGTGCCGAAAGCTCCCACGTCAGACTCATTACGGACTCGCGCGTACCAAGACAGCGCGACGTTGCCCGAGCCGCGGCCGGCGCATGGTAGCCCATTTTCATGTTGCGTGGGTGGGCCAAGGCCCATGACGACTCATTCCCTATTGACAGGCTCATTCCCTATTGACAGGCTCCGGAGCGTCAACCGGCCGCTCTTCGCCGTCAGGACCATCAGCGGATCGGCACCGAGGAACGAGTAGAGCGGCCACACCTCGCCGCCCTCGACGGATTCGAGCAAGAACAAGTACGGTCGGATTTACCGGGACGCAGGCGCAGATAGGCCGAGAGCGGGTCGAGGTCGACCGGGCGGCGACCACGCACAAGGCTGCCCTGTGCCGCGAGAGCCCGAAACTAGCCATCCACCACGCGCTAACAGGGCCTCCCGCAGGCGCAAGCGAGCCTCTCCGGGAATCTATACATACCTTGCCAATTTTGACATCTTGATCATGCTAGAGTCGAAAAGACGGACATGGAAGTCGAGAAAATCCTCGTAGTTGACGACGAACCCTCGATCCTGAAGCTGCTGAAGGAAGTCCTTACACAGTGGGGCTACCACGTGGCGTGCGTCGGCACCGGCGCCGAGGCGCTCGAGGCGATCCGCACCGAGCGCTTCGACGCAGCGATCACCGACATCCGCATGCCGGAGATGAGCGGGCTCGACCTGCTTCGCGAGATCAAGCGCCACGACGAATCCATCGAGGTCGTCGTGATGACCGGCTACCCCACGATCGCCTCCGCCGTCGAAGCCCTCAAGGAAGGCGCGTACGACTACCTGTCCAAGCCACTGATCCTCGACGAGCTGCGCCACCTTATTGCGCGCGTGACGGAGCGGCGCTGCCTGAAGGGCGAGGTCCAGTCGCTCCGCGCGCGCCTGGGCGAGGAGCTCACCGTCAACGAGCTCGTCGGCAACGCGCCGCCGATGCAGCGCGTGAACGAGATCATCGGCAAAGTCGCGACCACGGACGCGCCGGTGCTCATTGAGGGCGAGAGCGGGACGGGGAAGGAGCTGATCGCCGCGGCGATCCACCGGCTCTCCGGTCGCGCCAAGGGGCCCTTCATTCCGGTGAACTGCAGCGCCATCCCGGAAAACCTGCTCGAGTCCGAGTTCTTCGGTCACGTCCGCGGGGCCTTCTCGGACGCCGTGTCCGACGCGCTCGGCCTCTTCCGCAGCGCCCACGAGGGCACGATCTTCCTGGACGAGATCGCCGAGCTGTCGCCGGGACTCCAAGTCAAGCTGCTGCGCGTCCTACAGGAGATGCAGGTGCGTCCGGTCGGCTCGACGAAGGCGCATCCGGTCGACGTCCGCGTCATCGCGGCGACGAACCGCGACCTCGACCGGTCCATCGCGGACGGACGAATCCGCCAGGACCTCTACTACCGGTTGAACGTGGTCCGCGTGCGCCTGCCGCCGCTGCGGACGCGACGCGAGGATATTCCAGCGCTCGTGAACCATTTCCTGCGCCGCTACAACCGGCGCTTCAGGCGGGACGTGAAGGGCATCACGCCGGACGCACTGGCCACGCTCAGCGGGTACGATTTCCCGGGCAACGTGCGCGAGCTCGAGAACGTCATCGAGCGCGCCTTCGCCATGGGCGCGCGCGAGCAGATCACGCTCGCCGACCTGCCGGTCCTCGGCGACGCGTCCGTGCCCTCGACGGTCGCCCCGTCGACGGGATCCGTCCCGAGGCTCGCGGACGTGGAGAAGGATCTCATCCTGCGCGCGCTGGCCTTCTATAAGGACGACAAGGAAGCGGCAGCGAGCGCGCTCGGCATCTCGCGCCGAACGATCTACCGTCGCCTCAGGGAGTACAGCATGCTAACCCGGGATTGCCAATATGGACCCATTTCTGCCCGCCGTTGGGGAGTTGAGCGGGCGGATCACCCCGTCGTTTAGCTCGTTCCTTTCCAGCACGTTGACGGAAGTCATTCCCGCGACGTATGTAACCGTCCGCGGCCCCGCTGCCTATGAGTTTGGTCACTCCGACAGTCCTTTTCAGAGACACCCGGCTGCATCGACCCCCGCACCGGCGGATCGTCGCGCCGTCGCCTCAGCACTGAAAGGACACAAGACCATGACGGCCGATGAAGTACACCTGGAGTGCTCCCCGTTTCGACTGCTCACAGTGGGGACGTAAGCGCCCCGATTCATCGTAGGACCTGAGCACAGAGGCATTATCAGCTTTGAACAGAGTCGACTGTCCGGTTTTTCGCCTTAGCTTCGATGGCCCTTCCCAACTCCAGCAGCTTATCTTCCACCATTTCGCCCTCCTATTTCGTGACTCATCGGTCGTGAAGCGCGCCGGCCCCCTCATCATCGAGCCCGTGAGACTGCCGGTCCTGAAAACGGTCCAACAATGCGCCATGTTATGCTTCCTGGCATGAATCAGGTCTACAAGAACCTCGCCCTCTGGATGGTCATCGGCCTGATCGTGATCCTGCTGTTCACGGTCTTTCAGGGAACCCAGCAAAACGGCCAGGACCAGCCCAATTTCTCGGATTTCCTCAAGGCAGTCGAACAGGGGCGAGTCGACTCCGTGGTCATCCGCGGCAACCTGGTGACCTACGCGCTGAAGGACGGCGGCGCCACCCAGAAGACCTACGTGGTCGCCGACCCCGATCTGGTGAAGACGCTCCGGGACCACGGAGTGAAGATCGCCGTCCGGCCACACGACTCGATCCCGTGGTACGCGATGTTCCTGCAGTGGGTGCCGATGCTGCTGTTCATCGGCGTCTGGATCTTCTTCATGCGCCAGATGCAGGGCGTGGGCGAAAAGGCTCTCTCGTTCGGCAAGGCGCGAGCGCGCCGCATCTCGGAGAAGCAGAATAAGGTCACATTTC
>VBEI01000084.1 GCA_005882715.1 Chloroflexota bacterium | reverse complement strand
AGCGAGGTCAAGACGATGGGCGACGGCTTCATGGCATCCTTCGGCTCCGCCACCAAGGCACTGGAATGCGCAGTCGCTATCCAGAAGGCGTTTGATGCACCCGAAACCGCCGTAGGGGCGCAAAGCCTCGCGCTCCTAAGCTCCGAGACGCCGATTCGCGTCCGCATTGGCCTCAACGCCGGCGAGCCGATCGCCGAAGACGACCCTGGCGGGCGCGGCGATCTCTTCGGCACTGCCGTCATCGTCGCAGCGCGGATCGCCGCTCGCGCCAATGGCGGAGAGATACTCGTCTCCGACGTCGTGCGCCAGCTCGTCGCGGGCAAGGGCTTTCTGTTCAACGACCGCGGCGACCACGCACTAAAGGGGTTTGAGGACCCCGTGCGCGTGTTTGAAGTACGATGGCGAGAGGGCTGATGCGTGCCATCGAAGCCGACCATCAGCCACTCCTCGACTATTTCGACACCGCCTCCGCTCACGTTCGGATTCTGCTGCTGACGTCTCCCACCTGAGACATGTGCCTGGCCGGCGCCGTCGGTGCGGGGGCGGAACTCCTGGCAGCCATGCCTACGGCAGATCTATGTGCATACTACGTCTGGGTGCCTATGCTGCCTTCCGACGACAGGAATGCGGCCCTCGCGGCTGCCCATCGATTCAGCGCGCCGCGCGCGGCCCACTACTGGGACTCGCGGCGCCACTTTTCGAGACGAATGGCGATGACGCTCGCGATCGACAAGAGGCCCAGTGGCGCCCCCGGCGACGAGTCGCCGTTCGCCTGGGATGTCTACCTCGCTTATCGGCGTGGCAATCGCGATATCGCGCAGCCAGACTTCTGGATGCACCAGCTCGCGGTGGAACACGCGCCTCGCTTCGATTCGGACGAGTGGCAACGGCGAATTGCCGCGATGTTGGCCGAGAGCGGCGTGTAGGGCGCAGCACACGTGCTCGAGGGATGGCATCCCTCCTGAGTTTTGTGTCGTCGATATCGCCGCAACGTGCCGCGCTCGGCGTGTGCTGCGCCACTACGTACCGAGCGTTTCAATGCGCCGTTTGATTACCCGAAACCGCTCCACCGGCCAGTACACTACCCACGCTCTCGCCACGATGTCGCTACGCCGGAACGGGCCGAGTGTCCGGCTATCGGTACTCCCGGCGGGGTTGTCCCCGAGCAGAACGTATTCGTTGGGGCCGCCGCCCGCCACGCGCTTGATCATCTGTAACCCAGGACGCGACGGGTGTCGGGCGAGCACGACGTCGCCGCGCCGCGGTCGCTCGATTACATATGCGAGGCGGTCGAAGAGCACTCGCTCGCCGGGCCGAAGCGTTGGCAGCATGCTCTCTCCGCTCACGATCACGCGTCTACCGGCCAGGAACGCCAGCAACGGGAAGAGACCCAGCGCGGCTACGGCGAGCCTGACAAGGGAGCGGGCGGTCTTTCGGCTCATCGCGACGTGTAGTAAATTCTAGCGGGTAATTTCAGAAGGAGGTCGCCCCAATGCTCGTCAACCGCACTTTCGCCCTGCTCAACCGCATCCTGCCCGCCACAGAAGCGTCCGCCCACTGCGACATCCCCTGCGGCATCTACGACCCACACCTCATGCAGCTGGCGGCACTCAGTGTCATTCGGATGAACCAGCTGATCAACGATCTCGCACCGCCCGCCTCGATGGAGAAGGCCGACCGCGACAAGTACATGCACGCGCTCGTCCGCTACACACAGGTCAAGGAAGAGCACGCGGAGATCGTCAAGAGGGAGACCCGCATCATTCGCGGCGACTTCTTCAAGCCGGACAACAGCCCTCCCAACATCGGCGAACTGACCGACGGCATCATGAAGACGGCCTCCAAGGCTCGCCAGAACATCGACGTGGACGCTGCGAACGAGTTACTGAACCTGACGCAGCAGTTCGCTGAGGCGTTCTGGAAGGCGAAGGGCATCGAGACGAAGCGCCAGCCGTCAAACCAGGCCGCCGGCGGCGAATACGTCGTGCCCGCCAACTAGCTGCGGTTCGGCCCGACGGTAGGGCGGGTCGGCGTGCCACTCGTCGACGCGCCGCCTTCACATCGTGATTTCTTTCACCAATGAGGTAACTGACGTAGTATAGGGGCGGACGGAGGACGCCATTGTTCGGACGCGGCATCGCCAAAGGGCTAATGGTTACGCTGCGCTACCTCGTGCGGCGCCCTTTCACCACACAGTACCCCGAAGAAATCCGCCCGATCCCCGTCGACGCGCGCACGAACCTCCTTTGGTTCGAGGAGCGATGCACCGGCTGCTCGACGTGCGCTCAAGCCTGCCCGGACGGCTGCATCCTCGTCCAGACGTCACCCCGCGAAGACGGCGCCCTCAACATCGACCGCTACGAGATCGACTTTCGCCTCTGCATGTACTGCGCCCTCTGCGTCGAGGCCTGTCCCTACGAGGCGATTCAGGCGGGCGGCCCGCTCGACGACGCGGCATACGATTTCAACGAGCTCTATCGCGACAAGCACGCACTCACGAAAATGGCCCAGGAGCACCTGCGCACGCACGATCACGCCTATCCGAACGGCAAGAAGGCGCCGTACCCGGAGGAGATCCCTCTGCACATTGGGAAGCCTGCCGAACGCGACCGCACCCGCTAATTTATGGCGAAAATATCTCTCGACGGCCGCGAACTCGAAGCGCCTGACGGCGCTCCGCTCGTCGAGGTGATCAAGAACAGCGGCACCTTCATCTCCAACCTCTGTTACATCGACGGCCGGCCGCCGTATGCCGGCTGCCGTACGTGCATCGTCGAGATCGAGGGCCAACGCGGCTTCCCGCTATCCTGTACGGCGCGCATCGAGGACGGGATGATCGTCCGCACCGAGACGCCCAGTCTCACGTCAACGCGACAGGCAGTGCTCTCGCTGATCCTTTCGTACCACTCCGACCGCTGCCTGACCTGCCATCGCGTGGTGAAGTGCAAGCCGGGCGACACCTGCCTCCGTGACGATGTTGTCACGCATCGCTGCCTCACTTGCTCGAAGAACTACCGTTGCGAACTGCAAACGACGTGCGAGATGCTTGAGATGGCCGGTTATGAACCGTGGGACGGCGACACGCGGACCTACTACACCACACCCCAGCCGCCGCCCGACCAGGCGAACCCGTTCCTCGAGTTCGACCCGCAAATGTGCATCATTTGCACCCGCTGCGTTCGCGCCTGCGACGAGCTTCGTCATACGGGCGCCATCACACTCGCCGGCCGCGGGTATAGCACCCGCATCGAGTTCGGCCAGGGCGGCGCCGTCCACGAATCGAACTGCGATTTCTGCGGCGCCTGTATCGACGTCTGCCCTACTGCGACGCTGATGGAGCATCCAAACAAGTGGGGCGCGACTCAGACCGAACGCTGGGTGGCCACGACCTGCACCCAATGCTCCGTCGGCTGCTCGATCTCGCTGGGCACGAAGCGTGGCCGCGGCGTGATCGTCCGGCCGGACACCATGGCCAACCCCGTGAGCCGCGATCAGCTGTGCGTGCGCGGCCGCTTCCACTATGACGCCGTGAAGAACACCCAGCGCCTCCAGACGCCGCTGATTCGCCGCAACGGCGGGCAAGACGCTGCCAGCTGGGATGAAGCGCTCGAGTTCGCCGTAGCGCGTCTCTCGCAGATCCGCGAGGAGCACGGCCCGGGAGCAATCGGCTTCCTCGCCTCGCCGCTTGCGACGAACGAAGAGAACTATCTCGTGAGCAAGATCGCCCGCGCAATCGTTGGCACCAACAGTGTCGATTCCAGCGCCGGCCCTGTCCCCCGAGCCGCCTGCGATGCACTCCGCGCGGCCTTCGGCAGCGAAGTCCTGCCCGCGGACATGACACGCCTAGCGAAGTCAAAAACGATCCTCGTTGTCGCCCGGGACCTGGAATCGAGTCACAACGTGGCGGCCCTGCGCATCAAAGACGCCGCGGCGTACAACGGTGCCAAAGTCGTCGTCGTGAGCCCGATGTGGGGCGAGGTTAACGACTTCGCCGAGGTGTGGATCCAGCCGAAGCCGGGGGAGGGTACCGCCGTTCTAGCCGCGCTCGACGCCGCCCTCAGCGCCACAGCTTCACCCGAGCGGGCAGGGGACGCTGGACCTTCAGGTATGTCGTCCCCTGATGGCGCGCTCCAGGAGGCCCTCGGGATCCTGCGCGCCGTCGCCGATCGAGAGGAAAACGCTCACCCTCTGTCCATCGTGTACGCGCCCGTCCATTACGGTGCGCAACATGCACGGGACGTCACCGCGATCCTGGCCAACATCGCTGTCACCTGCGCCGGCGAGAACGCCCCGGAGGGCCTCTTCGTGCTCCCCCAGGAGGCGAACGTCTGGGGCATGCGCGACACGGGCGGCTCGCCGGACCTGCTGCCGGGCTACCGGCAGGTCGGCGATGAGGCCGCGCGCGCAGAAATGGAGCAGCTCTGGGGCGCGCCCGTCCCTTCTCCAGCAGGCCTGACGTTCGAGGATATGACGGCGGACCCCAAGCTTAAGGCGCTTGTCGTCATGAACGACAATCCGCTGATGCTGGCGCCAGGCCGATCGCGGGTGCGCGGAGCGCTCGAGGCGCTGGACCTCCTGGTAGTGATCGACTCGCTTCCCACAGACACCGCTCAGCTGGGCCATGTAGTCCTTCCAGACGTATCACCCTGGGGGAAGGAAGGCACCACGACGAGCGCCGACCGCCGCGTGCTGCGTCTCCATGCCGCCGCCTCGCCGCATGGTGAGGCACGGCAAGGGTGGCGCATTCTCTCTGAGTTCGGTGCACGGTTGGCGGATCGCCTGAACCAAGGCGAGATCCGCATTCATTACCAGAGCGCTGCGGAAATCATGGAGGAAATGACGCAGGTCATTCCGCTCTACGCGAAGGCTAGTTACCGGGAGATGGATTCGGGAGCTCAGCAGCACCTTGACGGCCTCGGACCGACAAAGGCGGAAAGGCAAGCGGTCGCGCCCGTTACCAGCCGGAACGGCGGGGGCTTTCGCCTCACCGCTACTCGGAGTCTCTACACGAGCTACGAAGGCGCCGCTATCCACTCTCCGGACGCAGACAAGCTTCATCGTGAGGAGCATGTCGCGCTCAACCCGGCCGATGCTACATCTCTCGGCGTGGCTCAAGGCGACTCAGTCCTTCTCCGGAACGGCGGAGGTGAGTTGCGCCTGAAAGCGCACGTCACGAATGCGGTTGCGCCCAGGACTGCGCATGTGCCGCTCTACTATGACGGCGCGGCCGTCGCCGCCTTGTTCGACGCCGATGCCCCAACAGCCAACGTCGATATCGTACGAATGTAAAGGACTGCCTCAGGCCTCCATCTCTTGCCCCTTAAGTACCCGTGTGCTTCAACGCTCGTCCTTCGAAAGTCGTATATTTCGTACCTCGTATTCGTCCCTACACTATGCCTTCGCCGATGGCGTAACATAGACCCGTGAAACCGAACGGAGATCGCATCGTCCTCCTCGCTACGGCCCGCGATGAACTCGAGGCCGGCATCTGGCGCGACGTGCTCGAACGCGACAGCATCGCCGTTTATATCAAGAGCGGCGATCCCATGGCATCTTTCGGGATTCCCCCTGCGCCCGGCAGCATTCGCCTGTTTGTGCAGGCAGGGGACGAAAAGCGGGCGCGCTGGCTGCTCGGCGAAGCGATCCGCTCAGCTTAGCCCCGGTCATGGAACTGCCGCTCTTTCCTTTGAACACCGTGCTTTTTCCAGGTGCGATGCTGCCCTTGCATATTTTCGAAGAGCGCTACAAGCTGATGATCGCCAGCTGCATCGAAGAACGACGCCCCTTCGGTGTGCTGCTGATCCGCGAGGGGTGGGAGGTGGGAGCGACGGCGGAACCGTTCGAGGTGGGGACGACGGCCCACATTGCCCGAGTGGATGAGCTGGAAGAAGGGAAGATGGACCTGGTATGCCTCGGTGGAAAGCGGTTTCGTACAGTCCGCCTCGTGAGCGAGGATCCCTACCTGACAGGCGAAGTCGAGTTCTTGTCTTCGACATCGACCGATGATCCTAAGGCAAAGGAGCTATCGGACGACGCTGGCTCCCTGTTCGCCGAGTACGTGCGGCTGTACCTCGCGATCTCCAACCAGTGGGCGCGCAGCGTCGAGATGCCGGGCGAGCCGGATGGCTTAGCGGACTTCATTGGTGCGCGGCTTGGCGTCGCCCCGCAAGTCAAGCAACGCTTGCTTGAGGAACTCTCCGCGCGCACAAGGCTGGCAATCGAGGTGCAGATCCTGGGCGAGGCGATCCGCGAGATGACGCCGCGCGTCGAAGAAGCCCGCATCATGCGCTGGCACGGCTTCGCCGTGATGAACTAGGCGCCGTAAAGCTGCGCCACGTATCCGTCTGCAGATCACCGCTTCTTCAGCTCGGCCCCCCAGCGCTCGCGGACCTCCGCCACAATCGACGCTGCGTCCTCGAGCAGTTGGCACTGTACATCGACATCTTCCCCGGCCCCGTGCTGTCTCTGGAGATCCGCTTCCGCGGCCGTGAATACCTCCGAAGCAACGAAGAGTGGCGCTCCGGTCACCAACGCGAGCCCGATGGCGTCGCTTGGCCGCGCGTCGACCTCCTTGACGCCGTCGGGCGCTTCGATCACGGCGGTTGCATAAAAAGTCGATTCGGCGAGCCTCGCGATCAGGCACTCGCGCAGCCTGGCGCGGCAAGCGCCGAGCAGCTCCGCTGCAAAGACCAGCGTGAGCGGGCGAGCTGCATTCAGGTTCTCGATCTGGGTCGCGATGAAAGTCCCCTCGGCCGGCCCCACCCAGATCGGCAGGCGCTTGCCACCTGACTCCTCTTCCAGTAAGACGATGTATAGCTCCGGTTCGTCCTCGCGCTTTCGCCTGCGAACGTCGGCCACCCGGACCCTGACTCGTTCTTGCTCTCCAACCATCGCTTCCTCCTTCCAGAGCGACAACAGGTGCCTTCCCATGGCCGATCGGGCCTTGTGTAGCCGCGACTTAAGGCTGCCTGTACTTATCCCAAGGTGAGCGGCTGTCTCCAGATACGTCAGCCCCCCGAGGTAGTAAAGGAGCACAGCGGCGCGCTGCCCCGCCGGTAGCGCGGCGACCGCGCCCCTTACCCTTGATGCCACGCTCTCCGCCTCAGCGATCTCCTCAGGTCCCGGACTCTCGTCCGCCGGCTCCGGTCCCGTGCGCCCGCCGATCACGGCATCGAGTGACCAAGCGTCTGCTGAGCGGCGGCGGAGCGCCACCCTACATACGTTCAGGCCGATTCCGAAGAGCCATTGGCCGAAACGTTCGGGCCTTCGTAGCCTGTCAAGATGCAAGAGCGCCTGAAGGACTGCCTCTTGTGCGGCGTCCTCGGCCGCTTGCATGTCACCAGTCATCCGGCGGCACATAGAAAGCAGCAGCGGGCGGTGTCTCTCGACCAGTAAAGACAGGGCAGCTCGATCGCCGTACCGCGCCGCCTCCACTAGCTGGTCGTCGCTATCCTTCCCGGTAACGCCCATAGCTCTATTTGTTAGTGACGGAAAAGGCTCTCCAAGTTACCCGGCCACACTAGGGCGTCACGTGTACCTTTAGAGACTTTGTCCCCTTGTCTGCTGCCGTCGCGAACGCCTGGGCCACCTCATTGAGCGGGAACCGATGCGTGATCACCGCCCGCGCCCGCTCGGGATCTGATCTTAGGATTCCGATCGCGACGTCGAAGTCCGAGTGCAGGCCGGGGTGGCAGTAAGTGATTCCGCCGACGACTGTGACCTCCTTCAGGATCAGCGCCAGCCCGCCCAATTGAACGGCGCCCGGGAAGAGGCCGAGCACCGAGATACGCCCGCCCGGCCGTACTGCGCCGAGCGCCTGCGCGACCGTCGGAGCGTTGCCACCGATCGTCTCGATGACGACGTCAATTCCTTCCTTCTCCAGACCGGTCAGTTCGCTGTCTCGGATGGTGCGAGACGCGCCAGCGGCCAGTGCGGCCTCGCCCTGGTGATCGTGCCGATAGGTGGAAATGACCTCGCCGGCGCCGGCCGCCTTTGCCGCGATGACCGAGAAGAGGCCGATCGTCCCGCTGCCCAGCACAAGCACGCGTTCGCCAACCGCAAGAATTACGAGATGAACGCCATGCACCGCTACCGCCATCGGCTCGACGAGCGCGCCGAGTTCGAAATCGAGGTGGTCGGGCAGCGGGTAGAGCGTGTAGGCGGGAACCGACACGTACTCCGCCAAACCACCCGGTGCGAATGTACCGAGAAGCATGTGCTTTGGGCAGAGGTGATAGCGCCCGGTGCGGCAGAAAGCGCACTCCTGGCAGCGCCGGATCGGCTCGACCACAACGCGCTGGCCCTCCTCGAATCCGCTTACTTCCTGGCCGACTTCCGCGACTTCACCGGCGAACTCGTGTCCCGGCGAAATATTGGGGTTCGCCGGGAAGACACCGTGGTAGAAATGCAGATCGGAGCCGCAGATGCCGCAGGCTCGCACCCGGACTAGCACCTCGTCCGCTGCCGGTGTGGGCATGTCCATCTCGCGGACATCGATGTTTTCCTTGCCGGCGATGAAGGCTGCTCGCATTTCGGGCCGTATTCTAGCACCGCCCCGGGCTCCTTACTCTTTCGATCCTTGCCCCTTGATCCTTGCTGCTTGCTACTATGTCTCCATGCGCGCGTTGAACCAGCCCGTGAGCTGGTGGGGGTGGCACTGGGAGCCGCCGGTGCCGATGTCGATCACTGAGCTCATCAAGGCGGGAAATCTCGATGCTCGCCTCGCCGCTATGCTCTGGATCGCCATGGAACGTGGCGCGTCCCTTATTGTCGCCGCGGACCCACCGTCGTCCGGCAAGACCACCACTTTGACGGCGCTGCTCTCCTTCACGCCGCCCGAAACGGCAGTCTACTTCACGCGCGGGATGGGGGAGACGTTCGCGCTTCCGCCGCGCTCGGACTCATACCCGACCTATATCCTGATCAACGAGATGAGCGACCACATCCCGGTATACACCTGGGATGAGAACGCCCGGCGCGCGTTCGAACTACTTTCGACCGGGTACTCGCTGGCGACGACGATGCACGATGAGACCGTCGAGGGAGTCGTCCGACAGCTGCGCGAAGATCTTTCGGTACCCGCCGCCCAGATTGCCAACGTGACATTTATCATGCCGCTATATCTGGGAAGGCTCAGCAGCCCATCCGCTGCGGCGAGGACGAGCTTTATGCGCCGTATTCAAGAGGTCGCGATGCTGGACCTGGACGGCGAAGACTTATCGGTAAACCGCGTCGTGACCTGGGACGGAAAGAGCGATTCGTTCGATGTATTGCCCAAGAGCGAGCATCGCGAAGCGTTTGCGACCTGGGCCGGCATTTCGGTCGACGAGCTCAACGCCGAACTCGAGAAGCGGGAAGCTTTTCTGAGCACGTTGGTGAGCACGGGAGTGACCGCGATCCCGGAGGTCAACGCCGCGATCGAGAGCTTCTACGACGAGGCGATCAGACCTCGCCCGCAAGTTTAGCGGCCGCGCTCTGCCAGTCTGTGAAGTTCTGAAAGACGAGCTCCGCGCCGCTATCCCTTAGCTGGTCAATGGTGTAGCTTCCTGTCGCTACGCCTACAGCGACGAAGCCGTTGGCGAGAGCTGACGAGACGTCGTGCGGGGTATCGCCGACAATGACGACATCCCTTGGCGCAACATCGCCGGCGAATCGCCGGAGACCGGCGCGCAGCATCTTCGCTCGGTCGAGACTCTCCTCCCCGAAAGCTCCGTCAAAAAAGTAATCGCGAATGCCGTAATGCTCTAGCTTCATCCATGCGGCCTCGCTGAAGTTCCCGGTCGCGAGACCGATACGGACACCGTCTCGCCGGCGGAGCGCTTCGAGCAGCTGCGGGAAGCCGGGTTCCAGGTGCCCCTTGCGCTCCATTAAGGTCCGACTCAGGTGATGATGATAGCTGCGCAGGAAACCCTGCATGTACGCTGCATGTCCGCCGCTGATGCCGTGCTGCCGTAGTCCTTGTGAGAGGATGTACAAGTCAGTGCGGCCGCTGAACTCTACATTCGCGAACCCGTCGCTTATTCCGAACATCTCCTCGAAGGCGAGGTTCATACCTAGGCCCCCGGCGCCGCCGGTGTTAAGCAGCGTGTTATCGATATCGAACAGCACGAGGCGGGTCAATGGAGAGCCCGGTGCACTAAGAGTTCGGTTGGATGGCCTAGCGCTCGGCCGGCATGCCGGACTTAATCCAGGCGTCCGTACCGCCCTCGAGGTTGTAAAGCCGCGTAAGGCCGGCGGCCGCCGCCATCTCGCACGCCAGAGCGCTGCGCTGGCCGACAGCACAGACGAAAATCAGGTTCTTGTCTCGGGGTAGCTCCTCGCGGCGGGCGTAGACGCTGTTGACCGGTATCAGCTTTGCACCTGGGACGTGCCCGGCCGTATATTCATGCGGCTCGCGCACGTCCACCACCTCGGCACCATCTTTCATCATGTCATCGGCCT
>VBEI01000005.1 GCA_005882715.1 Chloroflexota bacterium | reverse complement strand
CTTTGTGTCGATGTATCGGCTGGTAAAGGTGTCGGTGAATCCATCCGGGAGGTTCGGCGGCTGGCCCGCAATGCGAAGAGCTCCGTCTGGCGCGCCACGCCGGCCGTTCATGAGCCGTCCTGGAAGCCGATCGTGATGTGTGAACCATCGCAGAAGGGCTTGTTGTTGGAGGCGCCGCAGCGACAGAGGGTAACTCGGTTCCGTATCTCGTAGGCCGCGCCGTCTGCTGATTCAATGGTTACCCCACCCCTCAGCCAGATCGGACCGCTGACGCCCGCGACCGGGTCCTGGACGAGGCCGATCGAAGGCTCGAAGACCGGCTCGTACGGCTGCCTCGTGGCCTTGTCCCAGACCACCAGCCGCCCGGACGGGCAATGACCACTCTGGTGCTTCACTTTCTTGACTGCGTCGGGGTCGTCGGTCTGCTCGATCAGGTTCCAAATGCTACCGTCGGGATCGCAGAATCGGCCGCTCGCACAGAGCGGCTGAGCGTCGGTCAAATCCATCGCCGGGCCCTCAAAGACATCCGCTTGATCGAGATACGGAGCCCTCGAGGCCGTTTCGGTACCATCGAACCCGACCTTGAGGTGTGTACTGTCACAAAACGGCTTGTTCGACGATTGCCCGCAGCGACAGAGGTTATACACTTCGTCGACCTCGAACGTTGGTCCCTCAAGCCACTCCCGGGACCCGCCTTCGGAGTCGCTTTCTATAGTCTGATTGGCTAGCGGGATGGCGCCTTCAACCACGTAGGGGCCGTTTCGGGTTACGGTAACCTTCCGCGTCATTGGGACGCCCTCTGCTTTTTCTTCGAAGAGCAACCCGGCGGAGTCCCTTCTTCGCTGCTGTCCGCGGTCCGCTCAATATGCTTCTCGATCATTGTTCTCTCCTCACAATCGTGCCTCGACAATTTGCTTTCTCCCAGAGGCCCGTCCTGCGGGCGGGACCTCGCTGAGCCTCGCTATCTGACTGGGGCAAGCCCCACGAGGTTTTGACCTGACAGGGGGCCCCCTGCTGTTGCATGCGTCCGCCCGTCACCAGGTCACCGACATCGATCACGAAGAAGCCGGCGGCGTCGAACAGCTCGACGACCGAGGCCTTGGCCGCGGCGTCGTCGCCGGACAGGAAGATCACGCGACGGCCGCCCGCCTCGTGGGGATCGGCGCCCAGGACCTCCGCCCAAAGCGTGTTTGCGGCCTTTACCAGCCGGGCACCCGGGACGAGATCGGCGACGAGCTCGCTGGAGGTGCGGCCGCCGAGTTCGGCGTCCCACGCGTTCGTCGCGTCGATGACAGTCTGGCCGTGCCATTGCAACCCGCTGACGGCTGTGGGGACGCTGCTCCACGGCACCGCGATTGCGACGATGCTGGCTGCCGCCGCCTCACGGACCGTGCCGGCCGACACGCCCGCGCCGAGAGCGGCGACCACTGGTGCCAGAGATTCAGGGCCGCGGCTGTTCGAGATCACGACCTTCCGGGCGGCCCGCAGCGCCGTGCGCGCCAAGGCCTGTCCAAGGTTGCCGGCGCCGATGATACCGATCATCGTGCTAGCATCCTGTGCTGATTCCAGGTCATTCGTGGTCATAGAAGCCTCCTTAGTCTGCGGTGCGACCGCAGTTGTATTGGGAGCGACACCAAAGGTTCGGCGGTGACGGTGCTCATGGGCAACGCCTCGTAGAGACTGCGGGTATCATCGGCTGCGAGGTCTCGGATTCGGGAGCACTCTCGACACGCGGTTCGGCCCGCTTCTGCAGCAATGCCACCGCCAGCGCGAGCGCTGCCGCAATGAAGGCCGCCCCGACGCCGAAGGCGAGATGGTAGCCGCTGGTGAGAGCGGACGCCGTGCTCACTCCGTCGGAGAGTTGAGCATCCGTTCGTGAAGTAGCGAGTGTCGCCAGAATCGAGAGACCTAGCGCGCCGCCGACCTGCTGCGTTGTATTGATTAGGCCTGAGGCGAGACCCGAGTCGCTGGGCGTGGCGCCCGACATCGCCAGGGTCGTCAGCGCCGGGAAGGAAAGGCCGGCGCCGACGCCGAGCAGCAGCATCGCTGGCAATATGTCGGTGACGTAGTCGGCCTCGACGGGTGCGCGCGTGAGCAGCGCCAGCGCGGCCACACCGAGCGATAGGCCGGGGACCAACACCGTCCCGGGGCCGAAACGCGTGTTCAGCCGCGCGGAGAAACCCAGCGCGAGCGTCCCGATTAGGAGTGCGACGGGCAGGAAGGCGAGGCCGACCTCGACCGGACCGTAGCCGAGCACGCGCTGCATGTACAGCGCTCCGAGGAAAAACATCCCGAAGAATCCGCCGATCATCAGCGCAACAGTAGCGTTGGCGCCCGAGACGTTGCGCGACTTGAAGATGCGTAATGGAAGGAGTGGCTTGGCCGCCGTTGCCTGACGAACAACGAATGCCGCCAGCAACGCTATCGAAAGGGCGCCGAGGCCCACAGTGTGCAAGGAAGCCCAACCATAGTCCGCGGCTTCGACGAGCGTGTATACCCCGAGCATCAGCGCGCCGGTCACGAGGACGGCGCCACTGACGTCGGCTCCCCCGCTGAGGCCTATTCCCTGCTCAGTCCCGAGGATTCGGATAGCAGTGAGGAAGGCCGCGATTCCGATCGGTAGGTTGACGAAAAAGATCCAGTTCCAGCTGATCGCCTCGGTGATAGCGCCACCGGCGAGAAGGCCGATGGCGGCGCCACCGCTCGCAACGAAGCTGTAGACACCGATCGCTCGGGCCCGCTCGCGCGGCAAGGGAAATAGCGTGACGATCATGCCCAGGATCACGGCAGAGGTCATGGCGCCGCCAACGCCCTGAACGAACCGTGCCGCTACGAGCATCGCGGGACTCCAAGAAATTCCGCACAAGAGCGAGGCGGTGGTAAAGAGGGCCAGGCCAATCAGAAATATACGCTTGCGGCCGATGAGATCGCCGAGCCGTCCAGCCAGAAGGAGGAGGCCACCGAAGGCGATCAGGTAAGCGTTGATCACCCAGGCGAGGCTCGATTGTGAAAAGCCGAGGTCGCTTTGGATGGACGGCAGCGCCACGTTGACGATGGTCTGGTCGAGGACGATCATCAGCAACCCGGAGCAGAGCACGAGGAGCGCTAGCCAGCGTGGGGCGGTGGTTGACGCGACTTCGCCGCTATCGGAGCGAATCGACGGGCCTTTCCCAGCCGCTTCCCGCACGTACGCCTGCTCGCTCATGGCTTACCTCCCTTTGCTTCTTTGAAAACTCGGCTGATGCAGTCTCGACGGTAGGGCGGGTCGGGGGAAGCTCGCTTCAGTCAAATGACTCTGTTGAGATCAGCTGGATCGCTCTGCCAGGGTTCCTTTGGTTGAGGGACGTATGGGCACCGACAACCCTAGAATGCCGGGCGCGGACGGGGTTCAGCATCCGTAACATGACGTATATACGCCGGGCTTCTGCACGTTAATCAAACGTCGCACGCTCTGCGCCTGTGGCTTAATGGGTGCTTACGCGCGCTGACGTGCAGCGGCGTCCAGCGGCTAGAGTGGGGAAACGGTCTGGGTGCTCAGCGCATTAGGCAACTGAGACCGCGCAGTGATCCCGAGCTTCTGGAAGATACGGTATAGGTGGGTACTGACGGTTCGGTGGGACAGGTAGAGTTGCTGGCCGATCTGCCTATTGGTCATTCCTTCGGCCGCCATCAAGGCGACCTGTAGCTCTTGAGGCGAGAGGTAATCCAATGCGCCGGGCGATGGGCGACGGCTCATCTCGCCTGCGGCGCGCAGTTCCTGACGGGCCCGCTCCCCCCACGGGAGGGCGCCGAGAGCGTCGAACGCATCACGAGCGGCACGTAGCGACACTCGTGACTCACCGGCGCGTCGCTGACGCCGTAGCCACATGCCGAAGGCCAGCTGCAAGCGTGCCCAATAGAGAGGCCACCGGGACATGCCAGCACCAAGGGCGGATTTGAATAAAGGTTCGGCGTCCTCGTCCTCCGCCAGCAGCGGGCGGGCGTATTGCACAGCCATGTGAAGCCACGTCGATGGGGCCTGATCAGCGATCGGCTGCTGTTCTGCCAGGAGAGCCCGTGCGGCCTCCCTGTTTCCGCTGAGCACCGCGGCCTCGGCGAGATCTGCCATCCCCCATCCGCAAACGAAGGGGTGATAGGCGGGATCGGCATGGTCGAACAGTCGAATCAAGTGCCCATATGCCTCGTCATGGAGCCCGCCAGAGAGGGACGTCAGGCCACGCGCCATCTGAACGAGGGCCAGCATGAAACCAAACCCCTTGGACCGAACAGTCCGCTCGACCTCCGTAGCCAGACCCTGCGCGACTTCGGTCTCTCCACGCACCGCTGCCAGCATCGACTGGACGACTTGAGCTCCCGCCGCCAGGTCTGGCTGTCGGGTTTCCTCAGCCAAGCGGCTGACCTCCTCGGCCGCGGCAATGGCCACCGTCCAGTCAGCCAAGTTGAATGACGACCATGCATGGTGGAAGAGCACACGAACCAGAGTGTTCAGCCGGCCTTGCGCCCGTAAGCCCGCGACCGACTCCGCGTTGAACCTGGCCGCGATATCGAAGGCGCCGATCATTGTCGCGGCGCCGCCTAGCAATCCCGAGGATAAGGCATCTCTCCCGCTATCTGATGCCGCATGTGCGAGGTGATCGATTACGACCCGGCCGCGATCGAGTGGCGCCGAGAAGGCAAGGATTACCACTAGCCTCGCGTCGCTATCGAGAGAGCCAGCCCGCTCAGCGCTATCTCGCGCCTCCTTCCCGGGATCGGTCCACCAGCACATGGCAGCTGCGTGCATGAGGAGGTTCAGCGCGAGATCAGTATCCCCCTCCTCGCGAGCACGATCGGCGGTGTCTATTAAGGAACGTACTCTCGCGACGTCACCGAGGCTGCGAGGATCCATCATCTCCCGAATCCACGTCATCCGCCCTCTCTCAAGGGGAGCCAGTTCGAGCCGCTCCGCCTCTTGAAATAGAGGGAGCACGACGTCGAGTCGCCCCAGCTCGAAGGCTAGCTCGGCCGCGCGTAGCAGCCGGCTGCCCCGGCGAGTAGGGTCGTCGCTGAGCCGGGCTGCGCTTTCCAGTGCCGCGACCGCCACGGCGGTCGCCCCTCGCCGCTGCGCCCGGGCCGCCGCCTCGTCAAGTTCCAACGCCACTTTCTCGTCTGGTCCGGTCGCGGCCGCAGCGAGGTGCCACGCCCGGCGGTCTGGATCGTGGGTCAGCGCTTTAGCCAGCGCCGCGTGCGCCGCCCCACGTTCGGAGATGCTCGCAGACTGATAGATGGCCGACCTGACGAGAGGATGGTGAAAGCGAAGGTACGGCATTTCCAGTTTGACCAGTCCGGCGTCGATCGCCGGCGCGAGCACTGCGTCGTCGTGCTCTGGACCGTCGACGATACTCGTCGCGGCCAGCACTTCGCTTAACAACCCTTGATCGTCCGCGGCGGCCACCAGTAACGCGGTACGAGCTGAATCGGACAACTCTGATGCGCGCGCCGAGAAGGCCCGTTCTAAGCGAGCGGTAAGCGGCAGCAATGCGGGGTGCATCGTCGCCGCAATGTCGTCGGTTTTCAGAGCCGCCGGCAACTCAACTAAGGCCAATGGGTTACCCTCGGCCTCTTCGAGCAATCGAGTTCGGACGGCCGAATCCAGGTCAGGGTTGTGCGCGTCAAGCAAATCCGCAGCCGATGCCTCATCAAGGCGATCGACGCGCAGCTCCTACAGTCCGACCGCATCGAGTGGACTCTCGTAGCCGTCGCGAATCGCTACAAGCATAAGGACGGGATCGCCCTCGAGACGGCGGGCAACGAAGGTCAAGACGTCCGCCGTCGGACGGTCCAGCCAGTGGGCGTCTTCAACGATAAGTAGCAGGGGGGCGCGGGCTGCGGCGTCCGAAAGCAGGTGCAGGGTCGCCAGCGCGATAACAAAGGGCTCGGGCGCCCTCTCGTCGACCACTCCAAACGCGGCATCAAGCGCTCGCCTCTGCGGTGGCGGGAGGTGATCGGCGTCGGCAAGGATGGGGAGCAGAAGCTGGTGCAGACCCGCAAATGGAAGGTGCGTCTCGCACTGAACAGCCGCGGCCGTCAGAACCTGAACTCCGCGTTCTCGAGCCCTGTCGCTCGCGGCTGCGACCAGCGAGGATTTGCCGATGCCTGCCTCGCCGCGAACTATGACCGCAGCGCCGCGCTCCTGGATGCCGGCCAGTAAATCCGCGAGAGCGCGCATTTCCCGGTCGCGGCCGATTAGGCGTCCGTGTAGTGCAACGTCACTCATGTTCCTTCGTCCCTAGCTTGCCGTACACGGGATGTTCTCCAGCACCTTTAGTCTACTGCCTCACCCGCAGAGTGATTTGTCATCCGGGCGCCCACCAACGAGATGCTCCGAGACAAACCCCGCGTGGAGCCCTAGACCGCTATCTTCATCGCCTCAGCCACTGAAAAGACGCCAACCCGCGAACCCAGGTCCGAAGGCGCGGGTCGCAGTGAATCGCGCCGTCGCGGGTGGTCCTGTGCCCGTGACGGAACGAAGCTCTCCCCGCTACACCCAGGCGCCACCCCCGTCGTGTTATCCCTGTACACGAAACCGCGTGCCGGCGTCCCGAACCGCCCCGGCAGGCGGGGCTTGGTGGACATAAATCAATAAGCCCCTTCCAGCGCGTTTAGTTGCCGGAAGGGGCCAGCAATATTCATGGTGGAGACGGAGGGGAATCGAACCCCTCGTCCAGAGGAAAGCCTCCCCGAATCTCCTACAGGCTTAGCCGTCGTTTCAATCTCGCGCGACGTACGTCCGCGGCTAACTTGCCGCCGCGCCAGCCGAAAAGTCTTAGGTCTCTCTGCATCGGCGTCGGAGAGACAGCACCCCGACATTGCGGCGTCGGGCCCTGCCCATCGGGGTGAGGCCTGGACCCAACGTGACTAGCCTAGATTAGGCAGCCAGTGCGTACTGGTTTGTTCTGCCAGTTACTTTTAGCGCCACCTGATTTTCGAGTTGGTGACGAACTCGGCCTGCAATCCGGGCTCAACCTTCCCTGTCGAACCCTTTCGTCCCCGTGCAATCATTTTACCACGCCTGAGTATCCGGCGCTGCCGCCTCGACATAAATCTCTTAACCAAGCTCCCAGCCGAACTGGGACTCGTTTACCCAAGCGGGCGCGGGAGCACTGCTGCGCGTGTCTCTTCCTCCGAACAAGCGGCGACCTGCACGAACAGGCCCTCGCTTAGTTGTGCCACCTTGCGCCTGAAAGCCTTAACCGAGCATTCACCAACGTTAACTGCAGGTAAACCGACACCGGGCGTACCTCCACGATAACCTACATAACAGGTAAAGAGCCTTGAGAGGAAAGCACTTATGAGTACAACACAAGCAGTCGACAGGCGCGAACGAGGGCAGACCCTTCTGATTTTCGTCCTGGCCCTGACAGTCCTTCTGGGCTTCACAGCCATGGCTATTGACCTTGGCCTCTTCTTCGAGGACCGGCGACACCTTCAGAACACGGCCGACGCCGCTGCATTGGCCGGCGTCGCTGAACTACCAGCGAACCCGGCAGCCGCGAAGTCTAAAGCGGCCGAATGGGCCGCGAAGCACGGCGTATCATCCGGCGAGCTCAAGACGATAGAGGTGCGTACGACTGACTACCCTAACGACACGATGTACGTCGAGGTCGAGCGTCAGTTCAGCTGGATATTTGGCCGGGTTCTCGGTAAGACCAGCAGCGGTGTCGGCGCCAGCGCGGCAGCCCGGATCGGGTCGGTGTCGGGGAACAATAACTTGATGCCGTGGGCGATAGTACTCGGTGATTCGACTTGCCTGGACCCAGCAGGCAACCCGATCGTTGATATGAACTGTAGCGTCAAGGTGGGTGCCGGCATAGGGCCCACCGGCTGGTACGGCGCGCTGGACCTCGATGGTAATGGCGGTGGCTCCAGCGAATACCAATCCAACATCATCGACGGAACGGCCGATACCGTTTACTGCGCTCAGGGCCAGACTGAGCCTGCATGCCAGACTTCCGTCATTGACGCCCTGGACGGCAACAAAGTGGGCGGCACCGGACACGGCATTGACCAGCGCCTGACTGCCGAGCCCACCGCCGGCTGCGACAAGAACGGCAATCGCAAGGACGACTTCGGCGAAGTGTTCGGCCCGAACCCCTCCGGGGTACCAAAGTACGAAGTGGCGTGCCCGGCCAGCCCGCGGATCATAATTGTTCCGGTCGTCACGCTGAACGGAGACCCGGTGAAGACGGTTACGATCCAGGGATGGGCGCTCGCCTTTCTGCAGGGCTACACCTGCGTCGGCGCCACGAGTTGCACGGGTGGCAAAGGCCACTGGGAGGTCCAGATCACGATGGTTGACGCGATTTACTCCCAGGCGGCCAGCTTCATCGGGGCCTTCGACCCGCTCAGCTCGGTCTCAGTGCGCCGCCTGATTGAGTAATTACTGAACCTTCGAAGCGAATCGCCCGCCGGCCCTGCAGCGGCCGACGGGCGATTTGTTGCACGAGGCGAACGTGCTCAGCTTCGTCTGCGCAGAGCGCGCTGCATTTGACGGTCCGCGTCGCGCTTGGCGATCGCTTCGCGCTTGTCATAAGACTTCTTACCGCGCGCCAGCGCTATCTCCAGTTTTGCCCTGCCGTCCTTGAGGTAGAGCCTCAAGGGGACGACGGTCGTCCCACCCGACTGGCTCTCGCGCTCCAACTCGTTGATCTCCCTCCGATGCAGAAGGAGCCTGCGCGAGCGGGTCGCCTCGTGGTTGTCACGGCCTGCCGGCGCGTACTGGGCTATATGCGCGCCCACAAGCCACATCTCGCCGTTTTGCGGGCGGACGTAGGCCTCGCGAATGCTGACGTGGCCGTCGCGGATCGACTTGATCTCGGTGCCCAGGAGCGACAGCCCTGCCTCGACGGTGCGCAGGATGTGGTAGTCGTGGGTGGCTTTGCGATTGACGGAAACGGTCTTCTCGCCCAAGCTGCTCTCCGGCAGGGTAGGGCTTTACATAAAACTACTGGCGCTGCGCCTGCGCGCCGTTTTGCAGAAAGTCAATCGCGGCGAAGAGCTGAGGGTCGCGGTGGGCCTGAACATCTTCAGGAGTCAGTGCGACGGGCACGTCCGGCTGGAGCCCCACGCCTTCGATCAATTCGCCGTTGGGCGTTCGCCAGCGCGCAATCGTGACGTATAGGGCGCCGCCGTTGGACAGATTGCGAATATGGTTGACGGAGCCTTTGCCGAAGGTCTTTTCGCCGATCAGCTTCGCCCGCCCATGGTCGCGCAGAGCCCCCGCCAGGACCTCCGAGCCGCTCGCCGAGCCGGGGCCGACGAGAACCGCCACCGGCAGGTCCGTGACGTGGCCCGGCTTAGCGTTGTAGACCGTCTCGTGGCCGTTGCGGTCCACCTGGGTGAGTATGACTCCATCGTCCAGGAACATGTCGGCAACATCAACTGTCGCGTCCAGCCCGCCGCCGGGATTACGCCGCAGGTCCAGGATCAGCCCCTTGTAGCCGGCGTCCTGTATACGCTTCAGTTCCTTATTCAAGTCGCCTGCCGTCTGCTCGGTGAACTGCTGGATTTCCAGATAGGCGAGATCGCTCACCGGGTTGCCGTCTTGTCCCCGCACTTCTTCCGGAAAGACGGTCGGGATCTGAATGGTGGCGCGCTCGATTGTTAACTGCGCCTCGCTCTTGTCGCTGTGACGCACCGACAGCGTAACCTGAGTTCCTTCTGGGCCCCGGATCTTCTTCACGGCGTCGGCCACTGTCCAGCCTTCGGCGGATTCGCCATTGACCGACAACAGCACGTCGCCTGGCAGTATTCCCGCCTTCTCCGCGGGTGAATCGCGGAAGGGCGCGACGATCACGATTTGCCCCGTGGCCGGGTCCTGGTCGACCTGCGCACCGATGCCCTGGAAAGCGCCGGAGATGATGTCTATCCCGACCGCAAAGTCTTCAGGCGAGATGTATACCGTGTGCGGATCACCGAGCGACTGAATGAGCCCGTTGATCGCGCCTTTCTGCAAGGTATCAGGGTTCACCGCATCGGGCGCGACGAAGTCCTCTTTCAGAATGCCTTGGATTTCATCCAGAACAGAGTAGCCCTGGCTCTGGCTACTCTGTTCCGCCTGGCGCGAGGTGCCCGAACTCGAAGCGCCGGTGTCGCCAATCGCGTAACCGACCACCCCCACCATGAGGATGACGAACGCCAGCGCGACGGCCGCCGTCCCAAGCTTGATCGTCTTCCACATCAGCCAGTCACCTCGATTTCAGAGCTTTTGACATAAATGGCGGCCCGCAGGCCGCCGTCTGTCTTCGTGAGATAGTTCGGATGTAAAGCCAGCTTCGGATGAGTGCTAATCGCCAATTAGTGTAGCACCGGCATACCCGCCTGGCAATTTGAGGACTGTGGTTCGCACGAGGTCCTCTCGCCGTCCTTGCAGGTTCACGCCGCGTCAGGAAGAGCGCGCTTCCGGGCAGCCCCCAGCCACTCTGCTGCACGTGGCAGGTACCATAACATATATAGTGCGAACATATTACCCGGGACTGCAGATCCCGTTTGACCGGGTTCAATACCCGATGCTAGACTGGCTTTCGCTCGTATTTCTGCGCTGATTCCTGTCTGACATTGCCGCAACGCTGGTTCCGCTTCGGTTCGCCCCGCCACTCGGCTTCTGGTTCCGTAGCGCCTGGCGCTTTCCCGCCGTGATGAGTACTTGAAGATGCTCGAGGAGGATCGCGGTGAGGACGAGGATGAGCTGAGCGAGGTCAAGGAAGAGATCGAGCAGCTGAAATCTTCCACAGAAGAGAAAGGCTGAACCATGCAGACAACTGTCGTCGGCAACTACCCCAAGATCCCGAACCGTCCCCGCCCGGCCCGTCTGCGCCAGGCCATCAACCGCCGCGACCGCGGCGAAATAACGAGCGAGGAGCTTGCGCGCATCGAGGACGAGGTGACGGTCGAGGTGATCGGCGAGCAGATCGAGGCGGGGGTCGAAGTCATCACGGACGGCCAGGCGCGCTGGGACGATGACCAGACTTATGTCATGCGGCGCCTCGGTGGGGTTGAAATCGGCAGCCTCGAGCGCTACCTCGATACGAATACTTACTACCGCCGTCCGGAAGTCACCGGGCCCGTCTCCTGGCGCGAACCGATCCTGGTTCGCGACTACCGCTTCGCCGCCGAGAACAGCGCCAAGCCCTTAAAAGCGATCATCACGGGCCCCTACACGCTTGCAGCGCTGTCGCTCGACAAGCACTACGGCAGCCGGGAGAAGCTCGCGCTAGCGCTGGCAGAGGAACTGCGAAATGAAGTGCAGGCTCTTGCCGAGGCCGGCGCGCCAATCATCCAGGTGAACGACCCTGTGATCGTCTTCAACAAGGACGATATCGATATCTTCTCGCGCGCTCTGACGCGCATGCTGAACGGTGTGCAGACGGAAACGGCCGTCTACACCTGGTTCGGCAGCGCCGCCGGCATCCTCCCCGCCCTGCTGGATCTCCCGGTCGCCACCATCGGCTTGGATTTCGTGTCCGGTCGCGATAACTGGGAGGCCGTAAAGTCGGTCCGCTTCGACAAAAAGCTCGGCGCCGGCATCGTCGACGGCAGAAATACTCGCATCGAGTCGATCGAGCAGATCGAGGAGTCGATCCGCCGGCTGTCCCAATCGGTCACACCCGACCGTATTTATGTCAACCCGTCCTGCGGCCTCGAATATCTCCCCCGCGAAACCGCCTTCGAGAAGCTCAAGCGGATGGTGGACGGCGCGCGCAAGGCGGAGCCCGTAGCCGCGTAGGCGTCGATGGGGTAAGGTGATAGGTGAACGCTGCGGGTTGAAAGCTCGCTGCTTCTCGCAGTCACGTAGCCGAAGGTCTCACCCCTGAGAATGACCACCAGATGAGGTAACCCATGCCCGCACTGATCACAAACGCCGTCGGCTCCTATCCCAAGCCCGAATACCTCGCCCAGGCCCGCTCCCAGTTCTCCCAGGGCAAGATCGACCGCGCCGAGCTCGATAAGCTCGAGCGCAAGGCCACGGAGTACTGGATCCGCAGCCAGGAGCGCATCGGCCTCGATGTGCTCGTGCACGGCGAGATGGAGCGCGGCGACATGGTCGCCTACTTCGCCGGCGAGCCCGGCGGCAACCCGATCGGCGGCATGAAGCTCGGCGGCCTTGTCCGCTCCTACGGGAACCGCTACTACCACAAGCCAATCATCGTCGATAAGCTCACCTGGCCCGGTCCGATGACCGTCGACATGTGGCGCTACGCCCAGAGCCTTACCCGCCGGCCAGTCAAGGGCATGCTTACCGGCGCCTACACGATGGTCGAGTGGTCGTTCGACGACTACTACCCCTCGCGGCGCGAGGCAGTGCTCGACATGGCGCCGATCATCCGCCGCGAAGTCGAGGAGTTGGTTAAGGCCGGCGCGAAGTACGTCCAGATCGACGAGCCGGCGATCCACACCCGCCCGGCCGAGGACTTCGATTTGGCTGTCGAGGCGATGCACCTCACCGTCGATGGCATCGACGCCGAGTTCCACACGCACATCTGTTACGGCGAGGTCGAGAAGATCTACCCGGACATGCTACGGCTGCCCGTCAAGCAGATCCACCTCGCCTTCATGAACACGGACTTCGAGTACCTGAAGCTGATGGAGCAGGTGCCGTTCGACAGCGGCAAGGACCTGGGCGTGGGCGTGACGGACATCCACACTCGCTTCATCGAGGACGTGGAGGACGTGAAGGCCGGCATCCGCCGTACCCTCAAGCTCTTCCCGCCGGAGCGGCTCTGGATCTACCCAGACTGCGGGCTCAAGACCCGCACTACGGATGAGGCGGAGGCGAAGCTCCAGGTGATGGTCGACGCCGTCCGCGACATCAAGCGCGAGCTAGAGATCGACTAGCGTCCCTAGAGAGCTCTTAAGCGCGTCCATTTCCGCTGAGCTTGTCGAGCATGACCGACACCAGCGCGGGCTGATTCCAGCGAAGTCAAAGCGAGACTTGCTCGACAGCGTTGCCGCTCGCCGAATTCGCTGCTAAACTCGCTCCAAACCTCACGCGCACGTTAACGTTCGTCCGATGACCACCGCTGAGACGAAGCCGGGAACCGCCACCGCCTCCCTCGACGCTATCTTCCACCCCCGCTCCGTCGCGATAGCCGGCGTCTCCATGCAGCAGCCCGGCTTTGCCGGCGTCGGCTTGGGGTTCCTCCTCTCGCTGATGGAACTGGGCTTCCCCGCCGTCTACGCCGTCAACCCCAAGTACCAGGAGATCGAAGGCCTCAAGTGCTACGCCAGCGTGCTCGATATCGAGTTGCCGGTCGATCACGTGATCTCCAGCGTCCCCGCGCGCATCGTTCCCCGGCTGGTCGAGGACTGCATCGCCAAGGGTGTCCGCAGCGTCCACTTCTTCACCGCCGGCTTTCGGGAGACCGGCGACGACGAGATGGCCGACCTCGAGACGCAGGTCGTGGGGCGTCTGACGGGTGCCGGCATTCGCGTCTTCGGCCCCAACTGCATGGGCCTCTACGTTCCCGAGTCGAAGCTTGCCTTCATGCCCGGCTTTCCCGCGGAGAGCGGCCCTGTCGGCTTCATCTCGCAGAGCGGGGGCAACGCCGGCGAGATGATCTACACAGCGGCCGTGCGCGGCATCCGCTTCTCGAAAGTCGTCTCGTACGGCAACGCTTCCGACGTCGACGAGAGTGAGCTGCTTTCATACTTTGCTCGGGACCCCAAGACTAACGTGATCTGCGCCTACATCGAAGGCGTTAAGGACGGCCGACGCTTCCGTCAAGCCCTCCGCGACGCCGCGGCTGCCAAGCCGGTCGTTGTTCTCAAGGGCGGGCGCACGGCCGCGGGGACCCGTGCCGTTATGTCGCATACGGCCAGCCTCGCCGGCTCCCTGGCCGTCTTCGACTCGCTCTGCCGTCAGCTGAACGCCGTGCGCGTCAACAGCGTCGAGGAGATGGCCGACCTGGCGGTGGCTTTCCGCTACATGAGCGCGCCCGCCGGCCCGGGCGTCGCAGTGGTCGGTGGGGGAGGCGGGTTCAGCGTCTTCGCTGCTGACGAGATCGACGATGCCGGTCTCCAGTGCCCGGTCCTGCCGGAGAGCACCCAGAAAGCGCTAGGCGAGATAAACCCGGTCGCCGGCACCAGCGTGCGCAACCCGGTCGATACGATCGCAATCTTCGAGCCGCCGAAGCTAGAGCAGACGCTGCGCATCATCGGCGAGGCGGAGAACATCGACGTGATCCTCTACCACACAAGCTTTAGCTGGGGGCGCGGCCGCCGCTCGATGGCGATGCTCGGCGCCGACCCAGTTCACTACATGCAGATGCAGGTCCAGCAGATGGTGAAGGCGCGCGAGGCTTCCGGGACGCCGATCGTCGTCGTCCTGCGACCACCCCTCGACGTCGAGAGCATGGAGCGCACCGCGGCTTTTCAGGAGAAATGCTGGCAGGCCGGGTTTCCGGTCTTTCCGACGATCCCGCGGGCGGCGAACGCCATCGCGAAAGTCCTGCGCTGGGCTCGCAGCCGCTCAACCTGATCAGTCGATCAAGCACCGCCGACGTGAATCATCCGCCCCTGGTCGGTTCTATGACGCTTCCCGCTCTTGTGTGACGCGACTATCGCCGCCCGAATTCCCGCGCCAATGTCTCTGCGCTCAGGTGGATCATCGTCGGCCGCCCGTGCGGGCAGGTGCTGGGCGCCTCGCAATCCTCCAACTGCCCGGCCAGGTCTCGCATCTCCTCCAGCGAGAGCGTCTTTCCCGCGCGGACCGCCCCGTGACAGGCCAGCGACATCGCCACGCGGTCGCGCCGGTCGCCCTCACCCTCCTCAAACATCATGTCGACGAACTCAAGCACCGCCTGCCGGGCGTCCCCGCGGGCAAGAGACCGCGGGAGCGCCCGCAGCACGGAGGCGCCGGCCCCGAATGGCTCGATGTCGAAGCCGTGTCCGGCGAGGGCCTCCGCCTGCTCGGCGAGCAGCGTCCGCTGGCGCGGCGACAGCTCGAGCGTCAACGGCTCCAGCAGGCCCTGGACCTCCGGCGCGCCCTCCTGTCGCCTCCGCCAGAAGCGTTCGTAAAGCACCCGCTCGTGCGCCGCGTGCTGGTCGATCAAGTACATTCCGTGCGGGCCCTCGGCGATGATATAGGTGCCGCCCATCTGACCGATAACGCGCATCACCGGCAATGCCTGCGACGGCGTAGCGGCGACGCCGGACGCCTCGCCGTTGGCCGGCGGGCGGCCGGCGGGCGCATCGGGAGCTGTCGCGGCGGCCACGCGCACGCCGTGCTCCCAAAGCAGCGGCGCCGAAGGCTGCGGTGACAGCTCAAGTGGCGGCGCACCTACGAGGCTGGAGGCGTCGCGTACTGACGCGCCCGCGAGCAGCGCTGAGCGCACCGCCCGCTGGAGGGCGCCGAATATGGCCCCTTCGTCGCGGAAACGCACCTCCGCCTTCGTCGGATGGACATTGACGTCCACCTCCTCGGCGGGCACTCGTAAATGGAGGACAGCCAGAGGATGGCGGCCCGCCATCAGCAGCCCTTGATACGCCTCCTCGACGGCGAAGGTGAGGCGCCGGTTCTGGACCCAGCGCTGGTTCACGATGATGCTGATGTACTGCCGCCCAGCACGCGAAATTTGCGGCGGCCCCACTAGCCCATCCACGCAAACGGCGCTCGTAGTCTCCCGATTCCCCGTTCCCGGTTCCTTCTTCCCGACCTCCAGCATCGCCGCCGCCGCTTCCGCACCGTAGACAGCAGCGAGAGCGTCGCGTGGCTCACCGCTCCCCGGCGTCTGTAGCGCCTGCCTGCCGTCGAGAGTGAGCGTGAAGCGCACCTCCGGGTAGGCGAGCGCGTGGTGGCTCACCACCGCCGTCACGCCGTTTGTCTCGCTCGCAGCTGAGCGCAGGAACTTGCGCCGCGCCGGGAGGCGGGCGAACAGCCGGCGGACCGTAACCGATGTGCCCACCGGCGCGCCGCAGGTGGAGAGTTCGAGCGGCGCCTCGGGCACGAGACGGAGTTTTGCCGCCGAATCGGTCGCGGCCGGCCGCGATACCATCTCGACCTCCGCCACCGCCGCTATCGAAGGCAGAGCCTCGCCGCGGAAGCCGAGAGTCAGAACGCTTGCCAGGTCCGCGTCGTTTGCGAGCTTGCTCGTGGCGTGACGCTGAAATGCAACCTGAAGTTCGGGTGCCTCGAGGCCGCAACCGTCGTCGCTCACTCGTATTGAATCGAGCCCGCCGGATGTCACCTCGATGACGATGCGAGAGGCGCCGGCGTCCAGCGCATTCTCCACGAGCTCTTTGACCACAGAAGCGGGACGCTCCACCACTTCGCCGGCGGCGATGCGAGCGGCGACTTCCGGCGGCAGTACGCGGATCGGCAAACGGTTTCCTCGCGCTGATTCTAGCACGTCCGTTCGCCTAGTAAAAATGGCTTGCGCCCCCCGCGTTGCTACGTGTCTCGCCTGCGGAAACGGTGTCCGCTCGCATTGGGAAATGTCTGTAACACGCGGGATTGTTCGGGACTCTTATATGTAGGGTGCGGCCCATTTAGACGCCAATAACGAGACTAAGACACGCGGAAAGGCGGACTGCCCGCTTGGCCGAAACGGAATCGCGCGTCAAGCGCATGACCTACCTCGAACACGCGGCTGCGATCCTAGAGCGCAGCCGGGTGTCCACTACCCCCGTCCAGCAAGAGCCGGCGGACGAGAGCAATGGTTCAAGCCAGACCTCCTCGCGTGCTACGAACAAGCATCCGCCAGCGAGCGGGGACCGTGTCTCTGTGACGCTATGGGAGCGGTTCGACCTCTTCCCGTTCGTTACGCCCAATCCCAGGCTGGTCTTGGCGCTCCAATCGTTTGCTAAGGGCGCAGGCCTGGCCGTGAGCTTGGCCGGGGCGCTGGTCCTCGCCGGCTGGGCATTGGATCTTACCGTTGTCAAGAGCATCTCTTCCGGTTTCGTTTCAATGAAGCCAAATGTGGCGATGGCGTTCGTCCTCAGCGGCGTGACTCTCCACCTGCTCTCCACAGGCCCCACGAACGGGCATCTGCGCTTCGTTGCGCTTGCGTCCGCATTCGTGGTGGCCGTGATCGGCTTCCTAACGCTCAGCGAATACCTTTACGGCTGGAACCTGAATATCGACCATTTGCTCTTCAGCGAACCGGCCGGAGCCCTCGGCACGTCGGCCCCGGCCCGCATGGCGCCCACCTCCGCGCTCTGCCTTTTCCTCATTGGCGTATCTCTGTTGGTGCTCGATGTCCGGCGCTGCTATCCGGTCGCGCAACTGCTCACGATCCTCGCGGCGCTGGTCTCCCTGACGGCGTTCATCGGCTACGTCTACGGCGTCGGCTCGCTCTATGCCGGCGGCTCATCGACGGCCATGGCGCTGCACTCTACGCTCTGTTTCCTCCTCCTTTCGTCCGGCATACTCCTGACCCGCCAGGACCACGGTCTTCTCGCCATTGTCACCAGCGATGCCGCGGGTGGCGTTATGGCACGCAGGCTCCTGCCGGCCGCTATCCTTATCCCCCTGCTGCTCGGCTGGGTGACGGTGCTCGACGAAGAGGCAGGCCTGCACGGGCCCGCATTCGGCGTCTTTCTCGTCGTCATCTGGAGCATCGTCAGTTTCGCTGCTCTCACCTGGTGGAACTCCGGCTCGCTCTACCGGCTCGATGTCGAGCGGCAACGCGCCCAGGATGAGCTGAACAAGGGCCAAGCACAGCTCGCGGAGGCACAACGGATCGCGCACGTGGGCAGCGCCGAGTGGGATATCGTAACCAACGCCGTCACTTGGTCCGACGAGATGTTCCGCGTGTGCGGCTATGAGCCCGGCGACGTACAACCCGGCTACGAGGTCTTTCTACAAAGGGTCCACCCGGACGACCGCACACAGGTCGAGCAGAATATCGCCCGCACACTGCGTAGCGGAGACCCGTTCGCCTTCGACTATCGGATCGTCCGGCCGGACGGGGCAATCCGCATGGCACACGGCGAAGGCAAAGTCGTCCACAACGACGAGGGCGAGCCGGTGCGGCTGCTGGGCACCGCTCAGGACATCACCGAGCGCAAGCAGATCGAATACGCCCTCCGCCAGAACGAGATGCGGACCCGGTCGATTATCGACACGGCAAATGACGCCTTCGTGGCTATCGACGCCGGCGACGTAATCAAGGACTGGAACCCGCAGGCAGAGCTTACTTTCGGCTGGAAGCGAGAAGAGGCGGTGGGTCGCACCCTGGCCGACACCGTCATCCCTCCGGGGCATCGGGAAGCGCACCTGGAAGGGTTGCACCGCTTTGTACTCACCGGCGAAGGTCCGATGCTCAACCGGCGGGTCGAGCTTGAAGGTCTGCACAAAGACGGCCACCTCTTTCCAATCGAGATGACAATCTCGCCGATCCGCTGGGGCCGTAGCCATATCTTCAGCGCCTTCGTTCGCGACATTACTGAACGCAAGCAGGCCGAGGAGGCGCTGGCGCACCAGACGCGGGAGCTGACCCGCATCAATTCCGAGCTCGAAGACTTCACCCACAGCGTCTCGCACGACCTCAAGGAGCCGCTGAGGGGCATCGAGGCGTTCGCCGGCTTCATCGCGGAGGACTATGCTGACAAGCTCGACGAGCAGGGACAGGGCTACGTCAACGTGCTGCGCGAGAGCGCCGTTCGTATGAAGGACCTCATCGACGACCTGCTCCAGCTCTCGCGGATCGGTCGCACGCGCCTCGACCAAGCGCCGGTCGGCGTGAGCTCGCTCGTCCAGGACGTGAGCCTCGAGCTCAGCTTCGCCCTCCAGGAGAAGCGCGTCGAGCTGTTCATCGATCCGGACATGCCTACCGTCCCCTGCGATCGGGCCCGCATACGTGAGGTCTTCAAGAACCTGATCTCGAACGCCGTAAAGTACAACGACAAGCCGCAGCCAAAGATCGAGGTCGGCTGCCGCTCGGACAACCGCGTATTCACTTTCGCCGTACGCGATAACGGCATCGGCATCGCGCCGGAATACTACGAAAAGATCTTCAAGATCTTCCAACGTCTGCACCACCGTGAAGAGTACGAGGGCACCGGCGTCGGCCTCGCCATCTGCAAGAAGGTAGTGGAAGCGCACGGAGGACGCATCTGGGTGGAATCAGCGCCCGGCGAAGGCACAACCTTTCTCTTCACGATACCGCGCACCGCGGCCAGGCAACCCGGACAGGAGGAACAGGATGGAAAGTACGCTCGCGCCGTTTAGGATCTTGCTCGTCGAGGATAACCCGAACGACATCGAGATCACCCGGCGCGCTCTAGCGAAGGGCCAGGTGAAGAACGAGCTGACCGTCGCCCGCGATGGTCAGGAAGCGCTCGACATTCTGTTCGGCTCCCGCAGCGAGACGTCTCTTCCGGGCCTAATCCTCCTCGACCTCAACCTGCCGCGCGTCGACGGCCGGGAAGTCCTCTCACGGATCAAAGGCGACCCCGAGCTCAGGCGCATCCCCGTCATCGTCCTCACCACTTCTACGCGCGAGGAGGATGTCGTGCGTAGCTACGACCTGGGGGTGAATACGTTCATCTCGAAGCCCGTCCGCTTCGAGGACTTCATCAAGGTGGTGACTGCAATCCAGGAGTACTGGATCGTGATAGCTACGCTGCCGCCGGCAACCGCTTCCGGAGGAGTGGCGTAATGGCCAGGACATCAGTGCGCGTCCTTCTCGTAGAGGACAATGATCACGATGCCGAGATCGTCAAACGAATGCTCGGCAAGTACACCGCGGTCAACTACGTCCTCGAGCGCGTCCGCTCAACGGCTGAATGCCTCGACAGGATGGCCGCGATCCCATTCGACCTGCTCCTCCTCGACTACAGCTTGCCGGGCGAGGACGGCCTCAGCTTCCTTCGGCGTCTGAACGTTGACGGTGACCAGCCACCGGTGATCATGCTGACCGGCTGGGGCGACGGGCGCGTCGCCGCGGAGGCTATGAACAGTGGCGCCTACGACTACTTCCCCAAGAACGCCATCAATTCCCAGATCCTCGCGCATGCGATCCACCAGGCGCTCGAGAACTACCGCTGGGGCCGCGAGGAGAAGCGCCTACGCGAGGAACTGGAGCGCCTCGCCATCACAGACGAGCTGACCGCCGTCTATAACCGCCGCTATATGGCGCAGTCGCTCGATCGCGAGTGTAACCGCGCCCGCCGCTACCGGCGCGACCTCGCCTGCTTGATGATCGACCTGGACGACTTCAAGACCTACAACGATATTCACGGCCATCTCGTCGGCGACGTCGCGCTCAAACAGGTCGCGGCGACCATCAGCCAGTGCGTACGCGAGACCGATGTGGTGATCCGCTTCGGCGGCGAGGAATTCGTCGTCATCATGCCGGAAGCCAGCCAGAGCGCCGCGATGCTCGCCGCCGAGCGCATCTGCGACTCGATCGCCGAACAGGGCCTCGCCGTCGGCGACGGAGCGATAGCTATCACCGTTAGCATCGGCGCCTGCACCTCGAGCGATGAACACGAGATGACACCCGACACGATGCTCGCCTGCGCCGACCGTGCGCTCAGGCAAGCAAAGGTCGAAGGCAAGAACCGGGTGCGCGGACAGCCGCCGCGCCCTGCTGCCGCAATGTGAGGGAGGAAACGTTGACCAAGACCACCCTGCGCGTGCTTGTCGTCGAAGACAACCCCGGAGACGTCGGCCTTGTTCGGGCGGCGCTCGAGGAAAGTACAGTTATCTTCGAAGTGGATAACGTGACATCTGCGAGGTCCTGCCGGCGCGCCCTAGAGACGGAACGCTACGATATCATCCTCCTCGATTACTCCCTGCCGGGCGAGAACGGGCTCGATTTCCTGCGCTCTATTAGCGGCAAGAAAAATGTCCCGCCCGTCATTATGCTTACCGGCCAGGGCGACGAGCTGATCGCCAAGGACGCGATCCGCGGCGGCGCCCGCGATTACTGCGCCAAGGGACGCATCAACTCGACGACGCTTACCCGCGCGATCCTCGAGGCGCTCGAAGTGGCCCGCCTCGAAGCCGAGGAGGAGCGCCAGCGCGAGGAGACGGACAAGCGCGCCGTTACTGACCCGCTCACCGGCCTCTACAACCGCAACTATCTGGGGGACGCGCTGGAGAAGGAATGCCGCCGCGCCAAGCGTTACGGTAGCCCGCTATCCTGCCTCATGCTGGACCTCGACAATTTCAAGGAAGTCAATGACAGGCACGGCCACCTCGAGGGGGATTCTGTCCTGCGCCAGTTAGCGATCGCGATCGGCAACTCGGTGCGTGAGATAGACATCGCGGCCCGCTACGGCGGCGACGAGTTCTGCATTCTTGCCCCCGAGACGGGGCTCGAAGGCGCAATGCAGCTCGCGGAACGTCTGCGCTTCGCCATCGCGGCGATGGAGCTGCACGCGGGTCGCCACAGAATCGCGATCACCGCGAGCATCGGCGTCTTCTCGCCGGCCACAATGAACCAGCTCCGCCCGACAACTCTGCTCGACCGCGCCGACGCTGCTCTGCGTAAAGCCAAACTTACCGGCAAGAACCAGGTCTGCGACTACACAATCCCTTCAATTGGCGTCGCCTAACGCCGGCATCAGCCAAGCCGCCGGAACGTAGCTCGGTAGTCTTAAGCTGCCGTCGCCAAACGCAAGCCGGACTACCCGGCCCGCTAGCCGAGCCATATCACGCCGACACCCCTTCTTCCTACTTCATCCTTCGGCCTTCCTCCCCCCTCGCCTTTTCTGCCAGCTCGTAAAGCTTCGTCATCGCCTCCAGCGGCGTCATCCCGTCCACCTCCAGCGCCGAAAGCTCCTTGCGCAGCCCGTCCTCCCGGCCGAACAGCGGCAGCTGGGCCGCCCTCTCCGCTCGTTCCGCGGAGGACGCCGCCGGTGGTTTCGCCGTTTCGAGCTGCTCCAGAATCTCCTGGGCCCGCGCGATCACCGGGCGCGGCAGCCCCGCCAGCTGGGCGACGTGCACGCCGTACGAGCGGTCGGCGCCGCCGGGCAAAATGCGGTGCAGGAACACCACCCGGCCCTCCTCTTCCGCCACCGCGACGTTGTAGTTGCGGACGCGCGGCAGGAACGCCGCTAGCTCCGTCAGCTCGTGGTAGTGCGTCGCAAACAGCGTCTTCGCCGCCGCCTCCGGTCGGTTGTGAATGAACTCCACCACCGCCCGCGCGATCGCCATCCCGTCGTAAGTGCTCGTCCCGCGCCCGATCTCATCGAAGATCAGCAGCGAGCGTGGCGTGGCGTTGTGCAGCATCGCGGCCGTCTCGAGCATCTCGACCATAAACGTCGACCGCCCCGCTGCGATGTCATCCAGTGCGCCGATGCGGCTGAAGATGCGGTCCACGACGCCGATCCGCGCCTCCCTCGCCGGCACGAACGAGCCGACCTGCGCCATCAGTACGATCAGCGCCACCTGCCGTAGGTACGTCGATTTCCCGGCCATGTTCGGACCCGTGAGCAGCACGACCTGCGCATCAGAGCACGACAACTGCGTATCGTTCGGCACGAACGTGCCTACCGGCATCATGCGCTCGACGGCCGGGTGCCTGCCGTCGCGGATCACAATCGCATCGCCGTCATCCACGACCGGCCGCGCGTAGCCGTAGCTGCCGGCGGCTTCCGCCAGCCCACAGGAGACGTCCACAAGCGCCACGGCCGCTGCCGTCTCGAGAATCCTTTGCCCGTGCGCGGCGACCTGCGAGCAGACCTGTCGCAAAAGCGATCGCTCAAGCTCCTGCTGCTCTTCCTGCGCGTGGAGCACCTTGTACTCGTGCTCCTGTAGTTCTGGCGTCGTATAGCGTTCGCCACCAACCAGCGTTTGCTTCCGCTGGTATTCCTCCGGGACCGCCCGCGCGTTCGCCTTCGAGACCTCTATGTAGTAGCCGAAGACGCGGTTGTAACCGACCTTGAGCGACTTGATGCCGCTGCGTTCGCGTTCTCGGCGCTCCATTTCGGCCAGGTACTGCCGCGCGTCCCGCGCCGTCTCGCGCAGCGAGTCCAGGTCCTTCGAGAAGCCCGGCCGGATCACCTGTCCATCCGCGGACGGATCGTCAGTCATCGCTGCCCCAACGAGCTCAACCACCTCCCGGCAGGGGTGCAGGCCCGCGATCATCTCCTCGCGCACCACGTGCTTCCCGGAGCCGGAAGATGGATCGTGTTCGACCGTCTCCCTCAGCTTGTCGACCGCGTCCAGCCCTCTCCCCAGCGCGACGAGGTCCCGCGGCACGCTCGCCGCCGGCGAACCGGCCGCTGCCGTCGAGACGCGGGCTAGGAGCCGCTCGAGGTCAGGGATCTTCGAGAGGATGGCCGCCGTCCTCGTCCGCCGCACCGCGGAGTCCACAAACAGCTGGATACCGTCCTGGCGTTTCTGTATCTCGGTTATGTCGAGAAGCGGCCGCCCGAGCCAGCGCCGGAGCAGTCGCGCTCCCATCGCCGTCTTGGTCTGGTCCAGCACACCCAACAACGGTGAGTGCTCCGAATCCGGTATGAGGGGCTTGAAGAGCTCGAGGTTGCGGGCCGTATTGGCGTCCACCGTCATGAAGCCCGCGTCGCCCTGGTAGGCGAGCCGCGAGATATGGTTTAGAACCGCCTGCTGGTTCTCCTCGAGGTATTCCAGGATCGCTCCGGCGGCGCGCGCCGCCAGGCTCTGCCCGGCGAGGCCCAGGCCGTCCAGCGAAGCCGTCCCGAAGTGCGAAAGGAGCCGGGCCTCCGCCGCCTCTGCCTCGAAGGCGTGTCCGCCCAGCGGCGTCAGCGTCCCTGTTGAGTTCCCCGGCGGCGTGATTCCCTGCGGCAGCAGCAACTCCGCTGGCGCCAGCCTCTCGATCTCCAGGGCAGCCTCGGCCGCCTCTGCCTGAAAGCAGCCGAACTCGCCCGTGGAAACGTCGACATGCGCGAGGCCGGCCAGCCCGTCTTCCGGCACATAGGCGGCGAGGAAGTTGTTGGCCGCTCCCGCCAGCAGGTTCTCCTCAACAAGAGTCCCCGGCGTCACGACCCGCACTACCTGGCGGTCGACCAGGTTGCCCCCTTTTGGGGGCTCCATCTGCTCGCAGATCGCAACCTTGTAGCCCCGCGCGATCAGCTTGCCGAGATGGGAATCCAGGGAGTGGTGTGGTATACCTGCCAGCGGCACGCGCTGATTCTTGCTCACCGGCCGCGAGGTGAGCGTGATCTCCAGCTCCCGCGCCACCGTCTCCGCGTCCTCATCGAACGTCTCGTAGAAGTCGCCGAGACGGAAAAAAAGTATGGCGTGCGGGTAGCGGCGCTTGATCTCCAGGTACTGACGTCTAAGCGGGGTTGTCACGCGGCCGGCTGCACCTTGAACGCTTCGGTCCGACGGCTTTGGCACGTATTATAGCCTCGCTCGAGATGAAATCGAAGCGCGGGCTGTCACAACCCCTCGGTAGACGGCCTGTAAAAAAAGGGAGCGGGCCAAGCGTTGCGGCTCGCCCGGCCCGCGGAGCCCAAAAAGAGGGTACCTCAATTATTTAGGGAACCGCAGAGGCTGGTAAATACCTGATTTCTAGTATTTTTGTGGCTTATTTAAAATCTTGCTGGTGTTGATAACTACACGAGAAGCGCTTCCCGCACCGCGCGCGCACTCGCCTCGCTGCGTGAGGACGCCCCCATCTTCGACAGGATGTTGGCGACGTGCTTGCTCACCGTCAAAGGGCTGATGCCGAGCTTATCAGCCATCTCCCTGTCGGAGTTTCCGGCCGCAACCAGGTGAAGGACAGTTAGCTCGCGGAAGGTAAGGCCATAGGCCCGTCCCTGCTGCATCTGCCGCTCGACCTTGCCTTCCAGCTCCTCCCTCGCCTTCCGCAGCTCTTCTTCCATCCGCCGGCGCTCTGTGATGTCCTCACACACAATGAGCACGATTAGTTCGCCGTTGACGTCTAAAGTCGCGCGCGCCGCCTCCTTGACCCAGACCACTTCCCCATCCTTCCTCACCTTGCGGCATTCCCAGTGCGACATCTTCCCCGGCGTGTCCATGCACAGCTGGAGTTGGCGGGCGATATCCTCCTTGTCCTCATCGTAGAAGACCTCTAGCACGGGCGTGCCGGCCAGCTCTTCCGGCGCATAGCCCAGCTGCTCCGCGCCGAACTGGTTCACGGAAAGCACCCTGCCCGCCGCGTCCACGGTAAAGTACATCGAGGGGTTGTCCTGGTACATCACCCGGTAGCGTTCCTCGCTGTCGCGCAGCGCCTGCTCCGCCTGCTTGCGCTCCGTCACGTCGTAAGCAGTCCCGAGGACTCCCCTGCCGCCTTCCCAATCCACGAGGTCGGCGCTGTACTCGACCCAGCGCTCGTCACCGTCCTTCGTTACGATCTTCACCTCGAACCCACTCGGCGGCGGTTGGTCGGGTCGCTCAAAGGTTGCGCGCCAGGCCTCTTCCAGGCTCTCCCGGAAGTCGGGGTGTACGGTCTTCCATGGGTCGATGGTCAGAAGCTCGTCGACGCTGTATCCAGTCATTTCCGCCGCCGCCGAATTCGCGTACACGAGGCGGCCCTTCTTGAAGACGAACGTTGCCGCCGCATTCATCTCCGTCAGCGTGCGGAACTTCTCCTCCGACTGGCGCAGCGCGTCCTCGGACTTCTTTCGCTCAGCAACGTTGCGCACAACAGCGATGAAGGCGCGCGGCTGTCCCTGCGGGTCCCGGATCAGCGACGCGCTCAATTCAGCAGGGATGCGCGAGCCGTCCCGCCGGACCAATGTATATTCCACGTTGCGAACTCCGCCCGTCTCTAGCGTGCGCCGCGCATTCTCAACGGCGCGCTCCCGGTCTTCCGGTGCCACGAAATCGAAGCCGCTGAGACCCAGCATCGCCTCCGGCCCCTCCGCGCCGTGGTGGGCCGCCGCCTGCTGGTTGCACATCAGCACCCTGCCATTCAGGTCCGTGACCATAATGGCGTCCGGCGAAGTTTCTACAACGCTCCGATATAGCTCCGCCGCCTGCTGCGCCATCGACAACTCACGGCTGCGTTCGAAAGCCCTTCCCAGCTCCGTGCCGATGCTCACCATCGCCTCGAGCAGATGCTCGTTAGCCTCCATCACCTCCCGCGAGAAGAACTCCACCACTGCCCCGGTCCGTTCGCCGGCCTGAATTGGGAACGCGACCGCCGACTTAAGGCCCGCTCTCCTGGCCGCTGCGGCTCTGGGGAAGCCCGGCTCCTGCCCTACGTCAACCACCCAGGCAGGTCTGCCCGACGACAGGACCCGGCCGGGTAATCCCACGTCTCCATTGAGCCGCGTCTGCTCCGTGGCCTTGCGGAATCGTTCGAGCGCCGCGGCGTCATCGAGGTGCCAGATGCCTGCGCTCACGTACTCATCCTCAGAATCGGGCGCCGGCATGTAGACGTGCCCCACCGGCCAGCCGGTGTGGCGGCATATGCGGTCGACTACGAATCGCAGGGCATCTTCAATGCCCTGAACTTCAGCCACACCGGCAGTTGACGCGCGTAGCGCGATTACATCGATCAGCTCCTGGAGCTGACCCTTCGCTCCCTTTGTCTTATGCGAGCGCGACTGCTCTGGCTCTTTCATTTCGTCGCTCCGGTCTGCGACGGTACAAATACCAGCAGCGCTGGAAGGTCGCACCTATTACCGCCCCGCGCCGCTCCTTGCGGCTTGCGCGCACAGGGTCTTTGGTACGGCAATTGCCTACCGCGCCGTTAATTTATCTCGATTGGTTAAGAAAATCAACCCCTGCCGGCGCCCGGGCGAAAGGAATCAAACGGGAAGCGACAAAGAGTTTACGGCACAAAAGATTTGGGCGAGAACGATACCGGAACCGTTCTCGCCCGCTGCCATATTTGGGCGAACCCGTACCGGAACGGGTCGCCCGCTGCCCAAGGGAGGGTGCGACACCCTTATCGTCGGTTACGTTCGCCCGCTAGTCAATACCTATTTTTAGGTACGCCGGACAGGACATTCTACCCTACGACCCCCTCTTTGATCGCCCGCACCACCGCCTCTGTGCGGGATGATGCGCCCATCTTGTGCAGTATCCGCTGCACGTGTTTGTTTACGGTCTGCGGGCTGATCCCTAGCGTAGCCGCAATCTCCTTGTCAGCCCTTCCGCTTGACGCCAGGTGCAACACGGTCAGCTCGCGAAAAGTCAGTCCGTACGCACCTTCCACGCCCCACCGCTGCTCGACTCTACTCTCCAGCTCCTCCCTGGCCCGCTGAAGCTCCTCTTCCGCTCGCTTGCGCTCGGTCAAATCGCGTACGTGGCCGGTAAAAATCGTTGCCCCGGCCATCTCGATGGGTACGATGGCGATTTCCACCGGAAACTCACTTCCATCCGCCCGCATCCCGGTCAGCTCGATCCGCTTCCGCAGCACCGGGCCCTCACTGGTTGTCATGTAGCGCTCCATCCCGGGCCGATGCTTGGCTTGCAGCGAAGGTGGCACGATCAGGTCGTCGAGCGATTTCCCTATCGCCTCGGCGGCAGCGTGACCGAACATCGCCTCGGCCGCCGGATTGAACTCGAGGATCTTGCTCTCGTAATCGATGGTGATAATTGCGTCCAGAGCTGTCTTTAAGATAGCCGCCTTGCGCCGCTCGCTCGCTTCCAGCGCCCGTTCCGCCTCGATCCGGTCGGTGATGTCGCGCGAGTTGATCAACCCATATGCGCGGCCGTCCTCCATCAGCACCTTGCCGGACCCCTCCATGTAGCGCCAGCGCCCATCTCTGTGCCTCGCCCGGAAGACAAGCAGTTTGTGTGGCAGCCCCGATTCCGATGACTGTACCTCGAGGAGCCCTCGTGCTATTGCATCCCCGACCTCTCGCAGGTCGTCCGGATGAATAATTTGCCAGATGCTTGTGCCTACCAGCTCGTCTGGCATATACCCCAGCGTCCGTCGTACCGACGGGCTCTGGTAGCGAATCTCACCGCTTGGCTCGATGACCGTGATCAAGTCCGGCGCGTTCTCGATTAGATGGCGGAAGTGCTCCTCGCTCCGGCGCAGCGCCTCCTGGGCCGTCCGCCGCTCCGTAACGTCTCGAACGACGCTGATTAGCGCTCGCGGTTTACCCTCCTTATCAATAATCGCCGATGCGCTAAGTTCCACGGGCACCCGCCTGCCGTCGGCACGCAACAGCGAATACTCGACGTCCCGAATGCTACCTTCCGTCAAAATACGCAGGAAATCCCGCGAGGCGCGCTCGATGTCTTCTCCCGCCACGAACTCCCAGGCCGAACGGGCGATCATCTCGTCGACTCGTTGCAAGCCGTGCAGCGTCGCCGCTTGCTGGTTGCAAAGAATTATCTTGCCCTCGATCGTCGTTACCGTGATCGCGTCGGGGGAAGTGTCAACGATGCTTCGGTAGAGCGCCGCCGCCCAACCGAACGGAGAGTCGACGGCCAGCGTTGAGGGTGCCGGCTGTCCGCTGGCGTCCGGTTGCACCGGCCCAGCTCTGCTCGGTACGCCGCTCTGCAGGCCCGCTTTCGTCGTCCGCACGCCGGGCCGGCGCCCGGCGCCTTCAACTACACTCATTGGACAGCCCCGGTAAAGGCAGAGGCGCACTGGGTGAGCGGAGCCACGAAGCAGCTCCGCAGGCCTTCGGGACCGCCCCGGGTCGGGAAGGCGCACCCTCGTTCTTTGCACGCGGATTATAGCACGCCTTACCGTCAATTGAGCAGAGATGCTCAAAAGCGCCAGACGCGCGACGAGCGAGCGGCGTTCAGGCGGGCGCGAACTCGTCTACAACCGCGATAGCATAAGGCGCCTGTTCACGGCAGGCGTCGCACTTGATGCATTTCAGCTGGTCGATCCTGTATGTCCCGTTGTCGCGCACCACCGCATTCGTGGGACAGATGGCCTCCGCCGCTGGCAGGCGGTCCGAGTGGTGAAGCACCTCGTAGCGCACCAGACCGCGACATACTTTCGCCGGGCAGCGCTTTCGCTCCACATGTTCCAAAAGCTCGCCCTCGAAGAAGCGGAACATAGACATGACGGCTGTCGGCGCTCCCTGCCCGTGAAAACAGTTCGCGTTCTGCGCGATGCTCCCCAAAAGTTTGATCAGTTCCAGATCGGCCAGCCGCCCGCGCCCGCTGCTAATCCGGCGCAGGATCTCCAGCATCCGCCGCGTCCCCGCGAAGCAGGTCGTGCACCGACCGCACGATTCGTCCTCCGCGAACCACTCGAAGTAGACGCAGAGGTCGACGATGCAGTTCGTGTCGTCCAGTATCACGAGCCCGCCCGATCCCATCAGTACCCCGCGCTCGCGATAGGGGTCCGGTTCCAGTGGGATGTCCACGTCGCTTGCCGGTATGACTCCGGAGAGCGGGCCGCCGGGCTGGACGGCTTTCAACTTGCGCCCTTTGGGCGGGCCCCCGCCCATACGCATCACGACGTCGCTGGTCGGCGTTCCGAGCGGCACCTCCAGAATTCCCACCCGCTGGATCTGGCCCGAGAGCGAAAACATCTTCGTGCCCTTGTGCTTCTCGGACCCCATCTCCGCCCACCAATCAGCCCCGTGGCGCATGATTAGGGGCACGTTGGTGTAAGACTCGACGTTGTTGATGTTCGATGGCATCGCGAAGACGCCGGCCTGAGCCGGAAAGGGCGGCTTGATCTTCGGCATCCCCCGCCTGTCCTCGAGCGATGACAGCAGCCCCGTCTCGTCGCCGCAGACGTAGCTCCCCGCGCCGCGCACGACCTCCAGCTCGAAAGAGAAGTCGCTTCCCAGGATCCCTTCGCCCACCAGGCCCCGCTCGCGTGCCTGGGCGACTGCCAGCTCCATTCTTTCGACCGGTAACGGGTACTCGTCCCTGATGTAGATGCATCCTTTGTCCGCCTCTGTGGCGTAGCCGCCGATGATCATCCCTTCCACCAGGAGCTGCGGATCGCTTTCCATCAGGTTGCGGTTGACGAACGAACCCGGGTCGCCCTCATCTGCATTGCAGATCAGGTATTTCGGCTTACGCTTGGCGTTATACAGAAATTCCCACTTCAGACCCGTCGAGAACGCCGCGCCGCCGCGGCCCCAGAGCCCGGATTTCTTTACTTCGTCGATCACTTCCACGGGCTTCAGCCGCAGCGCACCAACTAGCCCTTCGTAGCCTCCGCGCGCAAGATAGTGGTCGATGCTTTCGGGATCCGTCACGCCGCAATTCGCCATCAATCGGCGTACCTGCCCGCGCATGAATTCGAGCGAACCGAGGGCCGGCAGACCGCCGAATTCTTTGTCCCCCATTACAGCCAGCGCATGCTCGCGCGCGTTCCCGTCCGCCGCCACCGCCGTCTCCAGGAGCGACGCCACCTTGTCTGCCGTCATGAGCTGGTAGAGGATACCTGGGACGTTCGGCCGGATCACTTCGACGAGTGGTTCCGCGTAGCAGAGCCCCAGACAACCGGTCAGCATGACGTCGGCGTCGAGCCTGCGCGCCTGGACCTCCCTCCTGAGCGTCTCGAGCGTCTCCTCCGCCCCCACGACTCGCGAGCAGGTGGCCACGCCAACCTTTATCAGCGTACGCGCCGGCCTTGCCGTCCGTGTCCAGACCTCGTCGGCCTGCTGCCACATCTCCTTGTATGTCGGCAGCGTCATTCCGACTCCACCTTTTGGGCCGTCTGCGAGGACTCTTCCTCCGCAGGGGCGCCCTCGCCCTCCGTCTGCACCGCTCCGTCCTCGCCTTTAAGCCGCCGCGCCCACTCGATCGACTCGCTGACCGTCAGCGGTCCGATGTACCGCCCGTCCTGCCGAACGAGCGGCGCCAGGTGGCAGGTGCCATCGCACTGGACCAGCCGCAGGCCGAAATTGCCGTTGGAGCTCGTCCGGTTCATCTCGCATTCCAGGATCGCCTCCAGCGCGCGCCGGATGTTCAGCGATCCCTTTAGCAGGCAGGCCGGCCCGCTGCACCACTCAACCGTCGTCTCGGCCGCTGGCGCCGTACGCACCTCAGAGTAGAAGTCGATGGTCCCGAAGATGATCGCCGGCGTCGTCCGAAACTTCCCCGCAAGCAGCGGCACTGCTTCGTGAGGCAGGTAGCCGAACTCGTGTTGGATGCGGTGAAACGCCTTCAAGAGATCGACGTGGTCGGCGGACAAGTCCTCGATCAGCTCGCTGATGCGGACAAGAAGCTCGGGGCTGCCCGCCACCGGATCGACCGGCGTTACCCGCGAATTATGACTGGCCTGCGAAAACATGCGCTTGCTGCCATTCTAAGAACGGACGATTGTGCCAATTCTCACATAGCATACAAGACAGTGTTTGGAGACGCAGCCACCGAAAAGCGCGCAGACTAACGCAGCGCAAAGTCAGTGAACGGGAAGCGCCGTATGTGCCCCGCCAGCCCGTCCGTCACGTAGACAAACCCATGCTCCGGGTCGAAGGCCACCCCCTCCGGCGAGAACAGCGGCACCTCCACCACCGTGCCCAACCGCGCCGTCACATGCCCGTCTTTGCCGATCAACAGTAGCCGCGCATGCGGCGCGTCGGTCGCGATCAGGCGGCCGTCAGGCAGGGCCTCGATGCGCGGCTTGTTGCGCAGGCTCCGCTCGCCCCAGTCCTCGATCGGCCACGCTGCAATGAACTTCCCCGAGGCGTCGAACTTCTGAATGCGCGCGTTGCCTCCTTCCGCCACGTAGATCGACCCGTCCGGGCCAACCGCGATTCCCGTCGGCTCATCGAACTCCCCCGCCTCCTTGCCGCGCCGCCCGAAGTCGCCAAGGTGCGTCCCGTCTGGAGTGTACCTGCGGATGCGGTTGGTGCCCGTATCGGCTACTAGGATGTCGCCCTGGTGGTCAATCGCGATCCCCCGCGGGCCCCAGAACTTGTCCGGCGCGGGGTTGATTAGATCGCCTGTCGCCTGCCCCCAAACCAAGATAGGTGTCAGGTCCGCGCCGAATTTTTGGATCCGGTGGTTCCATGTGTCGGCTACATAAACGTTCCCGGCGGCGTCGACCGCGATATCGGAAGGCTGGTTGAACTGGCCGGGCGCCGAGCCCGCCGAGCCCACTGCCGCTAAAGGCCTCCCGCGGGGATCGAATTTCTGGATCCGAGAGTTGCCGCTATCGACGACGTAGATATTGCCGCCAGCGTCGAGCGCCACCCCCAGCGGCAGGTCCATCTGCCCCGGCTCCGCACCGAGCCGCCCGATGATGTAGCGTCCCTCCAGGTCCGCCGCCGGCCGTGTCGCGGTTTCGCCTCGGCCCACAGGCGTGGATGATGACGGTCCGGGATCGACCGCCTCGAACTCCAACGGCACAAACAGCCGGCCCTCCACTCCACCTTGCGGCAAGATATCGCGGTGAAACCAGAAGCCCCACCAGCGCTCCCAAGTATGGCCGGCCTTGAGGCTCGACGCGAAATCAGCGATGCCTTCCGCCAGGTCTTTCTTCTCGCCGATGCCTCGGTAGTCCTCCGGGAACCACCAGCGTAGTGTGTACGGCTGCGACGGCTGATAGCTGTCGATGTATGCGCTGGAGTACGTCTCGTTCGGAGCTGAAAGAAGCAGTACTGAATCCGCTTCCGGCCGGAACTCCGCCCCCATCTCATCGAAACTCACGTCGTAGTCACGGAAGTACCAGGCCCACGGCCAAGGGTCCGTCCGATCGACCTGAATGCGCAGGCCCTTCCCTCTTCCCGAGGATTCGGCGATGCGGTCGACGCGCTCCACAACGTCTGGCACGTCAGGCGATGTCTGCGTATAGAACAAGAACTCGCGCGGCACGTCCCCGTGGTCGTAGGTCGCCAGGATGGCGGTGCGCATGCTTAGTACCCCGAGGACGGCGATTGGCGCTGCCACCGCGATCGCCACTGCCCGCCCGGGCCTGAAGCGGCTTCGTTGCGCGCCTCCGTCTGCTTTCCGTCTCGCCACCAGCCACGAGAAGAAGCGCCCGGCGCTATAGCCCGCCAGGATTACGAGCGGAAGAGTCGTGTGGACCGTCAGCCAGGGCATCTTCTCTCCCACGAGCGAGTAGGCGACGAGACTCGTTACGGTCCAGAACACTAGAAAGCGCTCGAAAATGTCGCCTTTCACCGCGAGAAACAGCGTCACCGCCGCCAGAGCCAGCGCAAGGCATTGGGCGACCTCAACCGCCGTGTCGTCGGCGAAGCTGTCCGCTCCGAACGCAGACAATAAAGCAACCACCGTGATTACCGTCAGAAGCCAGGAGCCTGGCCCGCCGCGCAGCGAGTAATACAGGAGAGCCGGTCCCGCGAGCGCAAGCGCCAGGTACTCATACGCCGGCCAGAACATCAAGTAATAAAACTCCGGCTGGTCGCCGCGCTGCGCCCCGTGCTGGCCGATCCAGTAGTCGAGAGATTGCCAGATGCCGCCGCCGAATCCGTCGATGTCGGTAAGAAACGCCGTGAAGAGCAGGGCATACGGCGCCCAAAAACAGAGGGCCGCCGTCAACCACACTCGCCGGTCCCAAGCCAGCCCCACGAGCACGCTCGCGGCTACAAGCGCGAGCACGACCGGGATCGCCAGCGCACGCTCGTCGGCCCCCGGACTAATCTCCATTCCGGCACCTTCCAGCGGGACCTTCACAGCGGCCGCGAACTGCGGCCCCGCCAGCGTGCCCATGATCACCAGGACATCCACGGCTGGATGCCGCTCCTGGAGCCCCAGCCGTTTGCGGATTCCTCCGATGAACGGCCACAGCGCCGCGATCGCCCAAGCGAACGGCGCGTATCCCAGGAAGGCTGACCCGCGCGCCATCCTCGATCCTCTCCCGCGTGCCTGACCGGCGAATTCCAATGCCGCCCACAGGTCGAGGAAAATCAGCATTATGGCCGTGAAGACGAACGTCGTCTCCTTGGTGGCAAAGCTCAGCGCCAGCAGCGCGGCCGAGATGTAGAGGTAATGCGGCTTCTCCTCATCGATGTAGCGCCAGACGCAGATGACGATCCCCAGCGTGAAGACGGCCGCGTAGATGTCCTCGCGTGCGAAGCGGCTGTAATACATCAGTGTCGGCGAGAAGGCGATCAACGTAGCCGTCACTAGCGCTCCTAGTCGGCCGAGCCGGCTTCGGAACAGCAGAGGCAGCAGCACGAGGACGCCGCCGAATAGCGCCGGCAGGATGCGTGCCGAGGTATCCGACGCGCCGCCGGTCAAGAAGAACGTCAATGCCGTCCCGAAAAACTGGAACGGCCCGTGCAGCACGGGGCTGTGCTCGTAGCCGTGCCCCTGAAGAATCTGGTAGGCGTAGTACGAGTGAAGGCTCTCGTCATGGTGCATCGCCCTTGACCCAAGGTCCCACAACCGGAACCCGAAAGCGCACGCGATCAGCACGCCGTAAGCCGCCGCCTCCCAGGTCAACGGGAGTCGCAAGGTTAGCGTGCTGAATGTGTCGCGCGTTCTTGCGGCGGTCGTTCCTAACGGCAGCGGTCGCACGAGTTCACTCATTCTTCAGCCCCGTCGCTCCAAAGTTCATTACCTCTTGCCCTTGGCTTGTCCGCTCGGCGCGTTTGCCTCTAGATCGTCCTGACGAATATACGCACGTCCAAGGCGTTCACGTCCGAGTACGGCTCCCGGTACAACACCCAGCGCCACATTCGGCGCGGCGCCAGCACCTCGTCCGGGTACCAACCCTCGGCTACTCGCCAGACCTCCTCCCTCGCAACGAACCCCGCCGGGTTTGCATTGGGCCTCGAGACCACCGCCGAAGCGCGATTGGTCGGTCCGCCGAAGACCACCGGCGAGTCCCGTAACGTCCACCCGAGTTCGTCGCTCAGATCTGAGTCGACAACAATCGTTCCGCCCCGTTCGCGCGCCAGCTTGTCGACCGTCTCACGCAGCTGATCTGCGCGAGGCGCGAGCCGAAGGTCCACCGCGAACTCCGTCCCACCCGAGAACGCGACCGCGAGAGACGAGTGGGCGACAAATACGGTCGCCGCGAGCGCAACCACCACGGCCACGGCCGGCATCGCCCCAGCCCGCGCCCTCATAGCGACGAGAGCGACTAGCGCCACGCCGATGACCACGGCTGCAAGGAAGGTCAGCCGCTCTGTTGTATCCGCGTTACCGGACGACCACTTCGTCATGAGTACAGCAGCAGCGGCCGCAGCCGCGGCGACCGCCGCGCCCGCCGGCCACCAGCGGCATGTGGCCGCCCAATCGGCCCGCGCCGCGATTTCCTCCGCTAGCCTCCCGGCCAGCAGCCCTAGCGGCAGCAGCAGCATCAGCAGCTGCCCAGCCTCTCGCCTCGTCGTAAGCGCCAGCGCGAATGCCGCCGCCAGTGTCCAGAGCAGCAGAAATCGCTCGAACGCCGTGGTTTTCCTCGGTTGTCGCAAGAACTTTACCGCAACGAACACAAACCCGGCCGTTCCCCCGAGCAGAAGCGGCCAATCGTAGGCTAACAACAGCGCGAAATGGTACTCCGGCGGCCGCGAGTCCCGCGGCATGTCGAACATCTCCCAGAAAAGCCTCAGCCCGGGCAAGTCCAGCCCCTCCAGCGAAGTACCAAAACGCGTAATCCCGAACTGAAGGGCCGCCGCGACGATCAGAAGCGCCGTCACCCACTGCAGCGGACTCCGCCTGAACGTCTGCCAGGCGTGCCTGACGTCGCTGTTTGAGGAGAACACTGCCTCCACCGCCAGGAAGACGAGTGCGGCCAGCGCGGCGAGCATCGCTACCGCATCGGTAAGCGGCGCCAGCGCCAGCCCAAAGATGAGCGGAAAGGCGAGCCCGGACCTCGGGTTCTGGAGGTAGGCGAACAGCGAAATCATGATCAGACCGGCCACCAATGTCCCGAGGCTAAACTCCGTTCCTGACCGCGAATAGATGACCAACATCGGCGAGAATGCTAGTAGCCCCGCCGCTAGGAGTGTTCCAACTCGCCCCGCATACGGCCTTGCCAACCAAAGGAGCCCGATCATCGCCACACCCGCAAGCGCCGGTAGGAGCCGCACAAGCAGGTCCGTCTCACCAAAGATACGGAACAGGTACGAGGTCGCCGCTTCCGAGAGATCGCCTCGCCACGTTTGGGGCACATCCCCACCGGCCACCCGCGTCGCATCGAAGGCACGCAGCCCTTCGTCCACGGTGAGCGGAGGCCTACCCAGGTGTGGGAGCCGGAGCGCGCCCGCTGCCAGCACAAGACCTGTCCAGATGAACGTTTCCACGCTGAGGGTAATCCCTGCTCTGACCTGAGCGTTGGGCCCTTCCGCGTGTACGGCCGGCGCCGCGGGTGTAGTCGTTATGTCACGCTCAGGCGCGTCTTGCACTCTGTCAGTCTAGCGGAAGCTCGACTATCGGGCTTGGACGTGGGCCGGCCAGGCGTTCTTCACGAGCGGGGGTACACCCAGGCGCCCTAAAAGGCGTGCTTCCCAATAACAATTCGATGGCTGTCAGACCGGGGTCTGGGGATGGCCCCCAGCTCCCCACTTCGGGCGAGCGCGGGCGAGGCCATTGGATGGGGGCGCCCTTGAGGACAAAAACGACGGGATGTCCGCTTACGAGGCGAACAACGCCTCGACGAACTCGCGCGGCTCGAACGGCGCCAGGTCCTGTGGCCGCTCGCCCGTACCCACGAAGCGCACCGGCACCCTGAGTTGGTCGCATATCGAGAAGATGACGCCGCCTTTCGCCGTCCCGTCGAGCTTTGCCAGTACGACGCCGGTTACGCCGACCGCTTCGGTGAAGTACTTCGCCTGGTGCATCGCGTTCTGGCCTGTCGTCGCGTCAAGGACTAGCAATACCTCGTGGGGCGCCTCCGGGTACTTGCGCTGGATAACGCGGTTCACCTTCATCAGCTCTTCCATCAGGTGCGCCTTTGTGTGCAGCCTTCCCGCGGTGTCGATGATTAACACGTCCGCGCCCCGGCTTTCCGCCGCAGACAGCGCGTCGAAGACGACCGCGCCCGGGTCCGCGCCCTGCTTATGTGCCACCACGTCGACGCCCGTCCGCTGTCCCCACTCCTTCAGCTGCTCGATCGCCGCCGCCCTGAAGGTATCCGCCGCGGCTAATACCAACTTCTTCCCCTGGGATCTGTAAGCGTGCGCCAGCTTGCCGATGCTCGTCGTCTTCCCCGTCCCGTTCACTCCCACCACCAGGATAATCGCCGGCCTGGGCAACGTCTGCCGATGCCCATTTGAGTGCCATATCTGACCCCGGCCGGTGTCCACTTCCAGCGTCGCGATTAGGTCTTCCTTCAGAACGCCAAGGGCCTGCTCCGGATCCCGAATCGACTCTTGCTTGACACGCTCCCGCAGATCATCGATGACCTTAATCGTAGTCGTCACCCCGGTATCCGCTGCGACAAGGGTCTCTTCCAGCTCTTCCCATAACTCCTCGTTCAAGCCGCGACGGAACATCCCTCCTATGCGGCTGAACCACGTTCGCCGCGTACGCTCGACTGCCTGATCGACGGGCGCGGCTTCGTCTTCCGGCGCCGTCGCCTCGGGCGGCGGTACTGGCCCCTCGGTTACGGCCGTAACCCCAGCGGCGTCTTCCTCTGCGCCGATCGGTTCTTCGTCCTTCTTTCGCCTGAATAGCCTGACCATTAGTCTCGATGATATTGGCAGCGTCCTGCACGGGGCAACATCTGCTACTTATCTAAACGTTCTCGCAGAATATTCGGCAAATCGCGTAAGAACCGGCTGCGCGGATATATTCGCTCGACCCCCGCTCGCTTGGCCGCACGTCGCAGCTCTACATTTACATGCGGATAGAAAGCGATTAGCCAGGCCCGCGCCTGGCGCGCCTCTCGGACGAGCTTATCAAGATCAAGCCCGGAAATCGCCAGATCGACGACCAGACTCTCCACTACCCCTGAGCGCAGGCTTTGCCTGGCCTCCTCGTACGAAGAGACCGCCTCTGCCCTCGCTCCGATAGCCTTGGCCGCCTCTTCAATGCGCACGCCGACCATAAGATCATCGACGACCGCCACGATCATGACCCTTACTCCATCCGGTCGGTGAACGCGGGGCGACTAAAGCGCGAACGTCGCGCCCTCTGTCCCGCCCACGAGCGTGAACGGCAACTTAACGGCCCTTCTCGCCTGTTCGACCATCCTATCTAGCATCGCATCGTTGTGCTGGGGGTCGTGATGAAATGTCACGACCTCTTGCGCTGCCGCTTTAGCCGCGAACGCCAGGGCTTGTGGCAGTGAGCTATGTCCCCAACCGATATGCTCGGCATACTCCTCGGGAGTGTACTGCGCATCATGGATTAGTAGGTCTGCCTCTTCCGCGAGCTCAAAGCCCGAGGTCCAGTTCGCATCGCCCGGAAAACGGCGCGCACCGAGCGCCGGCTCGTGATCGGGAAGGTAAACCACCGCCTTCCCGTTCTCACTGATCCTATAGCCAACAGTGGGGCCTGGATGGCAAACCAAGCTTGCCTTGATACCCATCGCCTCGATTTCAAAATCGCTTAGCGGGACGTCGTGTAACATCAACCGGCTCGGAAGGTCACGCATCTGCACAGGGAACAAAGGCGGCGAAAGGTAGCGGGCGAGCCGGTCGCGCAGGTGCAGCGTCGTGGACGGCGGGCCCCAGACGTGCACCTCCAGGTCCGGCTTGTAGAGCCCGGCGAAGAAGCCGAGGCCCTGTATATGGTCCATATGCAGGTGCGTCAACAGAATGTCCACGCGCCGCAACTCGGCGCCCAGCGTTGCGCTCAACGGTCGGATGCCTGTCCCGGCATCAAGTATGAGCAACTGGCCATCTGCGCCCCTCACTTCCACGCAGGATGTGTTTCCCCCATAGCCCGCCGTTTGAGGTCCCGGCGAAGCCAGCGAGCCCCTTGTGCCCCACAGAGTCACGTCCATCCTTGCGATGCCTGCCCTTCAGCCCTCCGTGCCCGGCTCCACTTCCCAGAAGATTGCAACTGCGCCGAGATGCCGTCCACCCTGACCCTCGATCGGAAAAGCACTCACGTCCACAAGCCGCCACTGTCCGTCTAGCCCCCGGAAGCGATGACGCAAGTGGGCCGGCCGCCGTTCCAAGAGTGCGATGTTTATCGGAAGCGACTCGGAATTTAGCCGAGAACCGTCCTCACGGGTCGTTTGAAAGATCGTCGCCAGCTCCTCGGCGGGCATCTCCCCGGCCTCATCGAAGCGCCGGCCGAGGACCGCTTCCGCCGGCTCGTTGTAGTACGACAAATGTCCGTTTTCGCCCATAACCCAGACGGGCACAGCCAAATAGCTCGCCCACTGACGGGTGAGGATTAGTTCAATCGGTTGCTGGGGCATCAGTTCGCCTCGCCGGAGCGGACGGCGGCAACGAGCGTCCGACCGCTATTCTACCGAAAAGCGAGCATGTTCAGTTGGCCGCCACGGTCTGGCCCGCCGGCAGGTCCGCCAGTCGCATCGAAAGCACCCGCGAAGCGCCGTCGGGTGCCATCGAGACTCCGTAGATGCTATCGGCCACCTCGATCGTGCGGCGATTGTGTGTGATCACGATGAACTGCGTCCGCTGCGCCAGTTCATGCAGCGCAGACGCGAAGCGGCCGACGTTCGCTTCGTCCAGCATCGCGTCTACTTCGTCCAGCACGCAAAATGGCGAAGGGTTTGCCTGGAGCAGCGCGAACAGCAGTGACACCGAGGTGAGCGCCTTCTCCCCGCCGGAAAGCTGCGCGAGCGTCTTCGTTCGTTTCCCCGGCGGGCGCGCCTCAACCTCCACCCCCGAGTTCGACGGGTCTTTTGGGTCTGTTAGGCTTAGCTCCGCCTGCCCGCCCCCGAAGAACGCCTTAAAATACTGCTCGAACCCGCGCGCCACCTTCTCGAACGTCGTCTCGAACCGCTTGCGCATCAGCGTGGTAAGCTCCTCAATCGCACGGTGCAACGACTTCTCGGCGGCGGCGAGGTCTTCCAACTGCCCCGCGAGGAAGCTGTGCCGCTCGCTTAGCGATTCGTAATCCTCCCGGGCCTCGACGTTTACCGGCCCGAGGTTGCGGATCTGCGCTCGCAGCCTCTCGATCTGGCCGCGCAGCCCTTCCTGGTCGATGTGTGCGCCCCCGGACATCGGCCGTCCTTCCCAGGACGGACCTTCGCCTTCCTCCGGCTCCTGACCGGCGGCCAGCCAGAACGGCACCGCTACCTCTTTGGCGTCCTCCAAAAGGATGTTTCCGTCCGCGCTCAATGTCAGCCCGTCCTCCTCGATCCGCACTCGCATGGTGTCCACTTCCGTCTCCCAGCGGCGCACCTCCGCCTCCGCCTCCAGCGCCTGGCGCTCGCTCTCGAACAGCCGGTTCTGCGAGCTCATCACCTGAGAGTGCAGGTCGCGCTGTCTTGCCTCAAGGTGATGCGAGCCTTCCTCACCGGGTTGAACGAACTGCACGAAGCTTTCCATCCGCTGCCTCGCCTCGCGCAGGCCCTTCTCGTCCGCCTCCACGCTGGATGTTAGTGTGGTCAGCTCCATCTCCAGGCCGCGCAGTTGCACCGCCTTCGCCGAAACTTGCGCCTCAAGCCGGGCCAGCGCCGCCTCTGCAGCCTCTCGCTGAGCCCCCAGCGAGCGGTAACGGGCGTCCACGCTACCCAGCGCATTCGCGGCTTCTTCGACTGCGGCTGTCAAAGCCCGCCGCCTCTGCTTGATCACGCTGTTCGCCTGCCCAACGTACTTAGCCGTCTCCGCGGACTCCTTAGCCTGGTCCAGCAG
>VBEI01000004.1:20733-21287 GCA_005882715.1 Chloroflexota bacterium | reverse complement strand
GACGAGTGCAAAATCCTTACAGCCGGAGACGCTCGCAGGCCCCTTGCCGAGGCCGAGGGCTCAGTCGATGAGATGACGCCATCTCCTCCGCGGTTCTCGCGGCCGGGTTGTCGTTGACGAATTGGATCAGCAATGGAGGAATCAAGGTGCTGATGTTGTTGATCGTATTACTCTTGCTCATCCTTCTCTTTGGGAGCCTTGGCATCTTCGTTGCCAAGGCCTTCTTGTTAGCCCTTCTAATAGTGCTGCTCGTAAGCATTCTTACGGGGGGCTACTACGGACGCGGTCGGTGGCTTTGATCGACGTATACGATGGATTCAAAAAGTCGGCGTTGGTCCATCAATGGCGCGTATACAGCGCGGACGATCAAAGGTCGGGCAACCTAGCTCGTCCCTCCTGCCGCGTCCACTAGGTCCAACCGTTCACTTAGACGCTGTCGCCGGATCGACCAAGCATATAAATGGCGGTAGTCTAGCGATAATTTAACCTCGCTCGGGTCAGTCGAAATGATCAGTTGAATCGCCGGTCGCTGTGTGCGAATCGGGTAGCACAAG
>VBEI01000004.1:0-20722 GCA_005882715.1 Chloroflexota bacterium | reverse complement strand
CCGGACAGTGAGTTGAAGTTCTGATGAGGTTCTTACAGGTAGTTGACTGATAAGCGTTGACGTGCCTCTCAGATTAGCCCAGCATTGAGAACCATTCGCGGGGAGAGAGGTAGGACAGCCATATGAGGTTGCCCTGGATAGCTGGGCTTGAGCGACGTCCACGAACAAGGACGGTGAGCCCCGCTGGTGCCGTGAAACATCGACTACCTACGGGGCGTGAACGTGGTGTGATGTTTGGACAACCGCGATGGCAACAGGTGCGGCTGCGAATGGGGAGGTGGACCGGCTTCGCCGCAACCTTCAGCCTGGGCGCCATAATCGCCGTCGGTGTCATGCTGTGGCAGCCATGGCATGGGGCCCTCGGTAGTCTACATCGCTGAAGCCGAGGCCCATTCGCCCCGCGTGAGTCAAGCAACTTTAAGACTTGTTAAGACGTTAATAATCGGTTGAGGCCCTTGTATCAACACGTTATAAAGTAGAATGTCAATACCAGAAAATAAGTATTTTTGAAAGCTCGTTATTTCTGCGGTTTCAAAGTAGTCACTTCCTGCATCACTGGAGAAAGGGAAAACGGCCCATCCGGGCCGTTTTCGTATTTAAAAAATAACTTGGAGGCGACGGGGGGATTCGAACCCCCGATCAGGGTTTTGCAGACCCCTGCCTTAACCACTTGGCTACGTCGCCTCACGCTTGGTGCCGAGGAGGGGATTTGAACCCCTACGCCCTTACGGGCACCGCCCCCTCAAGACGGCGTGTCTACCTATTCCACCACCTCGGCAGCATCGACTATCTTAGCGATCCGGCTGGAAGCCGGGCAAGCACGAGGCCCGACCTAGCAGTCGGGCCTCAGCACTCATTATACATCGCGCGGGCGGCTGGCCAGGGGCCTCCGCGCAGGCAATCAAGGCGATTTCGTTGACTCGCTCCGCGAACGACCCGGTGTCCGCGTCTCCGACCCGAATTCGCTCGCACAACTTCGCATTGCGCTCGGCGATCACCGCTCGCAGTTCCGCCCGGGTCGAACCCCGCTAAATCGGGGGCGCGTTCGCTCGGCTCATGCTTCGAGCGCCTAAGCACGAACGGAAACGAACGCTCGCAAGCGTGGCCGGATTCGTCAGACTTGGTCCAGGTACTCGGAAATGCCCAGGGCGGTGCGGCCGAGGCAGAGGTACTCCGTCATGCCTTCGCCGATGTGCGTCACCATGCCGGCGCGGCGGTTGCGGAGCGGGATGTAGCCCTTCACCAGCCCCTCGATGGTGACCTGCTCGCCGCTCTCGAGGCCGAGATTCGCGGTCATGCGCCGGTGATGAATGCGCTCGTCTTCGAACGCCGAGTCGAGGTCGATGGTCTTGATGCGCTCGAGCTTGCCGTCGCGGATGATGACGCCGCCCTGCGTGCGCTCCTCTGGCGTCCGTCGGATCTCGGAGACCATGACATTCAGCTCCGGACCGAAAGAGCAGGTGAGCCAGCGGTAGGAGTAGATGTTCTGCCAGTAGCGCGGGCCCCAGGAGTGGTCGCGCAGGCCATAAGCGTCGATCTGGGTTGTCTCGCCGTCGATGGTGACAGTGCCGGTCACGTGCATGTGCTCCTCGTAGTGCGCGCGGCCGAAGCCTCGCTCGGGGTCGGCATCGGCGCGCTCGTTATTGGTCTGGCCGTAGACGGGCGCGACGGCTTCGTGCAGCATGTCGATGGAGACCTTCTGGTGCGGGTTCTGGCGGAAGGCCTGGCCGGGGTCGGCCATTTGCTTCGCGTCTTTCAGGGAGACGGCGTGGCCCTCGTAGGTAGTCCGCAGCTTGACCAGCGGCTCGACGGTCTCGAACTTCATGCCACCGGCGTCGAAGGCGTCATTGGTCTCGATCTCCGGGCGCTTCCAGTTGAACAGCACGGTGCCGTTGGGCTGGTAGAGCGTGAGCGTTACTTCGGCATACTTCTCGTTCGCGCGGTTGCCGATGCGCAGGAAGCCGCCGAACCCCCGGGCGTTGTCGAAGAAGTTGAAATACATGCTCTCGTTGAAGTTCTGCTCGGGGCCGAGCGGGTGGGTGTAGTCGTCTTCGGGCTTGATGTCGCCGTAAACGGGAGCGGAAACCATGGGTGCCTCCTTGCTTTTGCGGGGTGATTGTAGCACCTGTGCTGGCCGCAGCGGTGGTTGCCCCGCTCGTACTACGAGAGCCTCAGGACGAGCGGAACGGGGAAGCGTTCCAGGGTGAAGGCGGGCCGCTCTAGCCGTTTGGGGCGACAAGCACCTTATGGTCGCGGTTGCGGTCCCCCGTGAGCTGTTCGAACACCGACGGCAGGTCGTGAAGGGAGACGACGCGCGAGATCAGAGACGAGACGTCGACGGCGCCCGCGACGATCAGGTCGCGTGCCTCTTGGAACTCGGACGCGTAACCGAAGGTGCCGGCGATCGAGTGCTCTTGGAGGAGCAGATTCAGCAGGTTAACTGAGTACGGCTGCTCGAACGCCCCTGCGACGACGATGCGGCCGCCGCGTCGAGTGGACGCTAGGCAGTCGTCCATGGTCGCTGCGATGCCAACGCACTCGATTGCCAGGTCGCAGCCGAGACCGCCGGTCAGCTCGCGCACCTGCACTGAGGCCACCTTGGCTGGATCGACGGCTTCGGTCGCGCCGATCTTCAGCGCGAGCTGGCGTCGGGACTCGGCCGGTTCCGAGACGATGATCCGGCCCGCGCCTTTGTGCTTGGCGGCAAGGATGGTCAAGAGTCCGATTGGGCCTCCACCGGCGATGAACACCGTCTCGCCGGCATTCATGTCGCCCCGGCTCAGAGAGTGAATGGCGACGCCCAGCGGTTCCGTGAGCGCCGCGCGCTCGAGCCAGGAGTCGTCCGGTAGATGCAGTGCCTGTTTCACGTGTACAACCACTCGCTCGGCGTAAGCGCCTTGCTCACGGTATCCGGTGCCGGCCTGTTCTGCGCACAGGTTGGTCGCTCCCGCCTTGCAGTAGTAGCACGCGCCGCACGGGCGGCCGGGATGGACGACGACAGGATCGCCAACTGAAAGGCCATTCGCGCCCTTGCCGAGCGCCAAGATCGTGCCGGTGAACTCGTGACCCATGACCGGCTGGAATATGCCGGCGCCACGCATCGAGGGCGCCTGGGATGCGTATTCGTGGAGGTCGGAGCCGCAGACCCCGCAGTACGCCACCTCGACCACCACCTGGCAGGTGCCGGCGTGCGGCCCGGGGAACTCCCGCACCTCCATCTTTCTTGGTCCGCCGAACGCCACTGCTTTCACGAAGACACCAGCTCCTCTTCCCTGGGCGCGCTTCCGGGCTCGTACACGTTCTGCACGTATTGGGAAACCATCCGCTGCGCATTGAAGAAGCTGCCGTTGTGTGAGATAGCGCTCCGCATAACGTCCGCGTAGGCGCGTGGCCGATCGTAGAACATCGGGAGGATCGCGTTTTCGAGCTTGCCGTAAAGCGAGTCGAGTTCGGCAACTGGGTCCCCGGACTCCTCCGATCGATCGCCGATTGCCCAGCCGGTAACGCCCTCGATCCATCCCTCGAGCCACCAACCGTCGAGAACGCTGAGGCTGGGCACACCGTTGAGGGCGGCCTTCATACCGCTCGTTCCAGACGCTTCAAGCGGCTTCAGGGGGTTGTTCAGCCACAGGTCGACGCCTGCCACCATCACGGCAGCCAGCCTCATGTCGTACTCTTCGAGGTAGACGACACGCAGGATGTCTTTCAGTTCGCGCGCTACTGAGAAGATTCGCTCGATCGCCGCCTTGCCGGTGGTGTCACGCGAGTGGGCTTTTCCACCGTAGACGAGCTGAAGCGGCCCCACGCGCTCGATGATCCGCCGCAGCCGCTCCTCATCCGTATATAGCAGATCCGCGCGCTTGTAGCCGGTCGCGCGACGCGCAAAGCCGATCGTCATTGTTCCGGCATTTAGCTTCGTAGAGGTCCGGCGCTCGACTTCGGCCAGCAATGTGGCTTTGGTTTCCGCATGGGCCATCTGGATCTCCTCGCGCGGAATTGCTGAGGCTTGCCGGAGGTAACGATTGTCGCGCCGCCAGTCGGGCACGTGCCGGTCGTAGAGCCTCGCAAACGGTGGCGATGTCCAGGTCCCCACATGGACTCCGTTGGTGATGGCGCTTATGGATGTCTCGGGGAACATCCGCCGCGCGACGTGGGCGTGCCGGATCGATACGCCATTTGCGCTGCGGCAGAAGAACATCGCCAGTTTGGTGAGGTTGAACACGCCTGCCTCGGGGTGCGTCAGACGAGCCAGGATACCTGTGCGCTCCTTGCCCAGCACACTCTCGACGAGCTCAGCCGAGAAGCGGTCGTGGCCAGCGTCGACCGGCGTGTGCGTTGTGAACACGCACTTCTGGCGCACGTCATCGACGTCAGACTCGATGACGGAGCCCCTGTCATGGAGGCTCGCGTGCTCCTGGAGGAGCGCGAGGGTGAGGAGGCTGGAGTGGCCCTCGTTCATGTGGTAGGTGTGAAAATCGGCGTGGCCGAGGGCGCGCAGAATAGCGATGCCGCCGATTCCCAACACGACCTCCTGGCAGAGCCGGTAGCGGATATCGCCGCCGTAAAGTGAGTCTGTCAACGCTCGGTCGTACTCGTCGTTGGATTCGATATCGCTGTCGAGCAGGTATACCGGGATGCGGTGGTCGGTTACTCCCGCTACCTCGTACTTCCAGGCGCGCAACGTGACGGGGCGGCCTTCGATCGTCACCAGCACCCGCGGCTCGAGCGCTTCGAGCCTGTCCTCCGGCGACCACTCGTCTGGCGACTCCGTTTGTTTCCCGTCGCCGTCGAGGTGTTGCCGGAAGTATCCCTTGCGGTGTACGAGTGTTGCGGCGACAACTGGCAATCGTAGGTCTGCCATCGCGCGCAGCGTGTCGCCGGCAAGCACGCCCAGCCCGCCGGAATACGTTGGGATCGACGCATCCAGCGCGATCTCCATCGAGAAGTAGGCTATCGAATGGACACGCGGTGTGCCGGCCGGCCGTGCCGTCACTTACTTTCGCGCCGCGCCCGAGCGCGATACAGCTTCGTCGATCGACTCTTCGAGCACGTGGACGAGCAGGTCGATATCGTCTTCGGTAATGATGAACGGTGGGCCCAGCATGATGATGTCCTGAGCGGCGCCCGAGCCGGCCGGGTAGAGGAAGACGCCCTTGCTGAGGCCCGCGGCTACGATCCGGCGGGTGATACGAGCACCGGCGGGGAAGCGTTCGAGGGTGTCGCGATCACGCACGATCTCGACGGCCTGCATGAGGCCGAGCCCGCGCACCTCGGCGACGTTTGGGTGCTGCGCGAGGCGGGCGAGCCGTTTGCTGAGGAGCTCGCCCGTGGACCTGGCGCGCGCGACCAGGTCCTCTCGCTCCATGATTTCGAGAACTTTGTCGGCGACGGCGCAGGAAGCGGGATGCGCGGTAAAGGTGTAGAACATGAGGTCCTCGCCACGTTCGGCAATCGGCGCCATTACTTCGTCGGTGGCGTAGACGCCGCCGATGGGCGCGTACCCGCCCGCCAGTCCTTTGCCGCCAACCATGATATCGGGCGTGATATTCCAGTGGTTGACGGCAAACTTCTCGCCGGTCCGGCCGAAGCCGCACATGACTTCATCTGCGATCAGAAGGACGCCGTACTTTCGGCAGATCTCGGCGACGCGCGGCCAGTAGCCGTCTGGAGGGACGACAGCCCCGGCCGCGCCCCCCACGACCGGCTCTGCGATGAACGCGGCGACGGTGTCCGGGCCCTCGCGCACGATGACCTCTTCGAGCTTGTCCGCCGCTTGCCCTCGGCAGTCCTCCGAGGTACGGCCCAGCGAGCACTCGAGGCAGTAATGAGACGGGGCCTTGGGGAAGTCCAGGAGAAGCGGCTCGTAGCCTTTCCTGCGCGACGCGTGCCCACCGACAGCGAGCGCCGCGAGGGTCACGCCGTGGTAGGAGAATTCTCTGCCGATGATCTTCCAGCGCTCAGGACGGCCGGCGCAGACGTGATGCAGGCGCGCCAGACGCAGGGCGGCTTCTACCGATTCGGAGCCGCCGCTCGTAAAGCTGGCACGCGTGAGGCGTTCAGGCAGCCAGCGCTCGGTCAGGCGCTCAACGAGGCCGGCCTTAGCCTCGGTCGCGAAGGTCGGCACGACATAAGTCAGATGCTCCAGCGCCTGTGCCGCTACTTCCGCGACCTCCCGCCGGCCGTGGCCGATGTTGACGACAATGGCGCCGCCGGCTGCGTCAAGAATTCGCCGGCCCTCGGGCGTAATCAGGTACGCGCCCTCGGCGCGCTCTACGGCGAACGGCGCTGCCGGGGAACCAGGCACGAACGATGTCCGACGAGAGGCGTCGGTGTCAATGGTCATCGCAGCACAGGATACAGCCCGAGGGCGATAATCCGCCAGCCAGCGGGGGATTAAGGCGCGGTCAGGATGCGCGGGCGGGGATGAAGTGGCTGATGTGCCGGAAGAGGTCCTGGATCGAGACGACGTGCGGTTCGCTGTCTTTGGTCACGAGGGGCAAGTGCCGGAAGCCGCCCACAGACATCTTGTGAAGGGCCATGGCGAGCGTGTCGTGGTCGCCGCAGATTACCGGGTCAGGGGTCATGACATCGCGGACGCGGACGGCGTTCAGGTCCAGCTTGTCGCCGGCTGCCTTGAGGAGGATGTCGCGGTCGGTCAGGATGCCGACGATCTGGTTGTCCTTTTCCACCAGCACGCAGTCGACACCGCGCCGCTGCATGATGTGGATCGCCAGGTGCACGGGATCTCCGGGCGCCACGGCGGCGGCTTCCTTCGCGCCAACGACGGCGAGTGGGTCATGCATCAGGTGCTCTTCGAACTCGCTCTCGGCGCTGGGTAGGTCTAGATTGCGCAGGTCCTGGCCACAGCTTTCGCACGTGTCGGCGCCGTCGATGTTATCGAAATGACAGGCGGGGCAAATCACGGTGAGTCGTTCCTACTCGACCGTCCAGGTGTCGCCTTCGTTGAGGAGCGCCTCGAGGTCGCCCTCGCCTTCGCGCGATATGGCATCCTGGATCTGCTGGTCCATGAGGTCGTCGTAAGTCGGCCTTTGCACCGCGCGGAAGACGCCCATTGGTACGGGGTACTGTGGGTACTGCATACGCGAGAGGATGTAAGCTACCGCGGGGTCTTCTCGCGTTTCATCGTGAACCAGCAGGTCGCCTTCGGCTATGTCGTTCCCTAGGTCGACGACTTCGGGGGTCGTTCCGTTGAGGCGGACACCTCTATTCCGGTCTTTGCCGAAGACCAGTGGCTTTCCATGTTCGAGGGTGATCGTACGGTCTGGCCGGACGTCCTTGTCCGCGAACTCCATGAAGGCGCCGTCATTGAACACGTTGCAGTTCTGGTAGACCTCGACGAATGACGTGCCTTTGTGATGAGCCGCCCGGTCCAGGGTCGTGAGCAAATGATGCACGTCGATATCGAGTGAGCGAGCGACGAAGGTTGCCTCGGCGCCGAGGGCGACGCTCAAAGGATTCACGGGGTGATCGATGGTGCCCATCGGCGAGCTTTTCGTGCGCTTGCCCATCTCGGACGTTGGCGAGTACTGGCCCTTCGTCAGCCCATAGATGCGGTTGTTGAAGAGCACGATCACGACATCCACGTTGCGGCGCAGAATATGCAGGAGATGATTGCCGCCGATGCTCAGGCCGTCACCGTCGCCGGTGATGACCCAGACCTGGAGGTCCGGCCGCGAGGCCTTGAGCCCGGTGGCGATCGTGGGGGCACGCCCGTGGATGCTATGGAAACCGTAGGTGTTCATGTAATACGGCAGCCGGCTGCTGCAGCCGATGCCGGAGATGAAGACGATCTTCTCGCGCGGGATGCCGAGATCCGGCATCAACTTCTGCGTTTGCGCGAGGATAGAGTAGTCGCCGCAGCCCGGGCACCAGCGGACCTCCTGGTCAGAGACAAAATCTTTGCGCGCCAGCGGAACGGGCTCGGTCACTGTTTCGGTCGTCATCCGACGGTCACCTTACTTCGTACGAGTTCATTGACTTTCTGTTCGATCTGCGCGATCTTGAACGGCCGCCCCGTTACCTGATTAAGGCCGACGGCGTCGACCAGGTAGCGGGCGCGCACGAGCATTAGCAGTTGCCCGAGATTCATCTCTGGGATGAGGATACGGTCGAATCGAGAGATGACCTCCCCCAGGTTGGCTGGGAAGGGGTTCAGGTAGCGCAGATGGGCGTGGGAGACTGAGAGACCGCGCGTCCGGGCTCTCTGCACCGCGGAGAGCGCAGGCCCGTAGGTGCTGCCCCACCCGAGCACCAGCAGCGAGCCCTCTTCTTCGCCGATGACCTTAAGATCCGGAATGTCGTTGGCGATACGAGCGACTTTTTCGGCCCGGAAACGGACCATGCGATCGTGGTTCTCCGCGTCGTAATTAACATTCCCAGTGATGTCGGCCTTTTCGAGCCCCCCGATACGATGTTCCAAGCCGGGCGTGCCGGGGATCGCCCATGGCCGAGCGAGAGTCTCAGGATCACGGGAGTAGGGATGGAAGGTCTTCGGGTCTGTCGCAAAATCGACCCGCATAGTGGGCAAGTCAGCCACGGAGGGCAGACGCCAGGGCTCCGAGCTGGTGCCAAGGTAGCCGTCGGACAGGAATATAGTGGGCACCATATGCCGCAAAGCGATCCGGAACGCCTCGATCGCCATGTCAAAGCACTCGGCGGGCGTCGCCGGCGCGACGATGGCCACGGGGCACTCGCCGTTGCGGCCGAACATTGCCTGGAGCAAGTCTGCCTGCTCGGTCTTCGTGGGCATTCCCGTGCTCGGGCCCGAGCGCTGAATCATAGCGACGACAATCGGCAGCTCGACCATCACAGCGAGGCCAAGAGACTCACTCTTGAGGGCAAGGCCGGGACCGCTGGTGCCGGTAAGGCCGAGGCAGCCGCCAAAGGCGGCGCCGATTGCCGAACCGATCGCGGAGATCTCATCCTCGGCCTGGAATGTCTTCACGCCGAAGTTCTTGAACCGCGCGAGCTCCTGAAGAATGTCGCTGGCGGGCGTGATCGGGTAGCTGCCGTAAAACAGCGGCCGGCCTGTCAGGCGCGAGGCCGCCAGAAAACCGAGCGCTGTCGCCTCGTTGCCGGTGATACTTCGATAGCGGCCGGGGGCGAGATCTGCCTTTGGCACCCGGTAATGCACCGGGAAGAGCTCGGCCGTTTCGCCGAAATGGTAGCCGGCCTTCAATGTATCGGCGTTTGCCGTCGATACGGCGGGGTTCTTCGAGAACTTCTGGTCGATCCAGCGCAGGGTCGGCTCGAGAGGGCGTTCGTACAGCCAGAACATCAGGCCGAGCGCGAAGAAGTTCTTCGAGCGGTCGATCTGCTTCGTGTTCAGGCCGCTGTCCTTCAGGGCCCGCGCATTCATGCTGGTGATGGGCACCTCGATCACCCGGTAGCCGGAGAGCGTGCCGTCTTCGAGCGGGTTGGCCTGGTAGGCTGCCTTGCGCAAGTTGGCGTCGGTGAACTCGTCTGTGTTCACTATGACCGTTCCGCCCTTGGGAAGATCGGGGAGGTTTGTCTTCAAGGCCGCGGGGTTCATCGCCACAAGCACGTCTGGGGCGTCCCCCGGGGTGTGGATGTCGTAACTGGAGAAGCTTACCTGGAACGAACTGACGCCCGGCAACGAACCGGCTGGAGCACGAATTTCGGCAGGGAAGTCGGGGACGGTGCTGATGTCGTTTCCGATCAGCGCGGCGGTGTTCGTGAACTGAAGCCCGGCGACCTGTGAACCATCGCCTGAGTCACCGGCGAAGCGGATAGTGACGCGGTCGAGTTCCTGCGTTTCGCCGTTTCTCGGCGGGGCGATACGGCCGTCTTTTGTGGTCATGCGCCCTCGGGTGTGGCGAGAAGCTGGTGCGGCATCGGAGGAAGGTTCAGGACCTTCTCCGGGTAGGCCTCAGCCAGGTAGTCGATTACGTCTTGAATCCGGAAGAGGGCGATTGCTTCGCCGCTTGCCGGGTCGATGATCGGTACATTGCGGAAGCCCTCCCGATTCATCAGGCTGATTGCCTCGCCGATAGTGTCATCCGGTGTCATCGTAAGCGGGTCTGGTGTCATGAAGGTATCGACCGGTTCATCGTAGTCGACGTCGCGCGCGACCATCTTCATGAGGACGTCGCGCTCCGTCATGATGCCGACAGGATGGTTGTTCTTCGATACGAGGACGCAGCCGGCACCTTGCTGCTGCACCTTCCGAATTACTTCTCGCACGCTCGTTCCGCTTTCGACGGTGAGTGGGCGAGACAGCTTGAGGGCCCGAATCTTATCGCTTAGCAATTCGACTTTTCACCAGCCGGACGGTGGGCTCCGGCGTTCCATTTCAGCATTGATGCCGCAGATCATCCATCACCAGTATATCAGGAGCGGGCGAAGGGTTGCCCGCCACACCTCCTCTTCCCGAGACGTTAGCGGCGTGAAAATGACGCCAATCGAGCGTGTAACGATTGCGTGGCGCATGCCGTCCTCAATTGCAGCATCTAGGCAAAGCCTGCATAGGCGCTGCCAAGGAGGAGCGCAGGGCGTGACAACGGTGGAATCCCCGCCGGCTCGAAAATGGTTCGGCAACCCGATTAACTCTGTACGTAACGGCTTGGTCGCAGGTTTCGGTCTGCTCGTGCTTATCTTGATTGCGGTAGTAGCGGGATCGACCTATATGGTAAAGCAGTACCAGGCGGATAGCGCCCAAATGGCGGAGAAGGCCGACACCGCGCTTCTACTACAGGGCACCGAGTCGCATGTCGGCACGGCGGGCCTCATGCTTCAGCGCTACGCCCTGGACGGCGATCCTATCTGGATCCACGAAATCATCAGTGCGGCGGATTCGGCCACCACCAACATGGCGACGGTCCGCGCTCGAGAGAGAATCGCAAACAACGGCGAGGCGCTGGCGAGGCTGGATGCGCTCGACGCCACGGGCAACGGACTGCGCAAGAGCCTCGAGCAAGTCGTCGCGCAAAGAGCGGCCGGAGACGGGGCCGGTGCGCTGGCCACGCTAGACACGATGGTAGTGCCGTTTCTGCAGTATCGTGAAAATCTGCGGGCGGCCGCAGAGAATGAGCTTGCTGAGGTTGCCTCTCTGCAAGCTGATGCTGATCGCTCCGGCGAACTCGCGTTTTGGCTGCTCGTAACGTCGGGCGTGGTTGGGCTGACATTGGGCGCGGCCGTTTCAGTGCTAATTGGGCGCTCAATTTTGCAGCCTCTCTCGTCGCTGGAAGCCACTGCAAATAAGGTCTCCAGAGGAGACATGACTGCCCGCGCGCCGGTGTCAGGGCCAGCGGAGCTGAGCAAGCTCGGTGGGGCACTCAACCACATGATGACGGCCGTGGAGGAGCGCACCGAGGAGCTTCGCCTTTCGAACGAAGAGCTAAGGGAGCGCAATCGCCAGTTGTTAGAAGCGCGAGCGCAGGCGGCCAGCGACGCGCTTACGGGGCTGCTTAACCACCGAAAATTCCATCAGAAGATTCGTGAGGTGATCGCCGACGCCCAGCAGAGCAATGAGGCGGTCAGCTTGATCATGCTGGACGTCGACAACTTCAAGCAGGTCAACGACAGCCTTGGTCACCTCAAAGGCGACGAGGTGCTGCGCGAGCTTTCGTCAACGATCGCAGAAACGGCAGGCCAGGACTGCGCCTATCGCTATGGCGGTGACGAGTTCGCGGTCATGCTGACTCGGTCAGGCCACGAGGACGCAGTGCGTGTGGCCAAACGCCTGCTGGACGCTGTGGCGAAGAACAAAGAGGCCGAGAAGGTCACCGTCAGCCTGGGCGTGGCGGCCTACCCCGAGATGGCAGCGACGGCCGAGGAGCTGATCTACCGAGCGGACATGGCGCTGAACTGGGCCAAATCGTCGGGTAAGAACCGCGTCGGTGACTGGCATGCTCTCATCGCCCGCAAGGACGGCGAGATGCCGGCTCCCGCCGAGAACGCTGTCGACGCGGGCATTGCCAGCAGCTGAAGCAGCGCGCAGACGACGGCATGTTGGCCAGAGCTCAATTCTGACCTGCGGTTTTGGAGTTCACGCCCTCGTGGTCGCTGAGGGTCACTGAGGGTCATGTTCACGAACGATTATAAGCTCGTTCGCTCGTTGAGGGTCGTTACCAGTCGCGGGGATTGCTGTCACGGTTGGCGTTCAGAAGTAGTATCGGGCCAGTATATCCTACGGATAACCTCTAGTCCTGGGCCATAACCCCGCGACGAATCACCCATCAGCCGAGCGTTAATCAGGGTAATGAGGCTATAAGGCGCCTTACTTCGTTGAGGGGGAGGAGTCGCATTGGCCCCCGACTACTTTCCTCCCCATCAGTTCACAGAAGGCCCGTCCTCGCCACACGGGGACGGGCTTTCTGTTGTCAATCACCCGTCTTGAGGGTCTTCCGAATGGCCGCTGTTGTCACGGTTGCTGTCAGGCTGCCACAAACCGCCAATTCTGATGGCACCCAATGATAGATTTCGTTCGTAAAACTCTGGCAGGGGCGGAGGGACTCGAACCCCCGACCTGCGGTTTTGGAGACCGCTGCTCTTCCAGCTGAGCTACGCCCCTACGATACGTGGATCGCGCTTTCCGTCGTTGGTGCGCGCATCTAGTATAGCAAGCGTTCATGAGCGCTCTTCTCTGTGAAGCGGCGCCACGGCCCGGTCGGGGAAGTTCGTGCAGATGCCGTCGATCCCGAGTTCGATGAGACGCGCAATGTCGCCGAGCCGGTCCACGGTCCAGGCATAAAGGGCAAGCCCGCTGCGCTGACAATCGCGAGCCAGTTGCTCGTCGATGCCCGCGAAGAACACGCTGACGCCCTGGAGACCCAGGCGCAAGGCTCGCTCTCGGGCCTCCGGCCACCGTGAGAGTGATTCCGCGGCCAGTAACGAGGCGCCGGGAATTCGCGGTTCTGCGGCTCTCATGGCAGCGAGGGCCTGAGGAAAGAACGACCAGACCATGACATTGCTGACGGCGTCAGCTTCGCGGACCACGCTGGCGATGAGACTCTCGATGCCGGGTTGTTTTATCTCGATGACTAGCAGCGCTCGTGCGCGAGTAAAGTGCAGCACCTCGGCAAGCGTGGCTACAGCCTCGCCACCTGCATCGAGTGCATGCAACTGCTTCAGCGACATCTTGGCGACCTCGCCGCTCCCATTCGTAGTGCGGTCGACGGTCAGATCGTGCATGAGGACGGGCACTCCATCGGCACTCGCCTGGACGTCGATCTCGATCCCATCCGCCTTCAACTCCAGAGCCTTGAGCACGCCGGCCAGCGTATTTTCGGGTGCGTGACCGCCGCAGGCAGCGTGCGATATGACGAGGGGACGGCGCATGGGGCGATTATTGCACGAAGCTTGCAGAGGCAGCGCAACGCTGGGCTTCAGCCTGATGCAGCGGGGCGCTGAGCCTCCCTTCGTGTCCTCCCCAGCCTAGCCTGCCCCACTCAGGACGGGCCGCGCCACCCTACCGGCTCCGCCTACGGCGGCTGTCGGTTCGCCCCACCCCGCGAGCTCGGAATGACATTTAGGTCCCGGCTGGCCGGTTACGCCGGACAGTTACGAGGGCATCAACTAGAATGCTTCGGTCTTCTGGAAGGCGGAGAACATCGCACGGCGGCGCTGAAGTATGTCCCCCGCAGCCTCACGCGCGAAGAGGGCCAGCTCAAAACGCTTGGACGACGTGGTGTAGTCCTTCTTGAGGTCGATCTGGCTGGCGATACGGTGCAAGCCCTGCGCCATGAATCGCATCGTGACGCGCCAATCGATGACCGGGTCGGAAACCGAAGGGATGGCTTGAGCCTCGCAGTACCGGCCGCAGGCGCGGTCTATATCGGACTCGAGCCGCGAGGAGACTATGCGGTGCACGGCGCGGATCGCATCCAAATCGGGGCTGCCATCGCCTAAGAAGGGGAGCAGCTTCCCGAGCCGCTCGCGCAGCGTCGAATCAGGATTCCTAGCATCCAGTTCGAGGTTCAAGCGTCGCTGCTGGGCGAGGAACAGGCCGATAACGGCAAGCTCCTCCTTGATGAGCGGAAGCGCTTTGGGAAGCACCTCGACGACGGTCGCTGACCAGTCGCGCACAGTGCTATCCAGGCTCTCGCCCCGGCGCTGCACCGCGCGGAGACGCCGCTCATCCTGTGGTATGTAGAGATCGCCGCTGTACTGCTTTTGCACGGCCCTCCTCCCGCTGTGCCTCTCGATTTCCGTAATTAATGAGGAGGGCAGGGAGCGCAGTGTTACCTGCGCCGGGGCAAAAAATGGTTGGCAAACGGTTAACGAACGCGAAGAAGTGTTGGGGTAGAATGATGCGAGCAAACAAGGGAGACCGCGATGCCGGTAGACAGCTTCAAGTACCTGCCCCGCTCGATCGCCGCGTACTACCAGACGCTTCGTGTGGAGCGGATGGACCCGATCCCATGGACTCCGCTTTCGAAGCCACTGAACCAGTGCCGCCTTGCCCTTGTCACGACGGCCGGCATTTACGACAAGGCACGCGAACCTCCGTTCGACGCGGGGCGTGAAAAGCGGGAGCCAATGTGGGGAGACCCGACCTACCGGCGCATCCGGCGCGATCTGGCGCAGGGCCAGATTGGCGCTTCTCATCTTCACATCAACAACCGGGATATTCTGGCGGACGTAAATATCGTGCTGCCGGTAAACCGGTTCGCGGAGCTCGAAGACGAGGGTGTGATCGGCTCGCTCGCCGCCGTGAACTACTCCCTCATGGGGTACCAGCCGAACACGAGCGAATGGCGAGCGCGCTACGCACCGGAGGTGGCGGGCCTCCTAAAGGACGAAGCTCTTGATGCCGTCCTTCTCACACCGGCCTGACCGGACTGCTGCCGCAGTGCGCCCGTGCTGGCGCAGACGTTCGAGGAGGCGGGGCTCAGCACCGTCATGGTAACGATGATGCCATTCTGGGCCGAGAAGATGGGCACGCCCAGGACTCTGGGGGTTGAGGTCCCGTTCGGACACACTTTGGGTATGCCGGGCGATCGCGAGATGCAGAAGATGATCATTCGCGCGGCGTTGTCGCTGCTCGAACAGGCACAGCAGCCGGGGGCCATGAGTGAAGTCGAGGTCGAATGGCCTCAGGCATCCGACGTGGCGCGCAAGGACTGGCAGCCGCTCGAAGCGTCGCCGATTATCAAGATGATGCGAGAGCAGGCACAGGCCAGGGCAGAGGGGCGCAAGCAAGAGACCTAGCGCTAGGGGTTCATTCTGGAAAACGTATTTGGGTCTCGAGCGACGTATGCTATTCTTCGCGAAGGAATCCGGGGCAGTGCTCCTGTTTTCGGCCTATGTTCGTGCCCCGCGGAGCTCCCTCCGGCTTCTGACTGAATTCTCGGCTGAATAATCAGGAGGCCCGAACATGGCGGCATTCCTCGTTCACGGCGTACCCGACACGCATCGCCTTTGGGACGGCGTCCGAGAGCACCTCTCACGTACGGACGTCCTTGCCCCGGATATGCCCGGGTTCGACCGGGATGCACCGGCGGGTTTCGGCTTCACAAAAGAGGACTATCTCGACTGGCTCATTGCAGACGTGGAACGTGCCGGGCGGCCCGTCGACATAGTCGGACATGACTGGGGCGCGCTTCTAGTCGAACGCTTGGTTTCCGTTCGGCCGGACCTGGTGCGCACCTGGGCGGCGGGTGGCGGGGCCATCGATGAGAACTACGTGTGGCACCCGATCGCTCAGATGTGGCAGACTCCCGGCGTCGGCGAGAACGTCATGCAAACGATGACGGCGGACGCGGTCATCCCGACGTTCGTCAATGATGGCATGCCCGAAGCCGTCGCGAAGGAGACCGCGGAGCGAATTGATGAGCGCATGAAGGCGGCGATCCTGCCGCTGTATCGCTCGGCTGTGGATGTCGGCAAGGAGTGGGGGCCCGAAATTCAAGGCATCAGCAAGCCTGGGCTGCTGATCTGGGGAGACAAAGACCAGTACATGCCGATGGAATTCGCGAAACGGACGGCCGAGCGGGCGGGCGCAAAGCTCGTCGTGCTACCGGGCGGCCATTGGTGGCCGGCGCAGTTTCCGCGCGAGACAGCTGAGGCTCTCGAGGCGTTTTGGGGAACGATCGCTTGATCCCACGGTGGGCAGGCCGCCCTCCCGACTGGTGGAAAATCACCGCCCGCTGGCGCGTCGAGGAGACGGCGCGGTTCGTTCCCGTCCCTTACATCACCATGTCGCTGATCATCATCAGTGCGTTCGTGTTCTCTTATGAGCTCGCCCGTTCGACGTTCGATCTCGACCGGCTATTCAGGAAGTGGGGAGTGGTGCCCGCGGACCTTGTCGACTGGCTAGAGTCGCCGGACTTTTCCAGGGAGCCGCTAACTGTCGTTACCTCCGCATTCATGCATGGTGATGCGGTGCACTTCGCGAGCAATATCGCTGTCCTTTGCATCCTGGGGATCGCACTCGAGAGACTGCTGGTGCGGTCGTTCGACAATGCTGGCTATTGGATCTTTGCGCTAACCTACGCTGTCTCGTTGCTCGGCGCGATCGCGTTGCAGGTTGCGCTTACATCGGATAGCACGATTCCCATCGTGGGCGCGAGCGGAGCCATCGCGGGAATTGGAGGCGCTTACCTCATGACCGATCCGCGCTGGGCTGTTGTGATAGTCATCTGGTTCATCCTGCAGGCGATTAGCGGGGTTGCCTCGCTTGGGGTCGATACGAGGGTGGCTTATTACGCGCATATCGGCGGATTCGTCACCGGGTGCGCTTGCATGCTCTCATTGTCGGCGCTCGTACTCAGAACGAGAGGCGCGTAGTCGAGCGCAGGGTCCGCCAGCCGCCGGAGTGATGGACTAGCCGCCGGGGTTGCGGACGCAGGCGATTGTAGCGTCCGGGCCATGTACGCTTTCCGCCTCGCGTATCGCGTCCTCGACAGTCGCCGCGGGAATGAAGCCCAGGTGACCGGGCACGGCGGGGTCGTCCGCGCCGGCCACGTAGACGCGCCCGGCGTGGCGCAGGCGCTTTAGCGGGTGGGTCGCTAGGATGCCGTGCACGGGATGGAAGGCAAAGCCGTGGCTATATTGTTCGATGTATCCGGCGTGGGTAGCGAACTCCTCTCCGAAGCGCGCGGTTATCTCGTACGGGTCCTTCGTTGCGGGCAGCACGCGTTCCCACACCTCTTTGTACGAAGGATGGTGTTCCATGTCCCACTGTTCGGGGCAAGGGGTTGCGATGATGACCGAGCAGCCGGGCTTGCCCAGTGCGTCGATGTAGCCGCCTAGATACCCGAGCGCCGTGGAGACGAGCGTCAGGATGGGATTCATCGTCGCGAAGGTGGCGTAGGGGCTCCAGTCGGGTACGCCGTAGACAATGATGTCTGCTTTCTCGCCGTGTGAGGACTCGCGGCGCGGCGGGTTCAGCGACGAGATTAGGGCGAGCGCGGCCTGACGGGTCTCGTCGATGCCGCCTGCCCAGCAGCTCGCAATCGTGCCGGGGTTCGCCAGGACGGTCTCGAATTTGAAGATCCGCCGTCCGAGCGTCGATTCTATGTGATAGCCCTGCTCGGCAAAGACCTCGTGCATCCGGTTGTCTCGCACGGACATCGACATTCCGTCCGGCGTGTGGGTGTGCCGGATCGAACGCCAGGTTGAAAGCCCGACCGCGACCGACTTCCACCCGCCGTTGAAGCCCAGGTGGCAGGCAGCGTTCACGTAAACGGTGAGGTCTGACTCCACGGCCAGGCGGTGCAGATCGACGTCATAGCCCGACGGAGTCTTCCCGAGATCGACGATATTGGCGGAGTCCTCAGCATCGTGACACTGAAGACGATCGCCGAAGCGGTCCACCAGCTCCTTGCTCAGGATTCGGGCCAGCTCCTCACGCGTCCAGCGGCGGTGGAGGGCGTTGGCGCAGAGCAGGCGGACGTTCTCCTCGGGGACTCCTGCCTGCCCTAGTTCTTCGAGGACCGCCTCGATCGCAAGCCTGCGGACCGGCCCGAAAGAGGGCGCGGTCGGGTCGTCGAAGGCAATCAGCACACGCGCGCCGGGTCGGACAAGTTCGCCGATTCGGGGAAGACCGATGGGCCTGGTGAGGGCGTCGCGGACGGCGGCCCCCTGGTCTGCGACGGCGGCCTGGCGCGGTCCTCCATTGCCGCCGCCCACAATCTTCGCGCGATCCGGCAACTCGACCTGAACGGTCGAATCACCGTAAGGCAGGCGCAGTTCCGGCATGGCGCGGCCAGTATAGCAGTTGGGTGGACATCGGGAGCGGCCCGGCGTGGCGAAGGGTAGAATGGCGCCGAGTGTCCATGAATGATGCGCTCGAACTGTTGGGATTGGCGGCACTTGGATTCGCGGTTGGGACCTACGGCACGATCATCGGCCTGGGTGGCGGCTTCATCCTTGTGCCCGTGCTGCTGTTCCTGTATCCGGATTACGACCCGGAGCACCTGACTGCGATTTCCTTGCTGGTCGTCTGGGCGAATACCACATCGGGCTCGGTAGCCTACGCGCGGCAGGGGCGGATCGACTACGCGACAGGCCTCTTATTCGCAGCCTCGTCGGTACCGGGCGTGCTGGCCGGGGTCTTCCTGGTAGATTTAGTGCCGGAGCGGGCATTTACGATCGTATTCGCGCTGATCTTGCTTGCACTAGCCGCGGTGGCCATGCGTGGTCCACCACGTGGCATCCGGCAACCACTTTCAGGACGGGGAGTGGTAATCCGTCAGGTAGTCACGCCAGAAGGTACCTATCGCTACGGTTACCGGCTCTGGCAGGGGGCGGCTCTAAGTCTGGGCGTCGGACTTGTCTCCAGCCTGCTAGGGATAGGAGGCGGGGCCGTCCATGTGCCGGTGATGATCTCGACTCTGCACTTCCCCGTGATGCTGGCGACCGCGACTTCGCAGTTCATACTGGCGTTTATGAGTGGGGGCGCAAGCGTTGTTCATCTGGTGAAGGGAACGCTATCTGGAGACCAGCTTGTGAAGGCCGCTGCCCTGGGCGTGGGTACGGTACCGGGTGCGCAGTTGGGCGCGAGGATGGCGCAACGGATAAAGGCGCGAACCGTGATCAAGCTGCTAGTCGCGGGTCTGCTTGTATTGTCGTTCCGGCTGTTCTTGAAGGGGATTGCGGGAAGTTGAGCGGACAGGGGCCGAAAGCATGATTCGAATCGAGGTCTCTTACCGGGCGATCCTGTTTATTGCGCTCATGTTGGTTTCACTTTGGGCGCTAACTAAACTGTGGCCGATCATCCTGCTGATTCTCACCGCGTTTATCTTCCACACGGCGCTTCTGCCGTACGTAGAGTGGCTCGTAAGGAAGGGCCTTCCAAGGACGCTATCGGTTCTACTCATCCTGCTGGCGATCATGGGCGTACTAGCGGGCCTCTCGGCACTCGTCGTTCCCGCCATGGTCGACGAATTCACAAACCTCAAGTCTGATTTGCCCGAAGACGCCAAGGACCTGGAGAACCTGCTCGATGATTTCGGCATTCACGTGGAGCTTGAACAACGAGCACGAGACATCGATTGGGACCATCTTATCTCGGGCTCCGCTGCGGTCGATTATGGCCAGCGAGCCCTCACCATACTGCTTGGCATCATTACCGTGGTCGTCCTAACGGCATACCTACTGGTCGATACGCCGCGGCTCTCGCGGTTCGTGTACCAGTTCGTGCCGCCGGGCCGGGAGCCGGAGATGGAGCACTTCCTGACGGCGATGAACCGGGTGGTGGGAGGGTATATTCGCGGCCAGGTTGTGACATCTGCTTGCATTTTCGTTTATACGTTGATCGTGCTGCTGGCGGTGGGCGTGCCCAACGCAGTCGCCTTCGCGGTCTTGGCCGCGTTCGTCGATATTATTCCTCTGATCGGCGCGACTATCGCGGTCGTCTTCCCTACAGTCGCAGCCTTTCGGGAGTCGCCTACGCAGGCTATAATCGTGCTCGCTCTATTGATGGCCTACCAGCAATTCGAAGACCGGCTTCTGACGCCGCGAGTCTACGGTCAGACGCTAAATTTACCGCCGCTAGTCGTGCTCGTCGCGGTGCTGGTCGGAGGACAGTTGCTCGGCATCGTGGGCGTCCTGCTGGCGATGCCGGCCGCAGCCGTAGCCAGGGTAGGGTTCGATTACTGGATGGAGAGGCGCGGGCCCGCGGCGCCCCCGATGGGTCCTATAGAGGAGTTGCTCGCACCAGATGAGCCTGCGATGGAGAAGGAGGCAGTCCGTGGCCGTCGAACGCGGCGTCGGAAAGTGTGAGCAGAATCACGCCGGGTCCTTCGGATATCCGACCAGGCCGAACGAGCCGTACGACTTCTGTCCGCAGTGCGGGAACCCGATGGTCTGGTACTGCCGCTGCCTGACGACCCCGGGGAACTGATCTCCGCCCGTTTCTGCCGCAACTGCGGGTCGCCCTACTTTCCGCACTCCGAGGACGAGACGGACCGGTAGGAGACTCGCTCGGAATTGGCAAGCGCTGTGGGAATAGCGAGCCCTTCTAAACGAAACCCTAACTTCTAAACCGAACCCGAACACTGCTTTATTCCTGAGTGCTGCGACCATCAACGATATCGACAGTGGAGGCACGCAATAGAACCAGAAGAACTGCGGAAACTGCGAATCGCGCATCGCCTGACTCCAGCCGAGCTCGCCGGATTGTTGGGGACGACATGCGACGACGTTCTTGGCTGGGAGGCAGCGAAAACCAACCCCTATCAGACACCGATAGAACCGGATATCCGCCGGCGCATTCTTCGACAGCTCGCGATCTTCC
>VBEI01000083.1 GCA_005882715.1 Chloroflexota bacterium | reverse complement strand
CGTTGTCACTTACCGCCCCGCTTTCGCGCCAGATTGGAGCGCCTATAGTCGATCACGAGCTCTCCGCGCTGGTTGAACCCTTCCGTGTGCCAGGTGACAACGCCGAATGCAGGCTGCGATGCCGATTCGCGCGCGGAGATGACCTCGCTGCGGGTGGTCAGCGTATCGCCTGGATAGACAGGCCTGTGGAAGGTGAGCTCATCGATGCCGAGAAAGGGCCCGCCGGCCTCGCTCAGGTCCTCGACGCTGAGGCCGACCACCGTGCAGAGCACGAGGAAAGGGTTCACGACGGTGTTGGGATGGCCGTTGGCGCGGGCGTACTCTGCGTTGAAGTAGAGCGGGTTATAGGCGAGCGTAGCGGTCGTGAAGAGCGAGTTGTCGCCCTCGTTCAGGGTGCGGCCCCAGTGGTGCTCGAAGGTGCGGCCAGGCTCGAAGTCTTCGAAGGCGTGTCCGTGCGGAATCGTACGGAACGCCGTCGGGTCGAAATCGCTCATCGTATGCCCGTGAGTGCGGGGCTAACGATGCCACAGGGACGTAGACGGCGCAATAGTCCGCTACATCCTAGCCAATCGAGCGCGAAAGGGCCTTCGCGAATAAGCTGCCGCTAGCCGTGCTTTGGCTCGGCCCCGAGAAGCAATCGACAATCCTTCAGCTCAACGCATCCACACTCTAGCCCAAGCTGAAGCAGCTGTTTCATGCGGTGCGCCTTGGCAATCAGGCCATCCACCTCGGCTATCTTGCGATCCGCCATCGCCCGCCAGCGTGCCGACACGGGTGTGTCTTCGCGGAAACCGGAAAACAGCGTGCCGATTTCGCCCAGCGTAAAGCCGGCCTGCTGGGCCACCTGAATCGACTCGAGTTGGATCAAGATGTCGGCGCTGTAGCGTCGCCGCCCGTTTACTCGCGTTGTCTCCTTGAGTAGACCGAGCTGTTCGTAGTATCGAATCGCCGACGTGCGGATGCCCGCCCTACCAGCTATCTCCCCAATTTCAAGATTTTCCATCCGAACCCCCTTGACTTAAAGCGCACTTTAAATTGTAGGGTCGGACCCACAGGGAAAGCCATGAGACGCAAGGAGGTTGTTATGGCTTCAATTACATCGGACTCGGCGTCGGCCACAGCCGTTCCCGACCGCGAGGTGATCCGTGCTGAACTAGAGGCAACGAGATCTGCATATCACAGGCTCGTGAACTCGCTTTCGGCGGCCGATTGGAAGAAGAAGAGCTCAAATCCGGCCTGGAGAGTCGGTCAGCTCGTATGGCACCTGGCTTGGGGTGCTGGCTACTTTCCGAGAGGCGTTGAGGAGTGCCGTAAAGGCAAGTCCAGGACGCCGCCTGCCTGGATTCTTAATCCGTTGAACATGCTCATTACTAAATTTGGGTCGCGTGGAGCCACGCCGCAATCCGTACTTGAGAAGTACGACGCAGCTCACGCGAGGATTGTCACCTGCCTAGAAAGCGTAAGAGACGACGAATGGCATAAGGGAGTCAAACCGCTTGGCGCGTTCGGAGCTTACAAGACCGTCGAATCCGTCTTCCACAGCGCAACGCTCCACTTTCGTGAGCACGAGGCTGTTATCGTCGAAGCCCTACGTCGCTGTTAATTGCTTGGCTTACCGCGGCCGGTGGTCTACGAGGGCGCCTGCGACGAGCCGATCGAAGTGCTCCAGGGCGAGGCTCTCGGTCGCATCGATGCCGCGTAGCGGGCCGCGGTCCTTCAGGTAGCGGTGCGCATAGAGAGCGGCAACAAGCGATTTGCGGTCGTCTCCGAATTCGCGGAGCTCCCATTCAGCCTGCTCACACAGGAGTGCGGCGGCGTAGACTTCGGCCATGAACTGCGCGAGGGGGTAGAGGCGCGCCTCGGCGACGTCGCCGTCGAGTGTTTTCCACGCCGTAATCGCGGTCGATAGGTCCTCGATGCTCTGAGAAACAAGCCGCGCCGCGGGAACGGCTTCGCTGGCGTTGGCGACTGCCTCGCGCAAGCGCTCAAGTAGGGGCCCGTCGGCACGTTCGCGCTGGATGGCGCGGCGGACGTCGAGGCAAAGGATGTTATCGGGGCCCTCCCACAGGGTGTTGATCTGCGCGTCCCTCAGGATGCGGGCAACCGGCCACGTCTCGACGTACCCGTTGCCGCCGTGGACCTCGATGGCGTCGGTGGCGGTCGTGATGCCGAGCCGAGCGGCTTTCAGCTTGATGAGAGCCGGAGCGACTCGCAGGCGTTGAGGCGCGCCTTCGGTCCTCTGGCGATTCGGGTGGCCGTAGCCGTCGAACACCATCGCCTGCACGCCTTCGACATCCACGATCATCTCGGCCAGCTTGCGGCGCATGAGTGGGTGATCGATGAGCCGCTTCTTCCAGGAGTTGCGCACTTTAGCGTAGCAGAGGGATTCGACTAGGGCCCTACGGGCGCAGCCCAGGCCCATCATCGAGACGCCCAGGCGGGCGAGGTTCGTCATCGCCATCAGGCGCGAAACGCTGCGGCCGTCGCTGGGACCACCACCGTCGGCGGATTCGAGGCCCTCGGGATCGCCCGAGAGGAGGAACGCCTCGGCGTCGACGAATTCGACCTCGCCCGAGGCGACCGCCTTGGTGCCGAGCTTGTCCTTCAGCTGCCGAATGCGGATGCCGTTGCGGGTGCCATCGCGTCGACGTTTAAGGACGAGGAAGGTGGCGACGCCGCGGATGCTGTCGGGCGCGCCGATGGGCTTGGCCATGACGACGAACGCCTCGCCGTTGAGGTTTGAGGCGAACCACTTGAAGCCATTGAGGCGCCAGGCGTCGCCGTCCGGAGTCGCCGTGGTCTCGAGGGCGCCGAGATCCGAGCCACCGGTCCGCTCAGTGAAGAACTGGCCGGTCTGGCCGATCCACTCCCCGGAATCGATCTTGGAAAGCACCAGGTCTCGAATGTCGCGCGGGGCGAACTGTGCGACCTGGCTCGCCACCATCCCGGCATCGGCGCCCATCGCGCAGGACATGCCGATCTCCGCCTGGTTGAGCATGTAGCTTGAGGCGAGGCTCAATGGCACCTGCGGAATGCCGGCCGCTTCCGCTGCATCGCGGAGCGCCGGGCCGGCGAAACTCTTTTCGATCAAGTCGCGCTTGGTGGCCATGGCCGATTCCGGGATCGTGACCTCGCTGATGTCATGGCCCCAACGGTCGTATTTCACGAGCTTCGGGCCGTTCTTATCTGTGATGTCGGCACGCTCAGAGATGGGGCCGCCCATCAGCTTGCCGAGGCGAACGAAATGTGGCTCTGCCCACGTGAACTGCTCGTCGGTGAGGTAATAGCGCATCGCGCGTTGAAGGGTGGGGTCACAGGTGTACCAGTTGAGGCCCGTGGCGCCGGCGTAGCGCTCGGTCGAGTAGCGTGCGGCCTTTTCGTCGGATCCGTAGGGCAACTGGTCTACGTGCTCGGCGCCGTATTCCTTGGATGATCGTGTCCTGGGCGCCGGTCGTGCTCGCGGTTCGCTTTCAATGGCCATAGTGGGATTCCTCCGCCGTCAAGCGTATTCGCTCGCGGGTGATTAGTCCAGGGACGCTAGTGGCTGCTGCGAACGTGATCGCGAAGGAGATCGCCGCCGAAGTCGCGGCCGGGATCGCGCCAGACGGAGTGGATGTGGTTGACATCGTTTTGAGTGTTGTCGTACTCGACGAGGAACGACGGGCCCTGGAGCCGGTAGTAATGCGGACGCCGAGGCCGGTCTTCTCCCGCCCATGCGAAGTGGACGTCGTCGATCCCCGCCCGCTCGACCCGATTCCGTTCGATGGGCGCGAGCGGTTCGGGCAGCCGCTCGACATAGACGCTAAGGAGCTCGGAGAGCAACTTCCGCTGTGAGGCGTCCATTGCGGATGCGGGGAGACCGCGAGGGCGGGCGCGCTCGAAGCGCAGAGCCTCCCGTTGCTGCGGAGGTATGGCCTTAGCCTCCGCGACAATGTTTGCCAGAAGTGGGGGCGCCTCGATGTCGCCAGGGAGCGCGGCGTCCGGCACCACAGGCGAGTTCATGATCACGAAGTCGGGCGGGGCCACCTCGCAGATCACCGCTTGGCGCCGCCGTTCGCCATTGAGTGCACCGAGCAGCTCGCGGGCGGCGTCCTCCTCCTCGGCGCAGGGCCGGAGCACCATTGCGTGGCCATGCGGGACCTCCGCCGGTTGGGCGCCGATGAACAGCGGCGTCGGCGACACGATTTCGCCGCCCGCTAGAGTGAAGTTGAGGACAACGTGATGGCCCTCGAACCGCCAACCCCACGGATCATCGCCGGGAGAGCCGAAGACCGCGAGGAAGTAGCGCCTCGGGTCGCGGAAGGCGTCCAGGCGGCCTTGCTCCATCAGGTTTACAAGGCTCTCGCTGGCCATGACGGTCACGACTTTGGCGTAGGCGTTGAAGCTGAGCCCTCCGGCGATGAGAGCATGGGCTAGCTTCTGCTGACGAGCATCCATCTCGAGGAGCGGAAGCCCCTTGGTCAAGCGCGGGAAGTAAGCCCAGCTCGTTCTCTCCGCCGTGTCGTCGAAGGAGAGCGATGCCTTCGCCCGCTGGTCATCGTCGAGCGAGTCGAGCCAGGCGTCCGCGGCTTCCGTCATGCGGGAGGCAATATCAGCGGCGGTCCGAGAGGCAGTAGTGGTCATATCGACGACTCCTGACTAAGCAGCACGGTGGGATCAGGCCAGACATATCGAAACGCGAAAATGGTGCCGCCGCCGGGCGCGTCCGAGGTCTTCGACCCGACACGCTTCCCACCACGGGCCTGGTAGAAGGCCTGAGCTGCTTTGTTGCCTTCGAGCACCCATAGGTACAGGCCCGACGAGGGCGCCCGCTTGATCAACGCCCGCGCTGTTTCCGCCATGAGGCAGGTGCCGATCCCGCCGCCCTTCAGGTCGTGGCGGACGTGAAGGTTGTCCAGCAGCGCTCCCCACTCCTGGTTCTCGTTGAGGATCGTGTGGGCGAAGCCGACGACGGCACCGTCGCGCTCGGCGATGATCGTGCTTTCGTTCGACCGGTCTGGCTGGTGGAGCCGGTCCGTCCATATCTGGAGCCGGTCCGCGAATACTTCGTTGTCGAGGAAGGCATCCGAGTATGCGCCGCGGTAGTGGCGCCGCCAGCTATCGGCGTGCAGCGCAGCGATCGCTTCGACGTCCTTTGCGGTCGCTTCGCGGTAGGTCGCCTCGACGACGCGCTGACGTACGGTGTCGGTCATTGCCGGCGTTCTACGCCGCCGCCTTCGCCCAGCTGCCCGCCAGGCGCGATGCCAGCGCGCGTCCCTGGGCGATCCCGGCATGCGTGGTCACGCCGCGTCGCGCGACGTCCATGCGGTTGATGCCCATCGTCTCTAGTGTGGCTGCGTCCGTGAATACGAGTTCGACGTTGCTGCCCGACGCTCGGAGTGCCTCCGCCTCGGCCCGCGCCTGGCGGCCCAGCAACGGGTCGATGCCGTCGGAGCGCGCGCCAATGGGAGCGACGATGAGGACCGAATCATAGCCGCGCGCGAGATCGGCGCTTGTGCCGGAGCGGACACCGCCATCTGTATAACGGCGGCCGTTTATGGTGACAGGCGGGAAAAGGCCGGGCACCGCGCAGCTCGAGGCGGCCGCTCGCCCGAGGGAGACGCCGGAATCGCGGTCCCAGGTCTGGAAAGCACCCGACTCGCAGTCAACGGCAGTCAAAAGCAGAGGCCTCTCGGGCCAGGCAGCGCCCTCAAGATGGTCTTCAAAGTAGCCGACCCACTGCTCCTCGGTTGCCGTCTTGGCGGCGAGAGCGGCCGCGCCGATCTCCGCGCAGATCTCCTGGGTCACCTCCTTGATCCCGGCCCAACGCATGAACAACTGCAAGACGGACGCCGGGTCGATGCCCGCCATCAGCGCGCCGATCTTGCCGTCGTCTGGCTCGTTCTGCTCGTCGATTAGCGCGGTCGTCTTGCCAAGAGCAACTTGCGTTCCGACGATGGAGCCCGCGGAGGTTCCGACAATGAGGTCTGCGCCGGCGACATCAATGCCCTCTTCCAAGAGCCCCGCCAGCAGGCCGATCTCCCATGAGACGCCAAGCGCGCCGCCACCGCCGAGTACGAGTGCGTTTCGAGTCATGGTGCCTCCTTCGTGAGCAAAGGGTAGCACACACAGGGCGGCGACGGCTGGCCGAAGCCCGACCGTCGCAACAAGCTGCCGTTGTAAGCTACCGCCAGACAGCCGTTAGCCTTCATCAACAGGAGCTTTGTCAATGCACATACAATCCATCGATGGCGCACCAGCCAACGAACGTGGCGGTCAGAAGTCGTATTTACTGCTGACCGAAGGACAGTTCGGCTCGAAGAACCTGGCGATCACGTGGGTTGAAGGAGCGCCGGGCAGCATGCAGGCAGTCCACGGTCATCCTGACAACGAGCAGATTTACGTGATCGTCCGCGGCCGCGGCGTAATGCAGGTCGCGGACGAAATGCAGGAGGTGGGCGAAGGCACTCTCGTGTACATCCCGCCCGGGGCGGCGCACGCCATCAAGAACACGAGCAACGAGCCGCTTGTCTTTGTCTCCGCAACCTCCCCGCCTTTCGATGCGAAGGAGCTGAATACGTACTTCGCGTACCAGCCCAGCAGCGGCGCACGGTGACGCCCTATTGCTCTTGGGCCTTTAGCTCCTGCGCGACCTGCTGAAAACCTTCGCGCGCGCTGCGGTACTTCGGCGCCCAGCCGGTCTTCTCCTTGAAGCGCGCGTTGGCGACGCGCTGAGAACTCAGAATATATTTGGCGGGGCCTCCGCCGACGAGGCCGAACAGCCACTTCGGAACGCGCCGCGGTGGCTTCCGTCCAACGGCGTCCGTTATTGCCCGCCCGTAGTCGCGCATCCGCAAGGGCTCGTCATCCGTCACGTTATAGACCCCGGCCGGCGCTTGGAGTGCGGCGACGGCGGCAGTCGCGCCATCGTCGACGTGGATTGAGGAGACGAAGTTCGAGCCGTCGCCGGGGACCGGAAATATTCGCCGCCGGGCCAGGCGGATCGTATCCAGCGTGGACTGGGCGTAGGGAGCGTAGAAGGCGGCGTAACGGAGCGATATGCCCCGGCCGCCTCCTTCCGTAAAGCGTTTTGTCTCACCCTCGGCATCAAGCGTGCTTTTGAGCGACGCCCAGGAGATAGACAGCGAGCCGTCCTCGCCGATCCATTCGTCGCCGTGCTCGCCGTAGATGAAAGTGATCGATTCGTAGACGAAGACCTGGGCTCCAGAGTTGATGGCGGCGTCGACGAGATGCCGCGAGGCCAGCGTCCGCAGGCGATCGTTCTCACGCCAGGCGCCTTTCCAGCGCATGCGCATGATTGGCGGGATCTTGGTCGCGAAGTGGAGCACTGCCTCGCTGCCTGCGATGCCCGCGCGCAGGGCGTCCGGGTCGAAGAGATCAACCTCGACAGGCTCGGCGCCAAGCGAGCGCAGGAGATCTGCTTTCTCCGGCCCCCGCGCAGTACCACGGACTGCGTGGCCGTCCTCGACCAGCGCCCGAACGGTCGGCCGGCCGAGGACGCCGGTGGCGCCAGCGACAAAGACCTTCATGAGGCCCTCCTTACCCAGTCAGTGATCTCGCTTCGGAGCTCCTGCTTGAGACTCTCAGGTGCGAAAGAACTCTCGACGGAATTCAGGGCAAGTCGCCCGTAGCCGTCGCGGTCGAGGTCGAGGAGGCGACCCGCTATCGTGTACTCGCCGGTGAGATCGCAGTCGAAGAAGCCGGGGTCGTCAGTGTTTATGGACACGATGATGCCGGCTTCCCAAAGGCGACGGAGCGGGTGCTCCTCTAGCGAGGGCGCTACGCCGAGTAGTACGTT
>VBEI01000082.1 GCA_005882715.1 Chloroflexota bacterium | reverse complement strand
ATGCTAGCATCCGCCTCCATCCCCTACAAGAAAAAGAGACGTCTCGGACGACTAGAGATACGAATGCGACACCGTGACCGCCAGCAGGCCGCCCAGCGCGACAACGGTGAACTCGCTCGCGGTCCGCAGACTGAGACGGTCCGCCAGGTAGTTGTGCATCATGCCTGTCATCAGGTAGAGCCCCAGTAGGAGGAACACAGCAGCCGAACTTCCCTCCAGCGGCAAGAAGTGCGTCGTCCACGCCGTTTGCCCCAGCAGCACCCCGATCGCCAGCGCATACAGCATCGTGCGATAGGTATCCATTCCCTCTTCGCGCAACACCTCGATGGCCAGCAGAAAGCTGACGATTCCGGCTGCGAAGGATGCGGTGAGAAGACTGAGATCGAACGTCGCCAGGTTTAAGACCAGCCGCGTCTTTTGATAGCTCGCCGAGTCGCGGTCTACCGACTCGTATTCCGCCCGCAGGATCGCCCAGAACGGAACGCCGGAGAGCAGGCCCGCCCCTATCGTCCAATGGCCCTCCGCCACCTCTTCGAGGAACAGCCCGAGACCCAGTGTGAACAGCACCGGCACGAAGAGATAAAGCGCCGTGTCGTCCAGCCGCTGGAAGCGCGCCCTGGGATGTGTGCGCACAACGTGGTCGGTGCCAATCGTTACGAGTCCGCAGAGCAGCAGCAGAATCCAGTTCTGGGTCGGCTCTACTGCCAGAAAAAGGGTTAGCGTCAGCGCGAACACGATCGACAGGGCAGAAACCGTGTCGAAACGGCTGATGGTCCCGGTAACAGCGTCAGTCGCCCGGTCCGGCAGGCGGTCCAGGGTCCGGACCCGGGTGAATTGCTTCACGTGCGAATAGACTAGACGGCCTTCACGACGTTGTCAAACGTGCCCGCCAGCTATCACCCGATGATATCGAGAGATTAAGGAGCAAGACCACTCGTCACGGCCTATCTCTGCCCGTCATTGTCCACCAGCGCCTCTCACTGACGCCACCTGCTCCAGTGTCCGGCGCAGGCGCTCACGCCAACTACCGTCCAGCTCCACACGCAGACTGTTGCGTCCTACCTGCACCCCCTTCGCGACCACACTTTCAAGCGCCTCGCGAGCCAGCGGTTCCCCTTCCTTCATCCGCACCACGGCGACCCCGTCTTCGGTCGTGATCGATTGCGCCTGTATTTCGGTGGCCAGAGACCGCAGCGAGATAACGTACAGGAGGTTGCGCGCGGCCGCCGGTGGTTCACCGAAGCGGTCCACCATCTCCTGACCAATCGCGGCCACCTCCTTCGGCTCGCCCGCCGCGCTTAGCCGTTGGTAGAGCGCGAGCCGCACGTTCAGGTCGGAGACGTACGCGGGTGGCAGGTGCGCCGAGAGCGGAAGGTCTATCGTCAAAGGTGTCCCGTCGGCTTCCGGCTGCGGCGGTTCGCCGCGCATAACCGCCCGCATTTGCTCAACGGCGCCCGACAGCAGCTTCACATACAGGTCGAACCCGACGGCGGCCATAAACCCGCTCTGTTCGGCTCCCAGCAGGTTGCCTGCCCCGCGGATCTCTAGGTCCCTGAGCGCGATCTGGAACCCGGCTCCCAGTTCGGTCGCCTCGAAGATCGTCTGTAGTCGCTGGCGCGCAGTCTCCGTTAGCCTCGCCTGGCGGTCGTAGAAGAGATAAGCGTACGCGCGATGCGCTCCTCGCCCGACACGGCCGCGCAACTGGTACAGCTGCCCCAGGCCAAGCTTGTCGGCCTGGTTGATGATGATCGTGTTCACGTTCGGAATATCCAGCCCGGATTCGATGATCGTGGTGCAGACTAGGACGTCCGTCTCGCCGCCCACGAACTCGCGCATCACCTGCTCCAGATCGTGTTCGTCCATCTGCCCGTGCCCGACGCTGATCCTCGCCTCCGGCACGGTTTCTTGAAGCTTCCCGGCGATCATGTCGATGTTGTGCACCCTGTTGTGGACGAAGTACACCTGCCCACCCCGCTCGATTTCGCGTACCACGGTTTCGCGCACGAGGCGCTCGTCGAATTCCGAGACGTAGGTCTTGATCGGGAGGCGCTCCTCCGGCGGCGTCTCCATCGTCGACATATCCCGCAGCGCGCCGAGCGCCATGTATAGCGTGCGCGGGATCGGTGTGGCCGAAAGCGTGAGCACGTCCACCTCACGGCGCATCTTCTTCAGGTGCTCCTTGTGCGCCACACCGAACCGCTGCTCCTCATCGATCACGACTAGCCCGAGGTCCTTGAAGCTCACGTCCTTCTGGAGCAGGCGGTGCGTCCCGATGACGATATCGATCGTACCCGCGGCCAGCTCCTCGGTGACTTGACGCTGTTCGGCCTCGGACCGAAAGCGGGACAGCATCTCGACGCGGACCGGAAAGGCAGCCAGCCGCTCGCGGAACGTCTGGAAATGCTGCTGGGCCAGCACCGTCGTGGGCACGAGAACCCCGACTTGCCTGCCCTCCATCACCGTCTTGAAAGCCGCGCGCACCGCGACCTCCGTCTTCCCATAGCCGACGTCCCCGCAGACGAGGCGGTCCATCGGCCGTGCTGCCTCCATGTCCTGCTTGACCGCTGCGATGGCAGCGATCTGGTCGGGCGTTTCGACGTACGGAAACGACGCCTCCAGTTCCATCTGCCACGGCGAGTCAGCGGAATACGAGTGACCCCTAAGCACCTCTCGTGCCGCGTACAGCGCCAGCAGGTCCCTGGCCAGCGCCTGCACTGCCTTCCGCACTCGGGCCTTCGCCCTCTGCCATTCGCCGCTCGCCAGTCTCGTCAGGTGAGGTTGGCGATCAGAAGGCCCGATGTAGCGGCTTACGCGGTCGAGCTGGTCCGTGGGAACGAAGAGCTTGTCCTTCTCGGCGTATTGCAGCTCCAGGTATTCGCGCTCGTGCCCGTCAACGGACATTCGCACGACCCCCGAAAAGCGCGCGATGCCGTGGTCGATATGGACCACGTACGCGCCCGGCGTCAGTTCGGCGAGGAACGCCTCGCGGTTGACCGTCCGCCTGGGTGTCGCCCGCCTCTGCTTCGCGAACCCGAAGACCTCGGTGTCGGTCACGATCCCGAGCTCAAGGCCGTTCTCGCTGAACCGCCAACCTTCGGCGAGAGAGCCTTGCAACAGTGTCAGCCGCGGCAGGGCTTCGCCCGCCCTTGCGCTCACTGAGACCGGCGTGTCTTCTTCGGCAAACAGCTCAGCGAGCCGCTGCGCCTGCTGCGAAACAACAATGAGATGGTGGCCGGCCCGGGTCTCTTCGATAGATTGAAGCACGAGCTTCCTTAGCTGCCCGCCGTAAGCCCGCTGCCCAGCGAACGCCAGCCGAACGACATCCGCCGCGTTTTCCGAAGCCGCTTCGTCAGTCGCCCAACGCGACAACGTGAGTACGGACGACCGGCCGGCCAGTTGCTTCTCGAGCGCGTGCCAGCGCTCGAGGGCGGATGGCAGGCCGCGGGGGACCTCTCCCCGCTCCTCCAGCTCCCCGCGCGCGGTCTCTGCTTCCTCGAGTGCCTCATCGAGCACCGCCGCGATATCCGCACGTTCATCGAGGACAAGCAAGGAATCTTCGGGCAAATGGTCCAGAAGCGTCGCCTGTGCGAGTAGCGGAACGTAGAAATCCCGGCCCTCGAAAACCACGCCCGCCTCAAGGTTTGTCAGCTCTTCCTCAAACCGCTCCCTGGCCGCAACCGTGCATCGGCCAAAATCTAGGTTGCGCAGACCCGATAGGTCCGGCGAGACCAGCTCGCGAGCCGGGCCGATTTCAATCATCTCGACTGGGCCAACCGATCTCTGTGTGGAGGGATCAAACGCTCGCAGGCTGTCGATCTCGCGGCCGAGAAGCTCGATCCGTACTGGCAATTCTGCCCCGGGCGGAAAGACGTCTATTATGCCCCCGCGGCGGCTTGCCTGACCGGCTTCCGCGACGACAGGCTCAATACTGTAGCCAAGGGCCGCCAGCTCGCCCAGGAACGCGTCCATTTCCAGGCGATCGCCCTTGCTCAGGCGACGAATGCTCCCTACCGCCGCACCGGGCGCTAGCGTTCTCTGAGCGATGGCCAGGGCGCTGGCGACGATGATGCACCGCTCGCCCGTGCTCAAGGCGGCTGCGGCGCGCAGGCGGTCGCGGACGATATCCGGCGCTGCCGCGAGACGCTCGTAGGGCAGCGCGTCGCGCTCGGGATAGAGCAGCACCTCGGCATCCGCCCCAAGCCACACGGACAACTCTTCGGCGAGTGCTTCCGCGCGGTCTGCTCGCGTAGTGATGACCACGACGGGGCCTTCCCTCTGGCCGGCTATCGCTGCCAGGGCCGCCGGCTTGGCGGCATCTCCGACGCCGAGCGTCAGAATGCGACCGGCACTCAACGCGCGGACGCGCTCAAACGCCGGCGTTCGTCGCAAATGCGGCAGTATAGCTGAGAGGTCAATCGGTTCCATGCACAACGCCTTTAAGGGCCCCGACCTTGTCGGGGCCCTTCCACGATCGATTTTAGCAGACGAGCGGACGCAAGGCGCGGAGCATTACGCCCCCATGATTAACGCCCGCCACCCGCCGCATAGCCTTGCAGCGTCGCGCAGGAAGAGGGCGAACGCGGGCCACCAGATCAGGTCATTGGTAATGAGCGTCCAGCCAAAGGCGGCAGGCAGGTCGTCACTCGCGACCGCCCAGACGAAACCGATCGGCCCGAACAGTTTGCCGAGCAGACCGATCAGGACGAGATGCCGATGGCGGGCTGCCCACCAGTAAGCTGGTGCATACACGAGTACGAACATGCCGACCACCTGCCATATGCCGGAATAATTGGGCGGCTCGATCCCGACGGCTTCGAAATAGAGCGAGGGAAAGAGCACATTGATGCTGCCCCACGCCAGGTTGTAGACCGCCGCCGCATAAAGCCATGGCCGGTACTGCGACAGCTGCTCGTCAGAACACGGCTCTTCGGTAGTGTCCTCCATTTGCGGGCTAGCCGCTTAGCCCCCTTCGCCGCACCAGGAACTCCCCAACATACCCGAAGACGTCGCCCAGCAATGGATGGGAGACCATGAAGTCGATGCGAATGGTGCCGGGTCGCGAAAGGTCCGCCGTCTCAATCGCCCGCCCGCTCCCGAGCAGCCATCCGGGCAAGTGGAGCCGCAATGGGCCCAGCCTCAGCACCCAGCCCGCCGCTCCTAGGAGGAGAGTCGAAGGCGGCTCGAACCTCATGTCCCAGTCGATCGCCAGAATTCCTGCTGGGCCAATCACCTCGATTACCCGACGTAGCCGCTCGTCATAATCCATCCGGCTCGTGAACCGCCGTCTCCGTCCAGAAGGGAAGCGGAAATCGCGCCGCCAAACGTGGCGGAGCGACGGCTCTTTCGCCGCCCGGATGTCAACGCTCACCGGAACGTCCAAGCCTGTCTCTGGGAACAGCATTTCAGGCCAGGACGCGAGCCAGAAGAACGGCCACAGCCAGCGCCCCCGCCGCCATACTCGCTCCATCGTTCCTTCCAGAACAACGCGCTCGCCCGGCCCAAACAAGTACTGGTCGATGAACGCCTGTGGCAACCGCTCTCGAAGGGGTCCAAGATCAGGCTCAAATGGCGATCGAGTCAGCCTTCTTACCTCTTACCCTCTCACCACACCTAGCACTCTACTTGTTGTACCGGTTCATCGCCGCCTCGACCCCTTCTCCCAGCACCAGCTCGACCGCCTTGGCCGCACGCTCGACCGCGTTCTGGAGGGTCTTCGTCTCCTGCGGCGTCGGGTCGCTCAGCACCCACACTGCGACGACGTCCGGGTCCCAGACCGGCTCGCCGTCGACGTGCGGCCGGCCGATGCCTACCCGCACGCGCGGGAAATCAGTGCTCGCGAGCGCGCCGGCCACCGACTTGATCCCCTTATGGCCCGCTGTCCCGCCCTTCGCCTTGATGCGCAGCCGGCCCGCCGGCAGGTCAAGCTCGTCATAGACCACGAGGACGTTCTCCGGCCCGACGCGCGTGTGCTTGCGAGCAGCCGCGACGGCGTGGCCGCTGTCGTTGACGAATGTCCTTGGCTTAACCAACGTCACCTCCCTGTCGCCGATGCGGCCCTCGCCAACCGTAGCCAGGCGCCGCGCCTTGAGCGGGATCCCGTGCAGGCGCGCCAGCCGGTTAACCGTCCAGTAGCCGACGTTGTGCCGGTTATGAGAGTACGCTGGGCCCGGGTTCCCTAGCCCGACTATCAGCCAGCGATCACTGCCCACGCGGCCATTCTAGCGTGGACGGCGGCGACGCGGTTCGCGTGGCGCGCGCGGGCTAAACAGCACGCGTAGATGCGCCTCGGCGAGGCGCAAGCGCCACATCCGGGCATCTACTCAATGGCTACCGCGTCCTTCCCGCTAACGTTAGCGTTATGGTATCGTGGCCTACATATGGGCACCGTCGTCGACATGCATGTCCACACCATCGTAGGGTCGATGGACAGCGACATCTCTCCCAAGCGCCTCGGCGAACAGGCGCAGGCCGTTGGGCTCACCGGCATCGCTCTAACCGAGCATCTCCATCAGTGGCCGGCCGATGAAGTCGAGCACTTCAGGCAAGAATA
>VBEI01000081.1 GCA_005882715.1 Chloroflexota bacterium | reverse complement strand
AGGGCATGCGGCTCAAGAACGAAGCGGACGACGCATCGTTCGTCGCCTCCGGCGAATTCTTCCGCGCGATGAGCGATCCCGAGACCTACAAGGACAAGGAGATCGTACAGGCTGTCAACGAGGCTTGGGGCGAAGCCTTCAAGAAGAACCCTCTCGTCGACATGCCCGGCGATATGACGCTGGCCATGCGTGTCTTCTTCCTGCTCTTCGGTCTCGGCGCGACAGTCGGCAGCAACCTCGACCTTCAGGAGAACAACATCCCGCAGATCGCGCTGAAGTACGCCCAAGAGCCTGAGACCGTCGTCAACCCGCCTGCCGTACAGCAGCCAGCAAAGGTAGGAGCCACCGCCGATGCCCGTTCCACAGCTGCGTGATATAGGCGTCGTCCGCCTCGGCTACGCCGGCGGCGTCGCTGCCCGCATTCTTCTCGAGTACAAGACACTCCAGGTGCGCAAGCCGCGTATGTCAGTGGAGCGATATGAACGTCGTCTACGCAGGCAGCATCTGAAGAGCGCCCGCCGCATTTACCGAGCCACCCTCCGCCTCCAGGGCCTCATGATAAAAATCGGCCAGACGCTAGGCAGCCGCGGCGACCTCCTGCCGGCCGAATACATCCAGGTCCTCTCGCGCCTTCAGGACCAGGTCCCACCGCGCCCATGGAAGACCATGCGGCCGCACATCGAAGGCCAGCTTGGCGCCCGCATCGGCGAAGTCTTCGCCGAATTCGACAACAAGCCGGTCGCCGCCGCTTCGCTCGCGCAGGTCTACCGTGCGCGGTTAAAGGACGGCCGTGACGTTGCCGTCAAAGTCGTCTATCCCCGGATCGATCGCCTCGTCTATAGCGACCTGTGGATCCTCAAAGCCATCCTCTGGCTCGAGTCCCGCTTCTACTCGGCGCCCCTCGACCCTATCTACCGCGAGCTCGCTGCGAACATCCCGTTCGAAGTCGACATGCATCACGAGGCCCAGAACATGGAGGCGATCGCCGCTCAGTTGGCCGATCGCCCGAACGTAATCATCCCGCGGGTCGTCCACGAGTGGACGCGTAAGCGCGTGCTCGTCATGGAGCGCATCGACGGCATCAAGATTACCGACTTCGATCGCATCCGCGAGGCGGGCATCGATCTCCAGAAGGTCATCCAGCTCCTCGGCGAAGTCTACATGGAACAGATGCTCACCCACGGCCACTTCCACGCCGACCCGCATCCCGGCAACATCTTCGCCCTTCCCGGCAACCGCGTTGCCATCCTGGACTTCGGGCTCGTGAAGCGCTTCACCCCTGAGTTCCACCTCGCTTACCGAGCTCTCGCAAAGAGCATCTTCGGGCACGATGACGAAACTCTCGTCGACACCCTGAGGGACGCTGGCTTTAACTACAAGTACGAGAACGACCTCGAGCGGGCAGTCGCGGTCGGCGAGATGGTCAGAGCGTTCAGCAACCCGGACGTCTACAAGGACCGGAGCGTTATGGATCAGGTCAACGCCCGCATGCTCGAGATCGACAAGCGAAACCCGATGACCGATATGCCGGGAGAGATCGCGCTCGCGATGCGCACGATGGGCCTCTTCCTCGCCCTGATCTTCACGGCGGGCGTGGACGTCGACTTTCCCGAGATCGTCTTTCGCTACGCCGACCAGCCCACCCGCCAGCCGGCGAACATCATCCAGTTCGGCCAGACCGCCGCCGGAGCCTGATCCCGACTACAACCCCCACCCCTCCCGCTGGCGGGGAGCCCTGCCGCAGGGGCTCCCCGCCTTCTCTCTGTCATCCCGAGGGAAGCGGGGTAGAAGGCGGGGGGAGCCCGGGGGATCGAACGCCTGCCATACGGTTCATCCTTCGTACTTCGTACCTCGTACCTCACGCGTCCTTGCTCCTCGCTCCTCCTTAACGTTAAGGTTAAGGAACCCATGGCCCAGGACGGATATCGCAAGCCCCTTCCGACGCCAAGCCCCGAGTCCAAGCGCTACTGGGACGGTTGCCACAACCACGAGCTCTGGATTCCCTTTTGCCGCAACTGCCAGAAATTCTACTTTTACCCCCGCGACTTCTGCCCCGCCTGCTTCGGCTGGGATATCGAGTGGCGCAAAGCGAGCGGCCGCGGCCGTGTCTACACCTACGCCATCCAGCACCGTGCCTGGCACCCGGGCTGGCAAGACGAGGTCCCCTACGTCACGGCACTCGTCCAGCTCGAGGAAGGCCCCCGACTCTACACCAACCTCATCGGCGTTGACCCAGACCCAGCCCATGTCCACTGCGACATGCCCGTCGAAGTAACCTTCGAAGACATCACAGAAGACGTCTCGCTCCCTAAATTCCGCCCCGTATGAGGACGAGCATAAATGTAGGCGCGGCGTCTTCAGACCCGCGCGCACCACGCTCCACCGGCGATGACTCCCACTGACCGCGACAAAGCCGCCCTCTACAAGCGGGTCGCCATCGTCGGCGCCGACGAGTCCGACGAGATCGGCATCGTCCCCCAAAAATCCACCCTCCAGCTGCACGCGGAAGCCGCCCGCAACGCTCTCGAGGACGCCGGCATCGCTCTCTCCGAGGTGGATGGCATCTTCAGCGCAGGCTCAGCCGGCTGGTCTCCCACTCTCCAGATCGCCGAATACCTCGGCATTCAGCCGAAGTATACAGACAGCACCTCCGTCGGTGGTTCTTCCTTCGTGATCGACGTCGAGCACGCCGCCGCTGCCATCGCGACAGGCCTTATCGACGTCGCGCTCATCACCCATGGCGAGAGCGGCGCCTCCGGCGGCCGCCGCGGCGGCTCTGCCCGCCCCGCCCTCGACGTCCAGCACCCGTCTGCCCAGTTCGAGATGCCCTACCACGTCGGCGGTGCGCCCACACACTACGCAATGGCCTGCATGCGCCATATGTACCAGTACGGCACGACCCACGAACAGCTCGCCGAGATCGCGGTCGCCACCCGCAAATGGGCGATGCTCAACCCGAAGGCGATGATGCGCGATCCAATCACCATCGACGATGTCCTCTCCTCCCGCTGGATCGCGTACCCCTTCCACCTTCTCGACTGCTGTCTCGTCACCGACGCCGGCGGCGCAGTCGTTGTCGTCAGCGCCGAGCGCGCAAAAGATTGCAAAAAGCCGCCCGTCTGGGTCCTCGGCTCAGGCGAAGCGACGACCCACCAGACGATCACGAACATGCCCGACCTCACGACAACCCCCGCCGCCATCTCGGGCCCACGCGCCTTCGCGATGGCCGGCGTCCGCCACGAAGACATCGACGTCGTCGAGGTCTATGACTCTTTTACCTACACCGCGCTTGTCACGCTCGAAGCGCTCGGATTCTGCAAGCCCGGCGAGGGCGGCGCCTTCGTCTCCGGCCAGCGCACCGCCCCGGGCGGCGACTTCCCCCTCAACACCAACGGCGGCGGCCTCTCCTACACCCACCCCGGCATGTACGGCATGTTCCTCCTCATCGAGGCAACCCGCCAGCTCCGCAACGAATGCGGCGACCGCCAGGTCCCCAATGCCAAACTCGCCTGCGTCAACGGCACCGGCGGCACCCTATCGAGCACCGGCACTCTCATTCTGGGCGCCGATTGACGCACCAACCCTTTGCACTGCGCCCCCTTCCGCTCATGATGACGCACACGTACCATGAGCTAGGCACCGACCACCGCCATGCTGTCATCCTGAGGAACGAAGGATCTGTCCCAATGAAACACCCCCCTGAAAAACACCGCCCGGGACCTAGTACCGCGCCGGCCAGAGAACGAGAGCTGCTCCGTTCCTCTCCTCTCGCGCGCAGTGGGCGAGGGGCCGGGGGCGAGGGATGATCAGCACCCGCTTCACCCAGATGTTCTCCCTCGACTACCCCCTCATGTCCGCACCCATGGCCATGCACTCCGGAGGCCATCTCGCCGCCGCCGTCTCTAAGGCCGGCGCCCTCGGCTCTTTTGGAGGCGTCCACCAAACGAAAGGGCCTGACTGGCTGCGCGATGAAATCGCTCACATTCGTTCGCAGACAGACCGCCCCTTCGGCGTCGGCTTCATCACCGCCTTCATCCCAATGTTCCCCACGCTCTTCGACGCCGCCGTCGAAGCGAAACCGAACGTCATCGGCTTCTCCTTCGGCAGTCCGGGCCCCTACGCCGATAAGGCGAAGGCCGCCGGCGTCAAGGTCATGTGCCAGGTGCAGTCCATGAGCCACGCACGCGAGGCTGTCGCCGCCGGCGCGGACATTCTCGTTGCGCAAGGTAACGAAGCCGGCGGCCACACCGGTGAGATGAACCTCCTCCCGCTCCTCGTCTCCGTCCTCGACGCCTTCCCTGATATCCCCGTCCTCGCAGCCGGCGGCATCGCCTCCGGCCGCGCGCTCGCCGCCGTCCTAGCCGCAGGCGCCGACGGAGCTTGGGCAGGCACTGCCTTCCTCGCCACTCCCGAATGCGCCGAGATTCCCGAAGAACATAAACAGGCGATCATCAACAGCGACGGTGAGGATACCATTTATACTCGCGCCTACGACGTCCTCTGGGGCGCACCCTGGCCTCCGGGCATCGCCGAGCGCGGCCGCCGTAACCGATTCACAGACGAATGGGACGGTCGAGACCAAGAGATTATTGAACGCCGCCAGGAATTCCAAGCCCGGGTGCTGGCTGCCGCTAACAACTTCGATCCCGCCGGCGACCGCGCCGTCCTCTACGGCCAGTCCGCCGGTGCGGTCCCCGCGATCCGACCCGCCGCCCAAGTCGTCCGCCAAATCTGCGACGACGCCGAACGCCTCCTCCGCAACCTCCCGCGCGAACTGTTCCGCTCGTGATCCATCTCTCACCTTCCTTCTTCCTACTTCCCAGCCCGTGCTAATCGACCTCCACACCCACACCCATCCGCTTTCACACGACAGCCTCCTCTCCCCCGATGAACTCATCGAAGCCGCCAAAGCCTCCAGCCTCGACGCCGTCTGCCTAACCGAGCACGACTTCTTCTGGGATCACGCCGAAGTGGCCGCGCTCTCCAAGCGTCACGACTTCCTCGTCATCCCCGGAATCGAAGTAAACACGGAGGACGGACACATCGTCGTCTTTGGTCTCGAGCGCTTCGTCTATGGCATGCACCGCTTGCACGAGCTTGCCCGCTTGGCCGAATCCGCCGGCGCCGTCATGATCGCCGCCCACCCCTACCGCCGCCAGCTTCCTTTCGAGCTCCGCCACGAAGGCGACTGGACCGACGTCCTCGAGCGCGCCGCCGCCAACGCCGCTTTTGCGCACGTTACCGCCATCGAGACACACAACGGCCGCGGCTCCGACCGCGAAAACGCCTTTGCCGCCGAACTTGCCGCTCGCCTCAAACTACCCGGCACCGCAGCCAGCGACGCCCACGAACGCAAAGACATCGGCCGCTGTGCCACCGAATTCGAGCGCAAGGTCACGGATCTCGATGACCTCATCACCGAACTAAGAGCCGGGCGCTTCAAACCCGCCGTCCTCCGCCCAACCCCAACCCGCTAGGACGTCTGACCTCCGAAGTATGTCATTCCGAGCCCGCGGGGTGGGGCCGAGCGGCGCCGGGGTGGGAGGCGAGGAATCTCCACGTCCCGCCAACAGCACCTCTTACCTCCGACCTCGTACCTCGACTTGTATTTCATACCTCGTGCTGCCACCTGACACCTACCACCTAACACCTGTATAATCCGTTCCCGATGCTGGACCGCCTGAACCTCCCCCGCCGTCTCTCGCCCCGCCTCTGGCTGCTCACCGTTCCCTCCGCCCTCGTCTCCTTCGAGCGCCGCCAGAACGTCCCCAAGCTCCCCATCGGCGCCCTGCGCTTCATCGGCATCCCCGTGATCGGCGCCGGCATCGCCCTCGGCTTCTGGTCCTGGCGCAACCCGCGCGCCACCATCCAGGCGCCCGGACCGGCTCAACGCCTCGCCGATCGGCCCGGCACGATCGCCGGCCTCCTTGTAATTGCCGGCGCCGGCCTCCTCCTCCGCTCCCCCGTACTCGTCCTCTACTCCCTCGGCCTAACCGCCGCTGCGACCACTGAAACGATCGCCGTCGACGAGCCCCGCCCCGCCGACCTCCTCGGCCGCCGCTCCAACGATTAGGCGTCGCGCAAACTCGACCTACGGACAGATCTTCAGATCTCTCCGCCGACCGCCGCGCAACCGCCAGTTTTCTTCGGAGATCGTCTCTGTTATTCACCCGAGACGACCATTCGTCCCTGTTCCTTGTTCCATATTCGGTGCTCTTCTCGTTGACACCCTCACCCGCCCGCGCTATGCTCCCTCACGCACACGTTAAGGTTACCGAGAAGGAGCCGCCCATGACCCAACAGAAAGAGTCCCTTATCACTGACGAAATGCGAGGCGTCATCGGCAAAGAGTCCGACTCCGTCACCTATGAGGTCGACAACACCGGCTGCCGCCAGTTCGCACGAGCGGTCGGCTACACCGACCCCATCTTCTTCGACGAGGCCGCCGCAAAAGCCCGAGGCTATCGCGCGATCGTTGCTCCCCCCGGTTTCCTCGGCCATCCCGTGATGATCCCCGGGAAGTCGGCCCCACGCGGGCCGGAATCACTGGGCTTCCAGACGAGCCTCAAGCGTGTCCTGAACGGCGGCACCGACTACGAGTACTTCGCCAACGTCTGCTCTGGCGACGTCCTCACCGGCACGATGAAAATCAGCGAAATCGCCGAGCGCGAAGGCCGCCTCGGCCAGATGCTCGTCGTCAGCACGGAGACCACTTACAAGGACAGGGCCGGCAAGACCGTCTGCATCATGCGTGGCGGCTTTATCCGCTATTAGTTCCGGTTCATGATCCGATGACTTCAGAAATGCAGCGCCGCCAGGCCGGGGGTCTGGGGGTGTCCCCCAGTTTTCTACCTACCGGGCGGGTGGATGGGAAGCACAGAGTCTCGCCAAGCAGCACGGTTGAGAGCCGCGGCGCTCAGCGGAGGTAAGCACATGGCACTACAACCAACATTCGAAGCAGTCAAAGAAGGCGACCAGATCCCTACAGTCACGCTCAACTGCGACTCGCAGCGGCTGGTGCTGTGGGCGGCAGGTTCAGGGGACTATTACCAGATCCACTACGACAAGGACTTTGCGCAGGCGACCGGCCTCCCAGACCGCATCACTCATGGCGCACTCAAGCACGCCGTGCTCGGCCGCATGCTCCACGAGTGGGTTGGCGAGAAGGGCCGTGTCCAGCGCGTCGCTTGCCAGTATCGCGGCATGGACATGATCGACAAGGACCTAATCGCTAAGGGCATTATCACTGCCAAGCGCACCGAGAACGGCCAGAACCTCGTCGACCTCGAAATCTGGACCGAAGACCCCAGCGGCCAGAAGACGACCCCGGGCACGGCGACGGTGGCCCTGCCGTAGGAAGTAGTGTCATTCTGAGCGACGACCACGCCCGTACCTCCGAGCCGCCATCTCCGCGCAGGAATCTCGGGGGCGGTGGGTGGCGGGTCAGGCGGCTCGCTGGCCCGCGTTCGAGTTTGTTTGGCAATTTGCGAGTGCCAGCTTGCCAAGCGGGCAGCGCATCGAGAATAGGCGCCGACAGGCCGGGGGGCCTGGGCGTGTCCCCCAGTCTTAACCTCCCGGGCGGGCGGGTGGGAAGAACACCAACTCTAACACAGCACTCTCGAGAGCCACGCCCCGAGCGACACCGTGGGCAGGGCACAATCGCCGGAGGCAGACCATGAACACCCTCACCGATAAAGTCGCCGTCATCACCGGCGCCGGCCGCGGCATCGGCCGCGGCATCGCCATCTTGATGGCCGAAGAAGGCGCGAAGGTCGTCGTCAACGACGCCGGCGTCAACCCTGATGGCTCCGGTCACGACGATGGCCCCGCCGACCAGGTCGTCGCCGAGATCAAAGCGAAGGGCCACGAAGCAGTCGCCAACTACGATTCCGTCGCCACCATGGACGGCGGCGAGAACATCGTCAAGGCCGCAGTCGACAAATTCGGCCGCATCGATATCCTCGTCAACAACGCCGGCATCCTCCGCGACCGCATGGTCTTCAACATGAGCGAGCAGGAGTGGGACGAGGTCATGGCCGTGCACCTCAAGGGCCACTTTGCGACCATCAAGCCCGCGTCCGTCCTTATGAGACAGCAGCGTTACGGCCGCATCATCAACTTCAGCTCGGAGTCCGGCCTCTGGGGCAACGCCGGCCAGGCCAACTACGGCGCCGCCAAGTCTGCCATCGCCGGCCTCACCCGCGTTGTCGCCCGCGATCTCGGGCGTTACGGCGTCACCTGCAACGCCATCGCCCCCCGCGCCTGGACTCGCCTCGTCGCCACCATCCCCGGCCGCGACGGCAACCCCGACACCGGCCGCATCCAGCAGCTCGACCCCGACATGATCGCGCCAATGGTGGCCTACCTCGCCACCGACGAGGCCTGGAACGTCAACGGCCAGACCTTCCTCGTCTACGCCGGCACCGTCGCCCTCCTCCAGCACCCCACCCACTGGCGCACCGCCTTCAAGCCCGGCATGTGGTCCCTTGACGAGCTCTCCAAAGCCGTCCCTAACCTCCTCGAAGGCACGCGCAACCCCGCACCACCACCAGACGAACTCGAAGTGCCCGGACGCAACATCGAGGTCCCGCTGTGAACCGCGACAGCGCCCCGCCCTGTCATTCTGAGCGAGACGACACCCTCAAACAGTCCAGCCATGCCGCGAAGGAATCTGGGGCGCGGGGAGCGGTGGGTCAGGCGGCCCGTTAGCCGAAGTAGGGGCGCGGCTTGATGCGCCCCAAACACACGGCAGCCATTAACATGCCCACTCCCTCCGAACAAATCGACAAGCAGATCGCCGACCTCGACGATTGGCGCGGCGAGAGAATGGCCGCCTTGCGGAAGCTCATCAACCAGGCCGACGCCAACCTGAAGGAAGACTGGAAATGGGATACGCCGGTCTGGACTGCCAAGGGCAACGTTCTCGCTCTCGGAGCCTTTAAAGACCACCTGAAGATCAACTTCTTCAAAGGAGCTTCCCTCGACGACCCGCGGGGCCTCTTCAACGCCGGCCTCGACGCCAAAGCATCCCGTTCGATAGACCTCTACGAGAACGACACCGTCGACGAACAAGCCCTGAAAGAGCTGATACGTGCGGCTGCCAAGTGACAATCCTTTCAAGCGCTGATCCGTTATGTGTCATTCTGAGCGACGACCACGCCTGCAGGCCCGAGCCGTCCTCTCCGCGAAGGAATCTGGCGGGCGAGGCGTGGTGGGTCACGCGATCCGCTAGCCGAAGTAGTGCCGGGGTTCAGCCCGCCTAAGAAGGAGCCATCAATGACCGACAAGCTCAAAGGCCGCAACGCCGTAGTCACCGGCGCCGGCCGCGGCATCGGCCGCGCCGTCGCCCTGCTCCTCGCGGAGGAGGGCGCGAACGTCGTCGTCAACGAC
>VBEI01000003.1 GCA_005882715.1 Chloroflexota bacterium | reverse complement strand
GCTTGCGGCCTTCGATTCGGGCCAGCACGACATAAACGGCGCTTTGATGAACAAGGCCCAGGCCGAAGAGCGGATGAAAAAGAAAGACCTGATCGTCGTCAAGGCGCCGACCCGCTTCTACCCTGTGATTCACTTTAAGATCCGCCCGCCGTTCGACGATATTCGCGTTCGAGAAGCGCTCGACCTGGGGATCGACCGGGACGAAATCATCGACCTGATTTGGGACGGCGAGGGCAACTACAACGGGCCCGTTCAGTGGCTGTTGGCCCGGTTCTCGCTACCACAGGACGAACTCAGGGCCGCGATGCCTTACGATCCCCAAAAAGCAAGGCAGCTCTTGAGCGCGGCGGGCTACGATAACGGCATCGAGGCAAAGATGAAGATTCCTCGGGTGCCGGGTGCTCCCTTCATCGCCGACCTCTCTTCGCTCCTTAAGGACCAGCTTGGCAAAGTTGGTATCAAGCTTCTTCTCGACGAGGTGGAGTTGGGTACATTCATCGCAAACGTTATTTTGCCAGGGAACTTCGATCTCGCGTTTTTCCCCAACCTCCCCTACGATGAACCTGACCGCCCGTTGAGCTTCTATCACACTCGCGGCGTGACCGGCGTGGGCAACTGGAACAACTACACGAATCCAGCGATTGACGCGCTAATCGATGCACAATCCGTTGACTTCAACGAAGAAAGCCGGATCAAGACGATTCTGGACGTGCAGCGAATGATCTTGAAGGAACACGGACCCCAGATTACGATGCCAGGAGGTAACTTCTACGCCGCTCGGCACAGCTACGTCCACCTTCCGTACGAGTTCGGTGTTGACCCGGGCGAGGGCGCGCTGAAGGACAATGAAATCGGGCCGGAGGCGGCCGACATCTATACCACCGGCAAGACATAGCACCAGCCAGACGAGATGCTAGGGTCTGAACGATGAGAGACTACATTGTCCGTCGGCTGTTAATACTGGTTCCGGTCATGATCGGGGTTAGCCTCCTGACATTTTCGTTATTCAATATCATCCCCGGTGATGCCTGCGTCCTGAGACTAGGATTCGGATCGACACCCGAGACGCTCAAAGCCTGCCGGGAAGCACATGGGCTTAACCGGCCACTCTTCCCAGTCTCGATTAACTCCGACCTGCCGGTTATTCACGTGCAAGGCGACAGTCAGTACGGTGGATGGTTGTGGGATATCGTCGCCCATCAGGACCTAGGTCAATCGTTGGCCGAGGGGGGCGCCAAAGTGTCAACGGAACTCGAGCGCAGGCTGCCGATCACCCTCGAGCTGATGATCATGACCGTGATATTCGCCCTTGTGCTTGGGATTCTTCCAGGGATGTTATCTGCCATCAGGCCAAACACCCCGATCGACTGGGTTGCCCGAGTTCTGAGTGTACTCTGGCTTTCGATTCCATCGTTCTATTTAGCCATTCTGATGATAACGTTTGGCTTGCTGTGGTTCGGATGGACGCCACCACAGTTCGGCCGCGGTTACGTGCCGTTCATGGACGACCCCTGGGTCAACCTTCAACAGTTTGTCTTCCCAGCGCTGGTCCTCTCTGTAGGTATCGCGGCGGTGATCATGCGTTTGACACGATCCGCTATGTTGGAGGTCCTAAGGAACGACTATATACGTACTGCCTGGTCAAAGGGGTTGCGAGAACGCACCGTCGTCTGGCGCCATGCCCTTAAGAACGCATTAATCCCGGTCGTTACGCTCATCGGCCTTCAGATTGGAGCTCTCATCGGTGGCGCGGTAATCATCGAGTCGGTGTACAACCTCAATGGCGTCGGTAAATACACGCTGGAAGCAATAATTCGGCGGGACCTCTTCGTAGTCCAGAGTCTGACACTCATGTTTGCTTTCGTTTATGTGTCTTGCAATCTGTTCGTTGACATCGCGTACGCGTGGCTCGACCCGCGTATTCACTACAACTAAGGAGAGTTATGGCGCGCGAAGTCGCATTACCGCTGGAAATAGAGGAGGAGCGTCCCGAACCACGGAAGCGGTGGAAGCGCCTACTGTCAACAGCCCGGAAGCATCCACTGGGGGTCTTCGGGTTGGGCTGCGTGAGCTTGCTGTTCTTTTGTGGCATCTTTGCCGACCTTATCGTGCCGTTCGACCCTGAGGCCACGCTCCGGGAGCGACAAACATACGGGTCCTTGGTGAAGGCGATCGAGCCTAACGACACCAGACTCACAATCGCCGATGCTCAGCTTGAGGTGGGGACGAATTTCGACATCGATGGCGAGCGCATGAGCGTTGTACCACCGGCACCTAAAGTGTCGGGCACCGGTACGATCATCAATGTCCAGAGAGCGTCGTCACAATCAGCGCACGAGGCAGGCGCGGCGCTTGAACTCGACACCGCAATTGCCAATATCAAGCCGTCATGGAGCCATCCGTTCGGGACCGACCACAACGCCAAAGATGTCCTAAGCCGGGTAATCTTCGGGGCGCGCATATCGCTGCTCATAGGTCTCACTGCAATCATTACCGGAGTGACGGCGGGCGCGTTCTTCGGGGTCATTTCCGGTTATTTCGGCAAGATTGTTGACACCATCATCCAGCGGTGCGTCGACATTCTGCTTGCCTTTCCCGCGGTTGTTCTGCTATTGGCAATCATAACCGTCGTTGGTGACGAAGACTCCTCCGTCCGCAGGTTCCTTGCGAACAACACACCTCTGCCTAAGGGGGAGTTCCTAGGTATCCCTACCTTCCTTGATGTCTTCATCGTTGCGCTTGTAATAGGACTCGCGGTGGCCGTGTTCACAACTCGAGTGGTGCGTGGAGCTGTGCTGTCCATCAAGGAGAACGTTTATGTTGACGCTGCGCGTGCGATGGGTGCCAGCGACGCACGAATCATGTGGCGACACATCTTCCCCAATGTCGCGGCGTTGGTCGTAATCCTCGGCAGTGTTCTGCTTCCTGTAGCGATCCTCGCCGAGGCCGCCATCAGCTTCCTCGGCGTTGGCGTTCCTCTTGGCACACCCTCTTGGGGCGCGGACCTGAGTGATGAGAAGAGCCGGCAGAATATGCTCGAGGGCATCTGGTGGCCCGTATTCTTCCCCGGGCTGGCTCTTAGCCTAGTCGTACTCGGCTTCAACATGCTCGGGGATGCCTTCCGCGATCTGTCTGACCCGCGGCTCCGCGGCAGCGGCCTCGGCGGCGGTGGGGGCGGCGGGGCCGGGCGCGGACCTATATAGGAGCGGTTCAGCCAGAGGCGGCCTAAAGGCTGGCGGCAAATGCATAACCGCGAGCGATAATGCGCGAATATATCTTAAGACGCGTTCTGCTTCTTCCGTTCATAATGTTCGGCGTGGCGTTTATGACGTTTCTTGCGTATCGCATCATCCCGGGCGATGCCGCAATCTTGCACTGCCAGCTTGAGTGTACGCCTGACACCGTGGCGGCATTGCGTCACGAGTTCGGCCTCGATAGACCGCCGTTGCCGCTGTCGGTCGATACTAAGCCGCCTTTTCTCGAGATCCACGGGGACAGCCAGTTTGGCGGCTGGCTCGGGGGTGTCCTGAGGGGCGACTTGGGCTCGTCTTTTTCATACCGGACGCCCGTAACGGACGAACTGGGGCGCCGCGTCCCGATTACGGTGGAGCTTCTCTTCCTCACTGTTGTACTTGCACTCTCAATTGGGCTGCCGATCGGTGTGCTCTCGGCTATCCGTCCGGCGACGCCAGTCGATTGGTTATCCCGTTTCCTCAGCGTATTGTTCCTGTCGGTGCCATCGTTTTATCTGGGCATTCTGCTTATCACTTTCGGCGTCGTCTGGTTCAACTGGTCCCCGCCGCAGTTTGGCACGGGTTATGTGCCCTTTTACGACAATCCTTGGATCAATCTTCAGCAGTTTTTCTTCCCCGCTCTTGTACTAGCGCTCGGAGAGTCTGCGGTACTGATGCGGCTCACTCGCTCCGCGATGTTGGAGGTCATGCGCAATGACTACATCCGGACGGCCTGGTCCAAGGGGCTGCGCGAGCGCGCTGTGGTTTGGCGGCACGCGCTGAAGAATGCGATCATCCCCATAATTACAGTGATTGGGCTCCAGATCGGTGGCCTTCTGGGTGGCGCCGTGATAGTCGAGTCACTCTACAACTTGAATGGCATGGGAAAGTACATACTCGAGGCGATCATCCGGCGCGACATCTTTGTGGTGCAGAGCGTGACGCTACTTTTTGCTGTGAGCTATGTGGTAGCAAACCTGTTTGTCGACCTCACGTACGCCTGGCTGGACCCGCGCATTCGTTACGCCTAGCGCCTCTCGGCAAACGGCTCGATCCTTTTGCGCAGCTCTTCGCGGGCTATCCGGAATGCGTGGGGAAGGGATACTCCACGTGTTTCGATATCAGATGGGTCCTCGATATCCCAATGGAGGCGCTCGCCCTTGCCGGGGAATACGGGGCATACCTGCCGGGCGGAGTTGCATACCGTGATCACGTAGTCGAAACTCTGGCCATCGAACTCCTCCACAGACTTTGAACGTTGGCCCGACACATCGATTCCGATCTCTCGCATCGCCTCAATCGTGTGCTCGGACATGCCGCTAGGTAGCGTGCCTGCGCTGTAGACCTCGAAACGGTCTCCGGCGAGATGGCGGAGAAGTCCTTCGGCCATCTGACTGCGGGCCCTATTGCCCGTACAGACGAAGAGCACGCGCTTACGGGTAGTCATCTCGTTTCGCGTGCAAGCGCCTCCGCCACAATTTCCATGTCCTTGTCGCCCCGCCCAGACAGACACACTAGGATGATCTGCTCGTTCGAAAGCTGCTTGGCCATCGTCGCGGCGTGAAAAATGGCGTGCGCAGGCTCCAGCGCTGGTATTATGCCCTCCGTTTCGCAAAGCAGCGTCAGGCCCTCGAGCGCTTCCGCGTCGGTGACGCTGACGTACTCCGCCCGGCCGGAATCTCTATAAAAGGCATGCTCCGGTCCCACGCCCGGATAATCCAGACCGGCCGATATAGAATGCGCCTCCTGCACTTGCCCGGCGCTGTCTTGAAGCAGGTACGACATTGACCCGTGGAGGACACCCGGGCGTCCCGCGCTGAGGGTCGCCGCGTGCTTGCCCGAGGCCACGCCTGCCCCGGCCGCTTCGACGCCGACCAACCGAACAGACTCGTCGGCATAGAAAGGGTGGAACAGTCCCATCGCATTCGAGCCGCCACCGACGCAGGCGACCGCGTACTCCGGCAGACGTCCTTCCGCCTCCAATAATTGGTCACGCGCCTCTTTGCCGATGACCGACTGGAAGTCCCGGACCATCATTGGATACGGATGCGGCCCGACAACTGAGCCGAGCAGGTAATGGCTTGTTTCTACATTCGTCACCCAGTCGCGGATGGCTTCGTTGATCGCGTCCTTGAGCGTGCGAGACCCGGAGCCCACAGGACGCACTTCAGCGCCGAGTAGGTTCATGCGAAAGACGTTCAGAGCCTGCCGACGGATATCCTCTTCGCCCATATAGACGACGCATTCGAGTCCCAGCATCGCGCACACGGTAGCGGCAGCGACTCCGTGCTGGCCTGCGCCTGTCTCCGCCACCACCCGGCGCTTGCCCATTCGCTTGACCAGTAGTCCTTGGCCAACCGCGTTGTTGATCTTGTGAGCGCCGGTATGCGCCAGGTCCTCGCGCTTGAGGTAGATTTTTGTGCGGCCTAACCGCTCGCTGAGATGCTTGGCGAAGTAGAGGGGTGTCGGCCGGCCGACGTAGTTCCGCAGCAGTGCATCCAACGCTTCTCGGAACGAGGCGTCGGCCTGGGCGGCGCAGTACTCCCGCTCCAGTTCACCCAGAGCCGCCATTAACGTCTCCGGAACGTATTGTCCGCCGTAACGGCCGAAGCGGCCGCGTTCGTCGGGAAGAGACGGTGGGGCGGACCGGCTCATGCCTCCGAGCCTTTCGCTGCCGCAATGAAGCCGCGTATCTTGTCGACATCTTTTGCCCCGTCGGTCTCGACGCCCGAAGAAACATCAACGGCCCACGGGCTGACAACGCGGACGGCTTTGCCGATGTTCTTAGGCGTCAGTCCTCCCGCCAACACCGTGGGAGTTTGTTTGGCAATTTCGGAGGCGACGCTCCAGTCGAGCGTTTTGCCGGTGCCACCGTAGGTCCCCTCGACATACGGGTCCAAAAGGACGATAGCGCCGGCGTGGACATGCATCATCAGCTGTTCTGCTGTCTCACCGTCGCGTACCTTCATGCACTTGAAGATGGGCCGGCGGATATGCGCACATACCTCCCACGGTTCCGATCCGGAAAGCTGGACGAGGTCGAGGCCAACGTCGTCACAGATTGCATTTATCGTGTCCGCATCCTGGTCCGCAAAGACCCCGACGAGGAGCGGTCTGCGGCGGGTCAATTCTTCTTCCAGGGAGTCTGCATCACGTGCGTCAGGCGCCGGCTCGCCGTCCTTGCGCAGCCCGCTCGCGATTCGTTTCGCCTGACCTAGCGTCACTTGGCGCCGTGAAGGCGCGAAGACCATACCAACGAAGTCCGCGCCGAGTGCAGCTGCCGCCCGGGCATGCGTGACTTCCGAGACGCCGCAAATCTTGACCAGCGTCATGGCTTTCGTCCGATGTATAGAAGATGCCATGCGGACCCGATGATGGTCGGGTCGTTGGCGAGTTTCACGAGTTCATCGATCACCCACCTGTAGAGCTCTGGTTGACGCTCGGCGAATAGGGCGAGATGTCCTTGCACATCCCCAGCCACGCTCTGCGAAGAAACCAGTTCGACGGTGCGAAACCCATGCCGCTCCATCAAAGGCGGTACATCTCGCGGGTGGACCACCCACGCTGGCGAGAAGATTCCGGCGACGGGAAAGTCCATCACATGGTCATGGTGCCAGTGCTTGACGATATCGAAAGTGTAGGGGGTGAAGAACGGGATGTCCTGATTGACGACGGCCCGCAGCGCGCTCAGGTGGTTCAAGAAGGCAACGAACGCGTGGCCAACGGGCTTCAGGACTCTAAACACTTCCCCAGCGACGGCTTCACGGTCGGACTCCTCGAGCAGGTGGTACATGGGCCCGAGGCAGAGAATGGCGTCGAAGCTGTCCTCGGCGAACTGTGATAAGTCCACTGCGTTCACCTCAACAACGTCTTCGAGTTCAACGCCCCCCTCGCTCGCCTTCTCACGAGCGATCGCGAGAAGGTCCGGCGACAGATCGGCCAGCGTAACGCGATAGCCCTGTGCCGCCAGCCAGATGGAATAGCGCCCGGGCCCGCCGCCGATATCGAGGATCCGTGCACCGGATTCGGGGAGGAATTTCTGTATCCATGCCTTGTTGATCGCAAACTCCAGCGCTCCTTGCGTCGGGTGCTCAAGGCGCTCCCATTCTCTTTGGGCGGATATCTGGTAGAACCCACGGACGCGGCGCATTGACTTCTCGTGCTCGCTCGTCTTGGCGTCAGTCATCGAAATAGCTCGCGAATCTTTGCGCCGGCATCGTCGGCAGTAACCAGGGCTTCGCCAATGAGCACGGCGCTCACGCCGCAGGCCTCCAGGCGGCGGATGTCCATTCGCGTGAAAAATCCGCTCTCCGCGACTAGAGTCACGCCGTTAGGCACACGCGGCGCCAGGCGCTCGGTCGTCGCCAAATCCACCTCAAACGTCCGCAGATCGCGATTGTTGATGCCGATCAGGTCGGCTCCAGCCGAGAGGGCCACCTGCAGCTCCTTCTCGTCGTGCACTTCAACGAGCACATCCATATCAAGTTTCTTAGCGCTGTCCATGAGGTCCTGAAACAGGGGTGGTTCAAGTATCGCGCAGATCAGCAGGACGGCATCCGCACCCGAGCAGCGAGCCTCATAGATCTGATACGGGTCGAACAAGAAATCCTTTCGAAGCAGAGGTGGGCCATCGGGAAGCGCGTCTCGAATGCTGCGAAGGTCACCCAGCGAACCCAGGAAAAGCTTCGCGTCTGTGAGGACGGAGATCGCGGCCGCTCCGGCGTTGGCGTATACCTTGGCGAGCGCGACGGCGTCGAAGTCGGCTCGTAAGAGACCGCGGGAAGGTGACGCCTTCTTCACCTCGGCGATGAGCGCTACCCGTGCACCGAGGAGCGCCCGTGCAAACGGCCGCACCGAGGGCGCATTTCGCGCGCGCATCTGGAGTTCCGCTAACGGCGCAGCGGATGCTGCCGCAGCAAGCTCGCCGCGCTTGTCAGCGACGATGCGGTCGAGGATTGTGCCTGTCTTCTGCGTCATGGCCAAGAATCGCGGTGCTCAGGCGAAGCTTTGCGTTAGCCGCACCCACGCCTCCAACTTTTGCCTCGCCGCCGCGGAATCGATGGCGCCTTCTGCCATGCGAGCACCCTCCTTGAGGCCCGGGGCTATATCCGCGGCTTGAAGAGCGGCCGCGGCGTTCAAGACGACTACGTCGCGAATGGGTCCGCGCTCGCCTGTCAGCACGTTCAGAAGAACAGCCGCGTTCTCTTTTGGAGTGCCACCCCTCATAGCGCGCGCCGCAGCCCGGGGAAGTCCTGCATCTTCCGGCGAGATTGAGTACTCGTGCGCTCCTTCGCCGCGCACTTCGCAGACGAGCGAGGGGCTGCTGATGGACAGTTCATCGACCCCGTCATCTCCATGAACCACGAGCGCGTGCCCGCGGTCCAGCCGCTGGAGCGCGGCGGCCATCCTCGGCGCAATCTCAGGGCTCGCGACACCCAACAGCTGGTGATTGGCGTGCGCAGGATTCGTCAGCGGTCCAAGAATATTGAATACTGTGCGCACGCCGAGCTCTCGCCGAGGCCCGGCCGCGTGCTTCATTGCCGGGTGGAAGGCCTGCGCGAACATGAAGCCGAACCCCGTCCGCTCGATGCATTGCGCGACTTGGCCCGGCGAGAGATCGATTTTCGCCCCGAGCGCTTCGAGAAGATCAGCCGAACCGCAACCGCTCGTCATTGCCCGGTTGCCGTGCTTGGCGATGCGGGCGCCTGCTCCGGCCGCGATGAATGCTGCCGCCGTCGATACATTAAACGTCCCCTGATTGTCGCCGCCCGTCCCGCAAGTATCCAGCAGAGGGCCCTCAACCTCGACGCGCAGAGAGTGCTCCCGCATTACTTTCGCCAAGCCGACGATCTCGTCGACCGACTCGCCCTTTATCCTTAGCGCGATTAACAGGGCGCCCAGTTGAGCGGGCGTGCCTTCGCCGCTGAACACCTCGTACATTGCCGAGGATGCCTCGTCTTCCGTCAGGTCGCGACGGTCGTTGACGATGGCGGCGATGGCTTCGCGAATGGTCATGTGACGTTGCTGTTTAGCCCTCGAGGAAGTTCCGCAAGATATCCTTGCCGACGGCGGTGAGAATCGACTCCGGATGGAATTGCACGCCCTCGATCGGGTACCGCCTGTGGCGGACGCCCATGATCACTCCGCTGTCTGATTCAGCCGTAACGGCCAGCTCTTTCGACGGGAAGCCCTCTCTCTGGATCGCGAGGGAATGATAGCGTATCGCTTCAAACGGGTCGGGGAGCCCGCGAAACACGCCCTCACCGCCGTGTTTGATCTGCGAGGTCTTACCGTGAAGTATTTCGCCGGCGCCAGCCACTACTCCTCCGAACGCTTCTCCGATCGACTGGTGTCCGAGGCAAACGCCGAGCACCGGCGTCTTCCCCGCAAAGTGCCGGACGACAGGCACGCTGATTCCTGCATCACTCGGCGTGCCAGGGCCGGGTGAGATTACGATCCTATCGGGCGCCATCACATCAATGTCCTCAACCGTGGCTTCGTCGTTCCGCACGACTTCGACGACGGCGCCCAGCTCGCTCAGGTACTGATAGAGGTTGTACGTAAAGCTGTCGTAGTTGTCGATCAGCAGGATCATCGCTCGCCCCTTGACACATAGATGTCACGGTCTACCATGATCCCGCAGTGTATGCCGCCCGCCTCGCTGCAAAGAAAAATGACCAGCGGGACGAAATCCTCAGGCGCGCCGACCCTCCCCGACTCCAGCGCCTCCACGATGTCGGCGTCAGAGCGGAATCCGCGCCAGAGCGGCGTGTCCGTAACGCCCGGCGCAATTGCGTTCACCGTGATGCCATAGCGCGCCACTTCCTGTGCTAGCGACTTTGTGAAGTTAATTATCGCGGCCTTCGAGGCACCGTAGACAGCACCTCCCGGGGAGCCCCGAATTCCGAGCCCCGAGGCCGTATTGATGATTCGGCCGGACCGCTGCGGGATCATATGTTGGAGTGCAGCGCGCGAGCAGAGAAACGTCCCTCTGAGATTGACGCTGATCACGCTGTCCCACGCCTCGTCCGGCATCTCGCTAACGAAACCGCGCGCCGCTCGCCCCGCGTTATTTATCAGGATATCTAGCCGCCCGAAGCGTTCCACCGCGGCCTCAACCAGGGCATCGACCTGGTCCGACTTGGATACATCAACTGTAGCGGCCAGCGCGTACGACCCCAACTCTTCGAGTTCGGCCGCGACAGCATCCGCCGAGTTGCTGTCGATGTCGGCCACGACGACTGAAGCTCCTTCGCCGGCGAGTCCGACGCCGATGGCGCGTCCGATGCCGCTTCCGCCACCCGTTACGATCGCGACTTTACCCTTCAGCTGCATGCTATCTAAACCACGGACTTAGTAACCGCGGCTGCCGACCACAACCAGCCCCTCTTCCATTTCCTCCGCGGCTTCGATCGCTTTGAGCATCGCCCGCGCCTTGTTGCCGCTTTCCATGTACTCGAGTTCGGGCACGCTGTCGTAAACAATGCCTCCGGCTGCCTGCGCGTAGGCAACGCCATCCTTCATTACGATCGTGCGGATTGTGAGGGCGGAATCGAGGTTACCGGAAAAGTCGAAATAGCCGACCGTACCTCCGTAAGGCCCCCGACGGTCCGACTCCAGCTCAGCGATGATTTCCATCGCCCGGATCTTGGGAGCCCCCGTGACAGTCCCGGCAGGGAAGTTCGCGCGAAGCGCATCAAAAGACGTTAGTCCGGGCCGCAGCCGCCCCTCTACATGAGATACGAGATGCATCACATGCGAGTACTTTTCCACGGCAAGCAGCTCTGTAACCTTGACTGTCCCAGGCTGGGCGATGCGCCCGATGTCGTTGCGCGCTAGGTCCACCAGCATGATGTGCTCCGCGCGCTCCTTCTCGTCGTTCGTCAATTCCTCCTCCATCCGGCGCTCGTCCTCCTCATCGCGACCCCGTCTGCGCGTGCCCGCGATGGGATGCGTCTCGACCAGCCCATCTTCCACGCGGACGAGCATCTCCGGCGATGCGCCGACAATGTACGAATCCCCCATCGCCAGATAGTACATATACGGCGACGGGTTCACGACGCGAAGCGCGCGGTATACCGAAAAGGGGTGTGCTGGAGTGCGCCGCTGAAAACGCTGGGATATCTGCACCTGGTAGATATCGCCGGCAACGATATGCTCGCGACAGAGCTCCACGTTCTGGAGAAAGCGGTCCTTGGCAACGTTGGATTGCACCCCTTGCTCGCTTGGCACTTGGGGATTGAGTGGGTAGGGGCTGGCAGGCAGGGTTTGATTTAGCCGCTTCGCGAGCTCGTCTATCCGCCAGCACGTCTGCCGGTAGGATGCTTGAACGTCGCCGTCCAGTCGGCAATGCGCAACCACTTTGATGGTGTGCTGAAGGTGATCGAACACGAGCAGCGCATCGACGAACATGAAGAGCGCCTCGGGAAGGCCCTGCGGGTCCGGCTCTGGCACAGGAACGCGCCGCTCGAAGTGTCGCGCGACATCGTAGGATAGAAAACCCACCGCCCCTCCAGTGAAGCGGGGCAGCGCGCTGCGTGGGTCTGCGACTCTAGGGTGCGAGATCTTGTACCGCGACAGCTCCTGCCCCACCTCCCGGAGCGGGTCCGATCCTTGTGCCGGATCGGGAAACGGACCCGAGCGCAGCACCCGATATGGCTCCGTGCCGATGAAACTGTAGCGAGCGAGCCTCTCGCCGCCTTCGACGGACTCGAGGAGGAAGGAATGTTCGCCGCGAGCCACCTTCAAGAAGGCGGATACCGGTGTTTCCAGATCGGCCGGTATGTCCTTGAACACCGGCACGAGGTTGTTCTCCCCCCGTTTGGCGAGCTCGAGTACCGTCTGGAGATCGGGTGTGTAGTTCACTTCGCTCCCAATACGTCGTGTCTGCCCCGGAAGTAAGTCAAGCCCATCGCTTCGCGTGCTTCGGACAGCGTTTGCAGGCACTCGTCTCGTGCTTTGGCGGTGCCTCCGCTCAGTATGGCCTCGACCAGGCCTTTCTCGGCGGCGAAACGGGCGCGCCGCTCTCGAATTGGTTCGAGGAATCGATTGAGAGCGGCGATCAGCTTCTGCTTAACCTCAACGTCACCCACCTTGCCCTTTCGATAGCGCGCCTTCAGGTCCTCAACCTCGGCCCGATCATCGTTGAACGCGTCGTGGTAGATGAAGACCGGATTTCCCTGAATGCGGCCGGGAATGTCAGCTCGGATGCGTTTAGGGTCTGTGTACATGGACATCACTTTTCGCTTCACGGTCTCGGCGTCGTCGCGCAGGAAGATGGCATTGCCCAGCGACTTACCCATCTTCGCCTGCCCGTCGGTGCCCGGCAGTGTAGGAACGGTACCAACCAGTCCTTCCGGCACTGGAAAGACGGGCGCGAACGTATCGTTGAACCGCCGGGCGATTTCACGAGTGAGCTCAATGTGGGAGAGCTGGTCCTTTCCGACGGGGACCAAGTCGCCCTTCACCATCAGGATATCGGCTGCCTGGAGGATAGGGTATGAGAGGAGCGCCATCGATGCGGTGTCGAGTTTGAGGTCGCGCACGACTTCCTTTAGCGACGGAATGCGTTGCGCACGCGGGACGCTAACGAGCGACATAAAGATCCAAGCGAGTTCGAGCACTTCTGGAACAAGCGATTGCAGATAGATCGTTGTCTTGTTGTGGTCGATTCCTACGCTGAGGTAGTCGAGCACAAGCTCGTGGATGTTGTGCCCCACCTCTTCCAAATCGCTTGTCCGGGTGGTTAGGAGATGAAGATCGGCGAGCAGGAGGAACGTCTCATACTGGTCCTGTAGGCGGACGCGATTAGCAAGCGTACCCACGTAGTTGCCCAGGTGGAAGGCATCGCTGGTCGGCCGGTCACCTGTCAGTATTCGCTTGCGCCCTCTGCCGTCTCTCAACATTTGCTCTCAAATCAAAAACCCCTGCGCCCAAGGGGCGAGGGGTTCTCGCGGTGCCACCCTAATTGTCGCCTGCAGCGACATCTTTCCAGGCACGCCCCGACCAACTAAGCCTCTCGGAGGATGCCCTGGGCCTGTAACGGTGCCCTCTCCGGCCTTGCCTACTCATCCACCCGAATGGACTTTCGGCTGGCGGCTCCTGGGTCCATTCTCCCGCTGCGCCGACGCCGGGCTTCCACCTGTTCCCGGCTCTCTTTGCCTCGCCTTGCGGGCTACTAGTCCCGTTCTCAGCCGCTATCTGTTTCTTTGTGTTCCGCAGTGTAGCAGGCAGTGAGCGATCCGTCAATCAAGAATGGGAGTTGGCATCATCTTGCCCAGAGCCCCCGGGCTAGACGATGATCTCGTCTCGATCCGGCCGAGATTGCTCTTTCGTGATAATCCGGCGGACTTCGTTCGCGCATTCCTCGAGGTCATCGTTAACAACCTGGTAGTCGAACTCGGAGGCGGCTGCCATTTCTTGCGTTGCGGTCTCTTCTCGGATTTTGACCTGTTCTCGTGTGTCACCGCCGCGCTCGCGCACCCGCCTTCTCAATTCGGTCTCCGAGGGCGGCGAGACAAAGATGGTGGTGGCGCTAGGAACGAGACGCTTGATGGTGCGGGCACCCTGAATGTCTGTTCGAAGGAGCACGTCGCGCCCCCTTGCGAGTGCCTGTCGGATCGGAGACTTCGGGACGCCTTTGTCCTGGCCGTACACAAGCGCGCGCTCCAGCAGTTCACCATTGCGGCGAAGGCGCTCAAATTCCTCCTTTGACACGAAATGGTAGTCAACTCCTTCCTGCTCGCCGGCGCGCGGCGGGCGCGTTGTGACATTAACGACGATGTAGGAGGAAGGGTCTTGCGACTTCAATCGCGCTAGAAGGGAGTCCTTGCCCGCCCCTGAAGGCCCAGTTAGTACGACGAGCAGCGGGCTCTGCGCTTTTGTCACCTCGTAGGTGTACTGCGCCGGAATTCTACCAGGTCGATCAATAGGCCCTGTGTCCTCAACTTTTTCGGTTGCGCAGCGACCAGTACGAGCTGGCCGTTATCGAGCGGGATCACTGCGGTTGTCCGCCGCCCGTTCGTCAGGTCCACAACTGTGGCGTTGATCTTCTGCTCTCGGACCAGCTTTTGCACGCTGGCAGATTGCGGCGCAAGCGCGCGCCGCGTGTGCTCTAACGAGACGAAGCTACCAAACCCAACGTTTGCCAGTTTAATTAGCACTATTCACCGTCTGCCACTGATTCGCGACTACTCTTTCCACTGACGCGACCCGCAACCGCCTCAGGAGTTATCGCCAATAGCACGATGTGCCCTGATGGCGTGATTACGGCTGTCTTTGTCTTGCGTCCCGTCGTCATGTCAACAATCATGCCTCGTTTTTTGGCATCGCGCACGAGCCGCTGGATCGGTGCTGTCCCTTTGCTCATGTTGGCGAGCGCCAGGATCTTGTCGACTGAAAGGAAATGCCCGAAGCCCACATGCACGAGCTCCGTCGTGCCGTCTTGAGATTGCGCCACTAGCACGCCTCCTTCACCGCATCGTCATCCTTTGACCGGTCACGGTGGTCCCTTATGGCCGTCGGACCCCGTCGAGATCGAGCCAAAATCGCGGATATGATATTGAAACGCTTTCTGCTTGGACGACCACGGTCTCTCCCTGAGAAAGAGCTCCGGCGACGGCCAGCAGCATGGCCAACCGGTGATCGCCATGTGACGATACCACAGCCCCGCGTAGCTTTTGCGGGCCCCAGACGCGGAAACCGTCCTCTCGTTCTTCCAGGTTGGCCCCTAGCGCCCGTAAGCCTTCTACAGTCGTGCGAATCCGGTTCGATTCCTTCACGGCAAGCTCAGCGGCGTCCTTGATGACCGTCTCTCCCTGCGCGAAGCAACCGGCCAGCGCCAGCAGCGGTAGTTCATCGATTGATCGCGGTACAAGATCGCCGCCAATGGTAATGCCCCGTAACTGCGATGATCGGACGGCTATGTTCGCCACGGGCTCCGCTCCCCACAACCGCTCGTTTTCCAGCCGGATGTCGGCTCCCATCAAAGTCAGGCAGTCGAGGATGCCGGTGCGTGTCGGATTCACGCCTACGTCGACTATTTGAATCGCGGCATCGGGGTGTGCGGACGCCAGCACCAGCCACGGTGCTGCTGACGAGATGTCCCCGGGCACACGTAGCGACATCGCTTCCAGTTCTCGCGTGCGCGGCCGGATGCGAATGACGGCTCCTTCGCCGAACTGCAAATCGGCACCCATCTTTCGCAGCATTCGCTCGGTGTGGTCGCGCGTTGGCGCCGGCTCCTCGATGACCGTCTCGCCCTCGGCGTAAAGGCCCGCCAGCAGTAGGGCAGACTTCACCTGAGCCGAGGCGGCGGGCATCCGATAGTGGATGCCGCGCAGCGGTCCTCCTCGTATCACCAGCGGAGCGAGGCGCCCTCCATCGCGGCCGGTGATATCAGCGCCCATTTTCCTTAGCGGCTCGACGATCCTTCCCATCGGCCGCATCCTGAGCGAGGCATCACCATTGATTACGGAGAGAAACGGCTGAGCTGCGACCAGACCGGTAAGCAGGCGCATCGTCGTGCCTGAGTTCCGCGCGTCAAGGACCGAAGAGGGCTCCCGCAGGCCTTGACTTCCGAGGCCCTTCACGACGAGAGCGGAATCACCGCGCCACCGGCACGTAGCGCCGAGCCGGCGCAGGCAACTGATTGTCGCCAGGCAGTCCGCCCCGCGCTGGAAGTCTTCTATGATCGCTTCGCCATCAGCGATAGCGTTCAAGATGGCAGCGCGGTGCGAAATAGATTTATTGGCGGAGACGCCTAAGGTGCCGCGGATGGCCTTCGCCGTAGTAACGGTCCGCTGCATCTGCGGTTAAGTCTTATTGCTGGACTCGTCTTCTGTGTCGATCTGCTTTTCGCCCCTCTTCTGCTCCAGCTTCTCGAGGTCGCGGCGGACGTCCTCAGCGATCCTCTCGGCGAGCGTCGGCCGGCGTTTGCCGTCCTTCTCGTCCGCTCCCGGCGCCTGGCGCATGAGTTCCGGGAGCTGCTTCGCTCGCTGAATGTTCTTGGCCAGCGCCCCACCTACGAGCATGCTCAGGAGCGCCTGGCCGGAGTCCACCTTGGCCGTTGCCGCTTCCATCTGTCTACGGGGGGGCTGGCGCTGGAAAGCCTCGCGCTCAATTTGGGCCTTAAGAAACGTTTCCAAAAGGGCTTCGTCTTGCGCATCCTGAAGCATGTCCCGGAACCGCCGAAGCTCATCGGCCATTCGCTCCAACCAGTGGATTAAGGCATCTCGGTTGGTCGCCCAAATACCGTGGCTCATAGCCGGGTCACTCACCGCCAGGCGCGTGACATCGTTGAATCCGGATGAGGCCATCATTCCCATGTCATTCCAGGCTGGACTCGCACGTAGCATCGAGAAGAGCGCGGTGGACATCATCAGCGGCAGATGGCTGACAGCCCCCGCGTAGATGTCATGCTCTTCGGGGTCGACAAATAGCGGCTCCGAATCAACGACTCGCACGAGTCCGAGGACGGTCTTCACGGCGGTATCAGAAGCGTCCACCGCGGGACAAATGCAGTAGGCCTTCCCGCGAAACAGCGAAGCTTCGGCGTATGCAATGCCGGTGGTCTCCTTGCCGGCCATTGGGTGTCCGCCCACAAAGTTGATGTATTCGGGTAACGCCTCCTTTGCCCAGCGCATCACGTGTGCCTTAGTGCTGGTCGTGTCCGTCACGACGGTACCCTCGGCGAGCTCGGGTGCGATTTGCTGCATCACTTCGCGCACGCTGAGAATGGGAACGGCAATGATAACCATCCCCGCGCCTGTCACGGCCCGCTGCAGGTTGTGTTCCGCGCGATCGATCGCTCCCGACTTCGCGGCCTGGTTGGCGTTGCCCCGGTCCCTATCATGGCCTACGATCTCGAGTCCCGGTAACCGGGCGGCCTTCAACGCCATCCCCAGCGATCCGCCGATCAACCCGGTGCCTACGATTGTGATGCGCTTCTTGCCGTTAGATCTGTCCATCTCGCATCACGAGCTTATCAGGCCTACTGTGTGCTTACAATTGAATGCGCGGCGAGGCTCCGAAACGTTGGATCAGCATGAATCGTCGGCGATGCGTAGCAGCCGCTGTCGCTCGTCGAGCGCGTTTGTGTCTTCATGTCTGCGAATAAGTTCCACAACGGCGACAGGAGCGCCAAGCGCCCCCGCCACCAGCGCTCCGCGTTCAGCGTGCTGGTTCAGCGCCGCCAGTCCGCTGCGCCCTCTCGCCAATCGGCGCAGAGCCCACGGCGCGCCGGCTTCCAGCAAGACAAACGCGATTCGGTGCCACAGCTTCACCCGAACACCCGCCACCGCCGCTTTCCCTGAATCGTGCAGAAGCGACGCGATCAGCAAATCCGAATCCGTATGGCCCTGCTCCTTGAGAGTTCGATACACGTCCAGACCATGCCGCTGGTCCCGCTTGCTCATCGACTCAAAGAGAGGCCACAACTCCCGACCGAGCAACTGCGCAGCCTCTGTTCGCTCGTAACCGTCGATTCGCGGGTTTAGAGCACCGATCAACTGCCGCGTACGGTAAAACGGCCGCTCAAACAAATGGGTCTCCGCTCGTTCCTGCGAACAACCACGCCAGCACCCTGATGATCGGCGACATGATCTCGAATAGTAGGAACTTGCCCGTGAGAAGTGGGACCACGAAAAAGAGCGAGAACAAGATGACGAGGCCATACCGCTCAAGCTTGGCGAACTCAATAGAGAGGTCCCGCGGCAAGAAACCAAGCGCGACCTTGAAGCCGTCCAGCGGTGCAATAGGAAGGAGGTTGAACACGCCGAGAATGAGGCTGAATAGAACGATCGCGCTCAGATAGACGCTCAGGTATTCGCCAGAGGTCCAACCGTGCACGGCCAGAGCTCTCGCGTTGTCCTTGATGAAGGGGGATGTCCATGAGACCAAGTTGAGCTTTATCGGCAGCCCGGCGATCGCTGCAACGACAAAGTTCGAAAGCGGTCCCGCCGCGGCGGTAAAACCAAGCGTGGCCTTTGGGTTGCGCGTCGCATTCGGATTTACGGGCACCGGGCGCCCCCAGCCGAAGCCCACCAGCAGCATGAGCATTGTTCCGACAGGTTCCAGATGCGCGAGGGGGTTCAGGGTAAGGCGGCCCATTCTCCGCGGGAGCCCATCGCCTAACCGGTCCGCTACGAAAGCATGCGAGAATTCGTGGAACGAAATACCGAGGACGAGAGCGGTGATCATGGCGCCGACAAAGATGACTGCGGCGAAGAAGTTAATACTGAGGAAGTCGAGGAAGATGAAGATCATTCGCGGCTAATGATAGCACGCGCTCACGCCGGTACCGGCTTGGCTGCATTACTGTCGAGGACCAGTTCCCTGACGTATAATCGGTTCGCGAATCGTTCGACATTACGGAGGTGCTCCCCATGGTGCTCACCCGAACACCCGTGACTGAACCCGTCGTCTCAATCGAGCCGGCTCAGCGGGCGTGGAATTACCCGCTCTTCGACGCGATCTTCCAGCGCCGCGCCCGACGCTTTCCGCTGGGCGCCGAAATGCCGGGAGACCTCGCCCCCTTCCAGTCCAGCAAGGAGCCGGTACCGCTCGATGAAATCGAGGAAGCGATGCTAGTCATGGCGGGGACAGGCATCAGTGGCGTCAATCTTGCGGACCTCCCGTTCAACGACCAGGCAGGTAGCAATTGGTGTGGCAACACGATGCTCCAGTTCGTCGGCCGCGTTTATGCCAGCGCCTGCGGCTCGCACGGCACGGAGCTGTTCTATACGAACGATGAAGGCACATACATGGTCAAGCTCCGCGACAAGCACGCATCGGCGATGCAGGAGTTTGAGTCGCTCGACGATCGCGAAAAGATCGTCCAGGCCTTTCGCGTAAACACGGTGCAGATAGGCAACGGCCGGCTCCAGGTGCCGATGATCGCCGGTATCACTCAGCCCTTCAACTGGTGGAACGTCAACCAGCCCGGCAGCACACTCTTTATGCCGATCAGCGATGTCACCTGGGAGTACATCAACGTGCTGATGCTCGTGATGGACGAGCCAAACTCCTACTACGTCTATGACGACCTGAACGGCAACGCCGAGCCTCTAAAGGAGTGGGCTGACAAAGGCTACCTCGACCGCTCGCGCGGCTACCCGCTATCGGGCCTCGAGAGCTCGATGCAGATGATCATCCCGGGTACCGAGCAGGCAATCATGTTGCAGAACATGTACCTGGCGCTGCAGGCGATGGGCCTCGGAGGCTGGATCTTTACCTCGTCCGTGAGCGCTTTCATCTTCCCGATGATGGGCTTCCGCTTTCACATCCCCTCAAAGTTCGGGCCAATCAAGACGCTGAACCAAGAGGCGGGTCCGCGACCGGTTCCGGTGGGCCTCGACGATCATTTCCAGGCCTTCTGCCCGCCGTACTACCCGGATATGGATGCGGCCGTCCAGGCGATCTTCGACGCAAAGTGGGGCGGGAGCGGGATCTACAAGGAGGAAGGCGGCCCGGTGGGACTCAAGGACAGGCAGTCGCTGGATAAGCTCGTCCAGAAGACGCCCGGCTGGTGCCTGGACGCCACGAAAGCGCTGTGCTCCTACATCTGGGAGACGTACGGCCGCTTTCCGGCCACGATCGATCCGATGATGATGAACATCTGGTTCCAGGCGCACCATCTGGAGACCGAGTTCTACGATCGCTATTACCAGCCCGGCGCCTACCATGAAACGATCCGCCAGCACATGGGGGTCTGGCACGGAGCGCGTTAGTCTCCCCAAGCTGCGACTTAGCCGAACATATTACTAGACGCCGCAGACGGCGGGTTAGCGCGGACTTTCCCTAGGCGGCACTACTTGGGAAGTCCTCTACTTTGCATTGGCTTGACGGCACCGTCCGTCGGGACTACCTTAACTTCGAATCTACGCACCCGTGGCTTCGCTGGTAAGCGAAAGGAGACAGTCATGCCGCATTGGTCAGAGCGCTATCGGTGGCTCGCAGCTCTAGCGATCTTCGCCGGCTTGATTCTTACCCTCGCTTGTGGAGGCAACGACGAAGAAAAGCAAGGCGGTTCCCCGGGCGCGACTTCGCCCTCGCAGAGCGCGGCCTTAAAAATTGGCGCGCTTATGTCCTTCACGGGTGACCTCTCGAAGTTTGGTCAGCCTATCTTCAACGGGGCTGAACTTGCCGTTAGCGAAATCAACGCTTCTGGAGGAGTGCTTGGCAACCAGGTTCAGCTGGTCCGCGCGGACGACGGGACCTCGCCGCAACAGGGCGTGAGCGAAGCGCGCCGCCTGGTCGATGTCGAGAAAGTGCAGGCGATAGTCGGCGCTCTCAGCAGTGGCGTCTCCCTTCAGGTGGCGGAGACTGTCAGCGGCCCCGACTCAATTCTTCAGATATCGCCCGCTTCGACCTCGCCTGGGCTCACTGATGCCAAGGACAACGACTTCCTGTTCAGGAC
>VBEI01000048.1 GCA_005882715.1 Chloroflexota bacterium | reverse complement strand
TCGGGCGAGCGCTAATGCGAAACGTTATCGTCCACGCCAAGGAAGCGGGCGTGGAGAAGGTGAGACTGCTCCAGGACTCCTTCAACATGACTTCCCTCTCGCTCTACGCCTCCTTGGGCTTCGACACCAAAGAGCCGGTCGCCGTCATGCAGCCGACTCCGGGCGAGCGGGCGGACGAATCCGTTCGCGCCGTCAGTGAAGCCGATCTCGAGGTGGTCGACCGACTTTCGCAGCAAATCTACAAGGTAAGCCGCCGCAACGAGGTCGCTTCCGGCATTGCCGGGCCCTTTCGTTCGTTCCTGCGCGAGCGCAACGGGCGCGTTGCCGGCTACTACATCCCCGGCATTGCCGGACACGGGGTTGCCGAGACCGAAGATGATCTCGTCGCACTAGTACGCGAAACCGACCGGCAGATGCCACCCGACTTCCACCGCGTCCTTTGTCCTCTCACTGAGGGCGACCTCTATCGCAAGCTCCTCGCAAACGGGTGCCGCAATATCAAGGTTATGAACCTCATGGCGCTCGGGCCCTACGAGCGTCCCGACGGCGCGTGGCTCCCCAGCGTTCTCTATTAGCTCCCGCCGTTCACTGTCCTTTACAGCAGTCTTAACTGAAACTTAATGCTCATACCCTAACCGCTGGTCGCCGGCGGACGTCAATCCAATCAAGGGAAGTGAGCATGCGATCAAGGGCATTCCGTAGAAGCGCGCCGTTTGCCTTCCATTTGCCCGGCCGGTTCGGCCGGATGCCGGGGGCGATCGCGTCGCTCATAGCGAAGCTAGCTACGCTGCCCGGTCGCCATCTTCGCTGGAAAATCGTCCTTCCGTACGCGTTCCTCGCTCTCATTTTAGGCTGCGCCGCAACTTACCTGGCGACCGGCGTCATTACAAGCTCCCTCCGTGAGCGATCTGACAATCAGCTCGTCGAATCGGCGCGCGTCTCAGCCGACACGTTGGCCCGCCTCGAACGGAAGCACCTCGAGACCGTGCGCGCGATTATCTTCAGCGACGGCGTACCCGGGGCGATAGACGCCCGTGACAGCGTACAGCTCGGTACGCTGATCGAAGGCACCGCCGCCAATGACGAAGTGCAATACCTCCAGGTGCTCGATGCATCCGGTCAGCGTTTGAAGGCGATCCATCTCACTACACCGAAAACCGTTGAATACAGCGATATCACTGATTCGGATACACCCGCAACCTGGCCGCCCGTTCAGCAGGCGATCGCTACTGCCCCCACCGGCGGAGGAAAAGCGACCGCTATCGTCGAGACGGCCGGCGGTCCGGTCCTCTACACGGCGGGGGTAGTTGGGTCGGGAGGCCGGGTAATCGGCGTAGTACTCATTGGAACCTCGCTTCAGAAGCTGGTCGCGGAAATGAAGGCTGAGTCGCTCGCGGACGTGACCATCTTCGGTGATGAGCAGACTCCGAGCGCGACAAGCTTCGTTCAGCCAAGCGAAGCGGGCTCCAAAGAAGCTGACCTGAGCCCACCGCCGGAGGCGGCCTCAGCTTTCGACGGAGGCGGCGCCTACCGCGAACAGAGGACGATCTGGGGACGTGACTACAACGTTCTCTACGCGCCGCTTCTCATCCAGGGGGCGCGCATCGGCACCTATTCCGTGGCGCTGCCCGCTGATTTCATCGTCGAGGCTCAGGATGCCGCTCGCTGGAAAATGGCGATACTCTTCGGCATCGCGATGCTGGCGGTCCTCGCCATCGGCTTCTATATCTCGCGTGCCATAACACGCCCGGTTGACCGCCTCATGTCGGCCGCCGAGCAAGTGTCCGGCGGTGACTTCACCGCCCGGGCAAACATCGAGTCCCAGGACGAGATCGGCCGCCTCGGCGCTGCCATTGACAACATGACTGACACGCTTCAAGGTCAGTATCTGGGTACGCTGCGCGCACTCGCCTCTGCCGTCGCCAATAAGGATCCGGTTACCCTTGGCCATTCCGTGCGCGTCGGTCAGCTCGCCGCTATGCTTGGCCGCCATTTCCAACTTGACGAACGCACCATTGCTCAGCTCGAGATGGGCGGCTACCTTCACGACCTCGGCAAGATCGGCATCCGGGACTCCGTTCGCCTGAAACTGGAAGCGCTGACGCCTCAACAGCGAAATCTTCTCGAACATCACCCTCATCTCGACCTGCTTGCATCAGCGAACGAAGGAACGCGAGTGCCGTTGGATAGTCTGCGAAAGCCGGCGAGCTATTCTGCTGCCTTCAACGAACAAGGCACGATCGTTGCCCGTATCGTCGAGGCCGCCGACCTCTATGATGCCGTCCGGCTCGGCGATTCGCAGCTGGGCGGATTCACCTCCGAGCAAGCCCTGACGTTCCTTCGCACACACGTCGGGGCGGTCATCTCGATCGGCATGCTCGAGGCGCTCGCAGCGGTCGTCCCAGCCTGGGAACAGCGTCGCGCGAGCGATCCGATGCTGCAACGACTCCTCGTGGAGACAGCGCTCGATACCAAGTAATGGCGCCATCTCAGTTCAGGGCCTTCCTGTGCAGGGTTCTTCCCGTGGCGGCGCTTGTAGCCATCTGCATGGTCGCGTCGACGATTGCGGCGACGCTTGCGATTCTCGGGGTCGGCTCGGCCGTTCTCGAAGCCAGCGTCAGCTCGCGAGTGACGGTGGACTACTCAGCTGATCAGGTGGCACGGAAGATTCCTCGCCTCTCCCCAGAAATCATCGATGCCATCAGGAGAGATCGTGACGGTTCCGACAGTGATTCGGGCACACCGGGCGGGCCGACGTCCCAGACGCCGCCACCCGGGTCTGTTCCCACGCCGGGGCCGTCCGGTGGAGCGACGCCGCCGCCCAACACGGGCGGACCCGCGACACCGACGCCTCTTCTGCCGCTGCCCACTCCTCTGCCGACGATGCCGGTGGCAACGCCAACGCCGCCATCGCTTCCCACGCTCCCACCCACGCCAACTCCGCCTGTTATTCCAACGCTGCCGGCACTCCCAACACTGCTGCCTACCCCCACCCTCCCGCCGCTACCTTGATTCGAACCCTCGCCTTACTCCTCCTTCCACCTCGTACCCGAACAGATGTATCATTTTCATCGTGGGAATATCGACCGAAAGTCCTATTCTCGAAGCCCTTAATCCGCGCCAGCGCGAGGCCGTCGAACAGACCGACGGGCCGCTTCTTATACTCGCGGGCCCCGGCTCCGGCAAGACGCGGGTCATCGCGCACCGCATCGCGTATTTAGTACGCGATAAGAACGTCCGCCCCCGGCGCATCCTCGCCGTCACGTTCACGAACAAGGCGGCGCGAGAGATGCGCGACCGCGTCTTCACTCTTGTCGGGGAAGATCTTGGACGCGACATAACGCTTGGCACCTTCCACGCGGTCTGCTCGCGGATCTTGCGTATCGACGGCGAACAGATCGGGGTACCCCGCAATTTCACGATATACGATGACTCGGACCAGATCGCCGCCGTAAAACGCGCCCTGGAGGACCAGGGAGTCGATCCTCGACGGATACCGCCACGCGCGGTGCTGTCGGCTATTTCTCGTGCGAAGAGTGAGCTACAGGGTCCGCGCGAGTTCGCAGCCATCGTTGCCGACTACTTCCAGGAGGTTACCTCGCGCGTGTTCCTGCGCTACCAGGACCTCCTCGAGCAGAATGAGGCGCTCGACTTCGACGACATCCTGCTGAAGACAGCGGAGCTTTTTAACGAGCGTGAGGACGTCTTGGAGAAGTACGCCGACCGCTACCTCTATGTCCATATCGATGAGTTCCAGGACACGAACATCGCCCAATACGTCCTCGCCAAGCAATGGGCCTCTCGTCACCGCAACATCTGTGTTGTCGGTGACCCCGACCAGTCGATCTACACCTGGCGCAGCGCAGACATCCGCAACATCCTCAATTTCGAGAAGGACTTCGCGGACGCTCGGATCGTCATCCTCGATCAGAACTACCGTTCGACCCAGACTATTCTCGATTCGGCGCATTCCGTCATCGCGCTCAACAAACAGCGTAAGGAGAAGAACCTCTGGACGGAAAACCCGGGCGGCGGGCCCGTGGTCCTACACGAGTCCTACGACGAGGAGGACGAGGCGCTGTTCGTCGTAGAGGAGATCAAGCGGCTGGCCGCCGATGAATCGCTGGCCTATCACGACATCGCGGTCATGTACCGCACGAATGCGCAGTCGCGCCCAGTCGAGGAGGCGCTCGTCCGGCGTGGCATTCCGTACCGCCTAGTCGGCGGCACGCGCTTCTACGAGCGGCGCGAGGTCAAGGACCTGCTCGCCTACCTGCGCGTCATCCAGAACCCGTCCGATGCCGTCGCGATGATGCGCATCATCAACCGCCCCGGCCGCGGCATCGGCGACAAGACTCTCTCCGAAATCAACCGCCTCGCCCGGGAGCGGACAGTCCCGCCCTACGCCATCCTCCAGATGATCGCCGACTCCGAGCGCGATTCACCTCAGTACTCCGCAGCTGAGAACGGGCCTGAAGAAGCGTCCTTTTCCGCTCGTCCTGAGGCTCTCGCAGGAGCAGCGGAGCAACCGCACCCCGCTCGCCCCGGCGCTGACCATCCCTTCCAGAAACGCACCGTCGGCGCCCTCATGCGCTTCCTCGGCCTTCTCAACGAGCTGATCGCCCTTTCCCACACCGCATCTCTCTCGCAACTTCTCGACACCGTGATCGACCGGACCGACTACAAGCCGCATATCATGTCGGACCCGGACGGCGAGGAGCGCTGGGAGAACGTTCAGCAGCTTCGCGTTGTCGCCGCCCAGTACGATGAGCTGAAGCCGGAGCATGCGCTGGCCTCATTCCTCGAGGACGTCGCGCTCATCACCGACGTTGACGAATATGACGAGAAGGCCGATTCCGTCACGCTGATCACGCTCCACGCCGCCAAGGGCCTCGAATTCCCAGCGGTCTTCATGATCGGCATGGAGGAAGGCATCCTCCCGCACATCCGTTCACTAGAAAGCGGCAACCCGGCCGAGATCGAGGAGGAGCGCCGCCTCTGTTACGTCGGCATGACGCGGGCCAAGCGGCACCTCTACCTCGTGCGAGCCTTCCGCCGGGCGTTCAGCGGCCATCATCCAGCCTCGCGCTTCTTAGCCGACATTCCGCCCATCCTCGCCGCGCAGAGCCAGCGGGCGACCCAGCGTGAGATGATGCCCGCCCGCTATCGCCACGGCACGGACAGCGGCACTGTCGGCGCCCGCCTCGACGCTCCCCTCCGCGACGAAGACCCCGGACCGCCCCTCGAGATCTTTAATGCCGGCGACCGCGTCCGCCATCCGAAATTCGGCGAAGGCATCGTCGTCTCCTGCGAGCCCTCCGGCCCCGCCGACTACCTTTGCGTTGTGGCTTTTCAGGGCGAGGCCGGCATCAAGAAGCTGCTGCTGAGCTTCGCTCCGCTGGAACGCGTGTAAATCCGGCCCGGCGGCCATAGCGACGCCTCCTTTGGTGTACCATTGGGCCACGAGCCGGAGAGGAGATACCAGTCATGACAACAAGGGTCGCCATTCAAGGCGTTTGCGACCCCCGGTTCCAAGGGGTCAAGGAAGCGTTCGCGCAGAACTTCGCCGACCACGGCGAAGTGGGCGCCGCAGTCGCGGTGGTCGTCGGCGGCCGCACGGTCGTCGACCTCTGGGGAGGCCACGCGGACGCCGCGCTCTCCCGCCCCTGGCAGCAGGACACCATTGTCAACGTCTTCTCGACGACGAAAGGCATGACTGCAATCTGCGCGCACCGTCTCACGGACGAGGGTCTTCTCGATATCGACGCGCCGGTCGCCAAATACTGGCCCGAGTTCGCACAGGCCGGCAAGGAGGAGCTACCGGTCCGTTACCTCCTCAGCCACAGCGCGGGCCTCCCCGCGGTTCGCGCGATGCTGCCGCCCGGGTCGGCATACGACTGGGAGCGCATGACATCGGTCCTCGCCGCAGAGGAGCCGTGGT
>VBEI01000161.1:3084-28084 GCA_005882715.1 Chloroflexota bacterium | reverse complement strand
CACTGCGGTGAATACGTTCCCGGGCCTTGTACACACCGCCCGTCACGTCATGGAAGCCGGCAGCACCTGAAGCCGCTGAGCCAACGCGTCAGCGGGGCAGGCGCCTAGGGTGAGGCTGGTAACTGGGACGAAGTCGTAACAAGGTAGCCGTACGGGAACGTGCGGCTGGATCACCTCCTTTCTAGGGAGTGACCACGCACGGGCCTTACGAGGCCTCGTCGCAAATCACACCCAGGTCGACCCCCGATTCTCTCGGGGAATCATCTGGAACTACCTTAACCAAGCACTTCCATCCGCTATCCAGCTGTCAAGGCGAGCAGTCCGCCCGCCGTTCTCGACCGTCATCCTGAGGCATGACGGCTTCGGCGCTCCAGGCAGTTACCCCAGATATCGACGCCACGCGCCCCGGAAGTTCGCAGCTCGCACGATCCGAGCCGCGTGATAAAATCTGCCCCAGTGGGCGATTAGCTCAGCTGGTTAGAGCGCGGTCCTGATAAGACCGAGGTCGGTGGTTCGAGTCCACCATCGCCCACCAACTGACCACTGACGACTCGTCAACTCGAAAGTGGGGCCGTAGCTCAGCTGGGAGAGCACCTCCTTTGCAAGGAGGGGGTCGGGGGTTCGAGTCCCCCCGGCTCCACCAGATAACTAAGCGGATGTCGGACGACTGGTGTGCCTACGTGCTTCGAAGTCGCACGAATGGACGGCTCTATACGGGCTCGACAAACGACCTCGAAAGACGCTTGACCGAACATGATCGAGGCCAGACGGGCTACACCGCTAGAGCTGGCCCTTTCGATCTGATTTACAGCGAACCATGTGAGAGCCGCCTCGACGCTCGCCGGCGCGAGCGGTACCTCAAGACTGGAGCCGGGCGAGATTTCCTAAAAGCCCGCCTCAAGCTTGAGCCAACGAAGTAGCTCAGCCGGGAGAGCGGTCGCCGCGGCGACAAGTCGGGGGTTCGAGTCCCCCCGGCTCCACCAGATAACTAAGCGGATGTCGGACGACTGGTGTGCCTACGTGCTTCGAAGTCGCACGAATGGACGGCTCTATACGGGCTCGACAAACGACCTGGAAAGACGCTTGATCGAAGTCCTCGATGTCGTCGTTCGAACCGCTGTCCGTACGAACCACTGTCTTCCTGACTGCCCCCACGCGGCACTTCGGTGACGCTGCTGATGGCGGGCGAGACAAGTTCGACGAGATCAACCTTCGGCGACGGGCTTGTCGAACAACAGGATCTCCTCCTCGTCGGGAGGTTGAAAAATCGTTGCCCACCTTTCAAAGTGAGCCCGTGTCATAGGCGAGGCTGTCCATTCGCCCGACGCATTGCGACGTTCAGCTCGCTCGATTAACTCCTCCAAGGGCGCATCGAGGTAATGCAGTTCGACTCCCACCCCCAAAGCTCGCGCCCCGAGTCGCTTCTCATCCCGTTCAACTCGCGCCCAGTGGCCCCACTCCAAAATCACGCTCTGGCCCTGGGCGAGGAGATCCTGGGAAAGAACCCACAGCCGATGTTCGAGACGCACTCGAAATTCTTCATCCCACAAATCGGCGCCCAGTTGAGTCGCCCACCCGTCCTTATCCAACCTGATGGCGGGGATTTTGGGTGCGAGCTGACGAGCGAGTGCCGACTTGCCCGAGGCTGGAAGCCCACAGATCAGCACGAGCCGCGTCGATGACTTCGCCATGCACGATTTCTAACATGAGTCGCCTCCTGCCCGGAGACGACGGCTTCTATTGTAGTCGATATTCCCCGGGGCGTTCGCGGTGGTCTTCGGCGTAGAGATCGGTGTTGGATTGGCTGGGCACAGCTTCGGTTGGGGACTGGCCGCGGGCTTCTGTCACTGTCCTCGCCCTCTTTGCGGGACCAGTAGCTACTGGATCCGTCGCAATCTGGGGTGCGACCGGAGCGCATTTCAGGAAGCGAAGAATTGGGCTACATCAGAGACGGCTCGAAGATTGTGTCCGTGTAACGCCGGGTAGGTGGGACGCTATGTCTGGGTGGATGCCCGGAAGCCAGCGCCTGTCTGCTCAAGGACGATCCACGGCGCAGCACCCGCTGGTGCCTTCATGCGCTGCATCGTCTTGAACACGGTCGACTCGGCGTAGCGGGTGCCGGCCGCCAGCATCTCGGCGTAGACCTCACGTACGGTGAACACCTGTTGACCGGTGCGATCCCATAAAACCGCAAGCGACGCGGCGACCTCGTCCCGGCAGTTCGCCTCGATCGGGCTCCGGCCACCGAGCCGAACCCAGCCGCCGGCTACGGCGGGACCGCGGTTCGTATTCGGAGGCATCACCTCCACCAAGACTCCGCGCGTGGCGATCTGGGACCGGGCGATATTGGCCCCGCCGGTCCTTGTCCACAAACGGTGGGGGCGGGCGCGACTGAAATATCTTGACAGCCAGCCTGAAAAGCCGTATAAATTACTCTGCCAATGACGAATCGCGACACAAGCTGACCAGCCTTCACTGATGCCCCAAAGCCAATCGGCCTGCATCAGGCCGATTTTTTGTGAGCATCAGAATCGCGAAACGTCACGCACCTTAACAAGCGAATAAGAGAGTACCTGAGGGATCTCAACCACGCGTTGTGGCGGTAATGGAATGGTGGTTAAAGCTACTAAGGGCGCGCGGTGGATGCCTAGGCACTGGGGGCCGATGAAGGACGTGGCTCGACTGCGATAAGCCTCGGTTAGCTGTCTAGCAAGCTTAGCCGGGGATCTCCGAATGGGGTAACCCGTTCCGATGAATAATCGGATCACCCCGACTCTGTCGGGGAGGGAACCGGGGGAACTGAAACATCTAAGTACCCCGAGGAAAAGAGACTATTCCCTTAGTAGCGGCGAGCGAACGGGGATCAGCCCAAACCCGTAGGGAAGGTATCGGCGCACGGGCTAATGCCCTGCGGGGGTTGTAAGACACAGGCCGGCCAAACCGTGTCGCGGCCGGGAAGTTACCAAGCCCTGCTCTAGCTGAAGGACCCTGGAAAGGGCCGCCACAGAGAGTGACAGCCTCGTAAGCTAAAGAGCACGGGCCTTCCTTGCCTGTGTCCTTGAGTACCACGGGACACGTGGAATCCCGTGGGAACCCGGGAAGACCACTTTCCAAGGCTAAACACCCCCAGTGACCGATAGTGCAACAGTACCGTGAGGGAAAGGTGAAAAAGCACCCCGGAAGGGGAGTTAAAAGTTCCTGAAACCGCGTGCCTACAAACCGTCGGAGTCCCGATCTTGCATCGTGGATGACGGCGTGCCTATTGAAGAATGAGCCGGCGAGTGAATCTTAGTGGCACGGTTAAGCAAGGAAGCTTGCGGAGCCATAGCGAAAGCGAGTCCGAACAGGGCGCCCTAGATGTCGCTGGGATTCGACCCGAAACCGGGTGAGCTACCCATGGCCAGGGTGAAGCCTCGATAATATCGAGGTGGAGGCCCGAACCATTTGTCGGTGCAAAGACACTGGATGAGCTGTGGGTAGAGGTGAAATGCCAATCGAACTCGGAGATAGCTGGTTCTCCCCGAAATGCATTGAGGTGCAGCCTCAGGATCCGTCTTCTGGAGGTAGGGCACTGAATGGGCTAGGGGGCAAAACGCTTACCAAACCCAATCAAACCACGAATGCCAGAAGATAAACCTGGGAGTGAGCCCGTGGGGGATAAACTTCACGGACGAAAGGGAAACAACCCAGACCACCGGCTAAGGTCCCCAAGTGTGCGCTAAGTGGGAAAGGATGTGGGACAGCCCAGACAGCCAGGAGGTTGGCTTAGAAGCAGCCACCCTTTAAAGAGTGCGTAACAGCTCACTGGTCGATGCCATCCCGCGCCGAAAATGTAACGGGGCTCAAGCGTACCACCGAAGCCTTGGTCCTTCCGCGCAAGCGGGAGGAGGTAGGGGAGCGTTCCGTCCTGCCGTGAAGCCGCGCCGTGAGACGCGGTGGAGTGGACGGAAGTGAGAATGCCGGCATGAGTAGCAAAAGGCGAGTGAGAATCTCGCCCACCGAATGCCTAAGGTTTCCTACGGAAGGATTTTCCGCGTAGGGTTAGGCGGGCCTAAGGCTAAGGCGTAAAGCCGATGCCGATGGACAGACGGTTATTATTCCGTCCCCGCCTGTGTGACGTTACGAGACGGAGGGGGGACCCAGGAGGGTAGGCTGAGCGGGCCCATTGGACATGGTCCGTCCTTGGTCTGTAGGCGTCCGGGCAGAGGCAAATCCCTGCCCGGGTTAAGCTAAGGGATTGAGGGGCAGCAGAGACTTCGGTCAAAGCGACTCGGCTGAGCCCACGCTGGCCAGAAAAGCCTCGCCGTCCAGTCACCCAGGCGCCCGTACCGCAATCCGACACAGGTAGGCTGGGGTTAGCGCCCTCAGGTGGTCGAGTGACCCCCCGTTAAGGAACTCGGCAATTTGGCCTCGTAACTTCGGGAGAAGAGGTGCCTCTGTTCGTAACCAGACTCGCTCTGGAAGCGAACGGGGGTCGCAGCGAAGCGGCCCAAACGACTGTTTAACAAAAACACAGGTCTCTGCCAAAGCGAAAGCTGAGGTATAGGGGCTGACACCTGCCCGGTGCCGGAAGGTTAAGGGGAGGGCTGATGAGGCCCGAACCGAAGCCCCGGTGAACGGCGGCCGTAACTATAACGGTCCTAAGGTAGCGAAATTCCTTGTCGGGTAAGTTCCGACCCGCACGAAAGGTGTCACGAGTTGGGCACTGTCTCAACGGGGGGCTCGGCGAAATTGCAGGACCAGTGAAGATGCTGGTTACCCGCTGCAGGACAAAAAGACCCCGTGGAGCTTTACTGTAGCTTGGCGTTGAAGGCGGGCCTGGGATGCGTAGGATAGGTGGGAGGCTGCGAACTCCGGTCTCCGGATCGGAGGGAGCCAACCTTGAAATACCACTCTTCCCAAGTCTTCCTCCTAACCCTGCATAGGCAGGAGACAGCGCCTGGTGGGCAGTTTGACTGGGGCGGTCGCCTCCCAAAAGGTAACGGAGGCGCCCAAAGGTCCCCTCAGGCTGGATGGAAATCAGCCGTCGAGCGCATTGGTATAAGGGGGCTTGACTGTGAGGCCTACAAGCCGAACAGGGACGAAAGTCGGGCAAAGTGACCCTACGGTTCCGTGTGGAAGGGCCGTGGATTAACGGATAAAAGCTACCCCGGGGATAACAGGCTGATCTCTCCCAAGCGTTCACAGCGACGGGGAGGTTTGGCACCTCGATGTCGGCTCGTCGCATCCTGGGGCTGGAGTAGGTCCCAAGGGTTGGGCTGTTCGCCCATTAAAGCGGCACGCGAGCTGGGTTCAGAACGTCGTGAGACAGTTCGGTCTCTATCCGCAGTGGGCGCAGGAGACTTGCGAGGAGCTGCCCCTAGTACGAGAGGACTGGGGTGGACGGACCTCTGGTGTGCGGGTTGTTCCGCCAGGAGCAAAAAGCCCGGTAGCTATGTCCGGACGGGATAAGCGCTGAAAGCATCTAAGCGCGAAACCCTCCTCAAGATGAGGTCTCCCATCCGCAAGGAGTAAGGTCGCGGGAAGACTACCCGCTTGATAGGCGGCATGTGTAAGTCCGGTAACGGATTCAGCTGAGCCGTACTAATGACCGAGGGCTTGACCACCATTCCATCACCCCCACAACGCAGATCATTCAGGTATACTCTCTCTGTTCGCTATCCCGCCGCGGGGTGGAGCAGCGGCAGCTCGCCGGGCTCATAACCCGGAGGTCGTGGGTTCGAGTCCCACCCCCGCTACCAACGCAAAACAAGGGGCGGACGCAAGTCCGCCCCAACTCACAACCGGCAACTCACAACTAACAACTGAAAAACGCTCCCTGGTGGCTAGAGCGAGGTGGCACCACCCGTTCCCATCCCGAACACGGAAGTGAAACGCCTCAGCGCCCACGATACTGCCCGGGCGACTGGGTGTGGAAAATAGGCCGCTGCCGGGAGCTTTTTCTTTGCCGAGTCCGACCTTAAGAATCTCCGTCTGTCATCCCGAGCCGAACGGTGCGGGATCCACGTGAGGGGCCAGGAGGGCGAGGGATCTTTCGTCCGCCAAACCGCGACCGGCTCGCCCCCTCATCAAGGCTGAAGCAGGCCGATCAGGTTCCCATCCGCGTCTTTCACCGTAGCGATCAGCCTACCCCCGCCGACATCCCTGACGTCCTCCTGCAGTTGGGCGCCGGCCTCCAGGAGCGCTTGCAGCGATCCCCTAATGTCGTCCACGTGCCAGTACCCAGTCATTCCTTGCTTGTGCCCGTTCGGGTCCAGGCCGACCTCCTGGTCTCCGACGCGAAAGCCCACGTAGTAAGCTTGATCGACATACGGCTCGGCCCCCAGTAGCTTACCGAATAGCGCCTTGGCCTTGGCGATGTCGCCGACCGGATAGATTACCGTTCTCATGCCGTTGTTCACGAAACTCCTCCTTCAATGGCGATCTGAACTGTCTTGCTCTTCAATCGTACGGCCTTGCGGTATCGGCTCCCCATTGCTTCTGCTCGCGCTTGGGCTCTCGCCGGCACCGCGCAGACCATCCCCTCACTGAACCCCGCTGCGCCGATCCCTAGCGCCAGGTTGAAGCGCCCGCGCATGTTCTCCAGGGCGATGCCGTGCGTCAGCTCCACCAGTTGGCCGTCGTCCAGGTGCTGTCGTAGTTTGGCGACGAGCCCGTCCGGCACATCCACGGGTGTGCGGCTCATCGCGACAGCGTAGTCGAGTACAAGCTTCTCGACATCGCTAAAGAGCGGGCTCGTCCGGTAAGCCGGAAGCGCCAGGAGTTGCTCGTCGCTCAAGCCCGACCGCCGCGCGATTTGCGAGCCAAGATCGATGCAGTACTCGCAGCTCGTCAACGTCGCCGCCTTCAACTGCGCGAGCACGTTCAGGCGCTCATCGAGCCTTGTCACCTGCGCAGTCGCCTGCTCTAGGCCGGCGATCGCTTTCAACAGTTCGGGCGCGTGCGCGTACATTTCCAGCGGCTCGAGCATCCGCTCCGGCTCGCGTCCCGTGATCCCCGCCAATCCCTGACGGGTATAGTCGAACACGAGCTTTGCGTCCTGCCCGGCATTCTCTGCGGAGATTCCTGCGATATGTGCCATCTTGACCTCCCTTGTCACATTCGCTTGGGTTTGATTCGTCACTACAATGACGGAACGTAACAAGAGAATGTGACCGATGCCACGACACGAACCACTCGCCCAAGAATTCGAGATGAACCGCAGCCACCTTCAGTCGGTGGCTCACCGTATGCTCGGCTCGGCAAGCGAGGCCGACGACGCAGTTCAGGAAGCCTGGCTCAGGCTCAGCCGCTCCGACGCAAGCGACATCGATAACCTGCGCGCCTGGCTCACGACCGTCGTCGCCCGCGTCTGCCTCGACATGCTCCGCTCACGCAAGTCACGTCGCGAGGAGCCCCTCGACACCGGGCTTCCCGAGCCAATTGCCAGCAGCGAGGCGGTGATCAATCCCGAGCACGAAGCTGTGCTCGCCGACTCAGTCGGCCTCGCCCTGCTCGTCGTGCTCGAAACCCTCACGCCCGCCGAGCGGGTCGCGTTCGTGCTGCACGATATGTTCGATTTGCCCTTCGATGAGATCGCTCCGATCCTTAGGCGCTCCCCGACAGCCGCCCGCCAGCTCGCGAGCCGCGCACGCCGTCGCGTGCAAGGGGCCGATGCCGTTCACGACGCCGATCACACTCGCCGGCGCGAGATCGTCGGCGCCTTCCTCGCCGCCTCGCGCAGCGGCAACTTTGGTGCGCTTCTCGCCGTCCTCGACCCGGATGTCGTCCTCCGAGCCGACAGCGCGGCGGTGAGAATGGCCGCGGCGAGGCAAGCCGTCGGCGCCCCCAAGCTTGCCCCTGAGCTCCGCGGCGCACCTGCCGTAGCGGAGAGTCTCTCTGGACGTGCGGGAGCCGCGCAGCCCGCGTTCATCGACGGCGCCCCCGGACTCGTCTGGGCGCCGGGCGGCAAGCCGCGTGCCGCCTTCACCTTCACCATCGTCCGCCACAAGATCGTCAGAATCGACCTCATCGCCGATCCCGAATACCTCCGCCGCCTCGACGTGACACTCCTGTAACCTCTGACATCTGACCTCTTACCTCCTGCTGCTTACTTCTCACCTCTTCCCAACCCCACCTAGCCCCCCGCACCCCGGCGATGCATAATCTCGTCAAACACCCGACTACGTATCGCAAAATGGCCCAGCAACCGCCCGCAGGCGTCGTCACCGTCCTCTTCACCGATATCGTCGGCTCGGCTGCCCTCAAGACGAGCCAGGGCGATGCCGCCGCTCAGGAGATCGTCCGCGGCCATTTCGATCTCCTGCGTCATCAAGTGGAGTCTCACGGCGGCCGGGAGGTCAAGACGCTCGGCGACGGCCTTATGGCCACCTTCGTCTCGCCCCGCAATGCCCTTACCAGCGCCATCGCTATGCAGCGCGCCCTCGCCGATGGCAATCGCACAAAGCCTCCCGAGCAGCAGGTCCAGGTGCGCGTCGGCCTCAACGCCGGAGAGGCTATCCACGAAGATGGAGATATCTTCGGCTCGACAGTCGACGCCGCCGCTCGTATCTGCGCCAAGGCCGCCGGCGGCCAGATCCTTGCATCGGAAACCGTTCGGGGCATCCTCGGCTCCGCCAGGGACCTTCAGTTCCGGGACCGCGGCCGCTTCCGACTCAAAGGCTTCCCCGAACGCGGAGCCCGCCGCGGCTCCCGTCCTCGCGGAGCGCACCCCCTACGTCGGCCGAGATGCCGAGCGCGCCGAGCTCCGCCGGCTCATGGAGCAGGCGATCGCCGGCCGCGGCTCGATCGTCCTCATCCGCGGCGAGCCCGGCGTGGGCAAGACAAGGCTTGCGCAGGAGCTGGTGCTCGAGGCACGCAAGGCCGGCATGTTCGATGCCACAGGGCGCTGCTACGAGATGGAAGGCGCGCCCCCCTACATCCCGTACATCGAAATGCTCCAGCAGTCCCTACGCCGAGGGCCAGCCGGCTTCCGCACCGCTCTCGGTGAGAACGCCGGTGAGATTGCGAAGATACTTCCAGAGCTGCGACAGGTATACGACGACATTCCCGCGCCGCTTGAGTTGCCGCCCGAGCAGGAGCGTCTCTATCTCTTCAACAGCATACGCGAGTTTCTCGAGCGTGTAAGTCATACCTTGCCGCTGCTCCACGTTCTGGACGACCTGCACTGGGCAGACGACGCCACGCTGATGCTGCTCCAACACATCGCCCAGCAGCAGGACAAGATGGCCGTCCTCACCATCGCTACATATCGCGACATCGAGCTTGACGCAGCTCGCCCCTTCGCGCGGACACTCGAGTCGTTGGTCCGGCAACGCCTTGCCCATCGGATCGCTCTCAAGCCGCTGCCAGAGACCGGCGTTGAGGCGATGCTGCGCGCGCTCACCGGCCAGCCACCGCCACCGGCGCTGGACCAGGCGATCTATCGTGAGACGGAAGGCAACCCGTTCTTCGTGGAGGAGGTCTTCCAGCACCTGTCGGAACAGGGCAGGCTCCTCGATGCCCAAGGGCGCTGGCGCAGTGACCTTCAGGTGGGCGAGCTCGATGTCCCGGAAGGCGTCCGTCTCGTCATCAGCCGGCGTCTCGAGCGGGTGAGCGAAGACTGCCGGACGGCGCTCACTGACGCGGCGGTCGTCGGCCGCGATTTCGGGTTCGAACTGCTGCAGAAGCTTAGCGATCTGGATGCCGACGCACTCCTTGATGCCATCGACGAGGCAGAGCGCGCTAACCTGATCGTGGCCGCCGATGACGTTCCCGTGGTCGCAGGCGATCGCGCGCTGGAGGCGCGCTTCCGGTTCGCCCACGAGCTGATCCGCCAGACGCTAATCAGCGGCCTTTCACTGCCTCGCCGTCAGCGACTGCACCTTCGAGTCGCGGACACGATGGAGCAGGTCTACGGCAAGGGCGCGGAGGCTTACGCCGCGGACATGGCACACCACCTCTACCAGGCCGGCACCGGTGCCGACGCTGCCAAGACCGCGCACTACCTGGTCCTCGCCGGCGACCGCGCGATCGAAGGGGCGGCCTTCCCCGAGGCGCTGCGCAACTATGACATCGCCTTTTCGCTACAACCCGCTGGAGACCTCGGGGCGAGGGCCGATCTCTTCTACAAGCGCGGGCTGGCCCGGCGCACCCTCGACCGCTGGGACGAAGCTCTCGCGGATTGGCGCGAGGCAGCGAGCGCCTACGAACGGCTCGGAAATACGGAAGCGGCGGCCCGCACCTACGATGACATGTGCCATCACCTCTCCTGGGGCCTGCGACTGGCCGAAGTGTTGGAGCTCAGTCAGCGCGGCCTCGCGATACTGGGCCGGCGCGACAGCGCCCACCGGTGCCGCCTACTCGGTTATGGCGGCCGTCGCCGGGTACTACTCAGCGGGGTTCGCCATGATCAAGCGGGCCGTAGCCATGGCTGAGAGAATTGGCGATGACGAGCTCCTCGGTCAGGAGATCGAGGCCCTTGCCATCCATCACCTGGCTTACGGGGAAATACGCGAAACCGCCAAGTTTGCACTGAAGGCTGCGGAGCTACTGCGCCGGGCGGGTGGCCTTTGGTACCTGGTGGACGACCTTTTGTTTGCCGAAGGCGCGCTATTTATGACCGGGCGGACGGCGGAATCCCTCGCGTTATGGCATGAGCGCCAGCCGCTTGCGGAGCGACTCGGCCGGGTGGAGCTGAGGTGGGGCTTCGACGCGTCGGCTACGGAGACCCTTCTGCGCACCGGAGACATCCATTCGTTTGAATTGTTCTGGAAGAGTGCCGCAGAACACGCGCTCAGCCTTCAGGATCCCGGGTCGATTTGGCAAACTCACATCAACCTGGGAGTGGTGCATTTCTGGAAGGGGCGCTGGCAAGAGGCGCTCGACAGCTTCGAGGAGGCAGAGAAAAACGAAGCGGCCGGAGCCTTCTCCGGATGGGCCCCAGCGTTCATCTTGCTGACCAGGGCGTACATAGGGGATGGGCGAGGCGCGCTGGCGATCCTGCGCCGGGGGCCCAGCGCAGCGCCCGAGCCTGAAAGCCACTCGGCTAGCTCTCTGCTCTTCCCCATGCTGAAGGCTGCCCGAAGCTCAGGCCTCGGACTCACAGGCCTTTTGGGCATCATCCGCGAGTCGCGGTCGATGAGGACGCGCAGCTTCTTGCCTCGGCGCGGGCGCCGTATCACGAACGGTACCTGGACGGTGCTCTTAGCGGCGGTGGAAGGATTGGCCATCGCCGGCGAGAAGGCTGAGGCGGCGAAGCTATATCCCGTCGCGCTGGAGGCTATAAAGACAGGCGCTCTCTTTCGCCCGTACGATTTCCGGCTACTTGACACGCTGGCGGGCATCGCCGCCGGCGCCGGCGAGAACTGGACGCAGGCGGAGGAGCACTTCCGGACCGCCCTGCGCCGCGCCGAAGAGCTGCCCCACGCCATCGAGCAACCGGAGGCCCGCCGCTGGTACGCCTGGATGCTCCTCGAACGCAACGCCCCCGGCGACCCCGAGAAGGCCCGTCAGCTCCTCACCGAAGCGCTCGAGATGTACCGCCGCATCGGCATGCCCAAGCACGTCGAGCTCGCAGACGCGCTCCTAGCCCAGGCGCAACGTGCTTAATCCGCCTCGTACCTCGTAGTTCGCACCTCCCACCTCTCACCTCTTACCTCTTACCTCTTACCTCTTACCTCTTACCTCTACCGCTCCCCTCATTCTTCCACCTTCCCTCCTCGCCGCTCGCGACCCTCGTCTATCCGTGTCGCCCGTCACTATTCCCACACACACCGTCTGCTATAATGAACCCGAGGCGCCCCGCCCGCCGCCAGGCAGACAGGCCCTCACGCCCATCCCGATCGGAGGTACGACTCATTGACACCTGAAGACTCATTGGAGGGCACGGCGAGGGAGGAGAACTCGATGGCCGCCCTCCTCGAAGCCGAGACGGCCTACCCCGAACTCCGCCGCGGCGAGATCATCGAAGGCGTCGTGGTCGGCAGCGATCGAGAGGCTATTCTCGTCGACATTGGCGCCAAGTCCGAAGGCGTCGTCCCCCCGCACGAAATGCACTGCCTCCAGCCCGAGGGGTCGTCGCGACTCAGTATCGGCGACAAGGTCCTCGTCTTCATCGTCCAGCCGGAGTCGCCGGAGGGACAGATCATCCTCTCCCTCGACCGCGCCCGCGGTGAGCGCGGCTGGCGCGTACTTCAAGACTACATGGACCGCAACGAGGCCTTCGAGGCCTACATAACCGGAAGCAACAAGGGCGGTCTGCTCGTCAACGTCGAGGGCGTCAACGCTTTCGTCCCGCTCTCCCAGCTCGTCAGCGGCCCGGACCGCGGCTCCCCAGAGAATACCCAGAACGCCCTCTCCCAGTGGGTCGGCAAGACCATCACCCTCAAGGTCATCGAGCTCAACCGCCGACGCAACCGCGCGATCCTCTCGGAGCGCGCCGCTGTCCAGGAAAAGCGTGCCGCCGAGAAGGAACGCCTACTGCACGAGCTTCAGGAAGGCGACGTCAAGACCGGCACAGTCACCAGCATCCGCGACTTCGGCATCTTCGTGGACATCGGCGGCGCCGACGGCCTCGTCCATCTCTCGGAGCTCTCCTGGGAGCGCACCCCCAAATCCCCTCACGAGATGTTCTCCGTGGGCGATGAGGTCCCCGTCTTCGTCCTCAAGATCGACAACGAAAGCAAGAAGATCGCCCTTAGCGTCCGCCGCGCCCAGCCCGAGCGTTGGGAAGAAATCGTTGCCAACTACAGGGAAGGCCAAATCGTTCCCGGCCAGGTGACCAAGCTCGCCCCCTTCGGCGCCTTCGTCCGCCTGGAGGGGCCCATCGAAGGCCTCATCCACATCTCGGAGCTCGTCGACCGCCGCATAAACCACCCGCGTGAAGTCGTCGACGAGGGCGACGTCGTTCCCGTCAAGATCGTTCGCATCGAGTACGACCGCCATCGCCTCGGCCTCAGCCTGCGCCAGGCGCGCGACAAGGCCGAAGGAGACGATTGGTCCTTCAACGAGGCGGGCAACGTCCTCTCGGCCCCGCAAGAGGCGCTCGATCGTCTGGGAGTGACCGCGCCGCCGCCCCGCGAGGGCGGACCGGATGCCTACGTCGCCGAAGACGGCGCGAAGGCCGCCGACGAGGTAGCCGTCGCCGAAGCGGGAGCAGAGGCGCCGGCCGACACCGTCTCGCCACTGGAAGTCGCGACAGAGGCTTCACCCGAGCCGGCAGAAGCTGAGGCCGCTGCGGAAGCGGCTCCGGAGGAGCCGGTAGAGGCAGAGGGAGAATCCACACCCGAGGCCGAAGCCGAGGTCGCGCTGGAAACAGCTACCGAGGAGCCAGCCGAGCCGGCCGAAGACGAAGCCGCGCCGGAAGCAGCTATTGAGGAGGACGAGGAGGAAGGAGAATCCGCGCCCGAGCCGGAATCCGTACCTGTAGCCGAAGCTGCTTCCGATCAAGAAGCCGAAGAGGCGGCACCGGACGCGGCCGCGGAACCGGAGTCGTCTGACTCTGAAGCCGTCGCCGAAGAGGCAAGTGAAGAAGACGTTACAGATGTTGAAAACGACGAACCGAGTGTAACGGACGAAGAGTCCCCAGCGTTGAATACTGTAAGAGAGGATTGAGCTAGAGGGCTGGTACTGAGTTATGGCAGATAGATTCGATAAATTTACTGAAAGAGCCCGGCGCGTCCTCACGCTTGCCCAGGAGGAAGCGCTCCGCTTCAACCACAACTACATCGGCACAGAGCACCTGCTCCTTGGCCTCGTCCGCGAAGGCGAAGGCGTAGCCGCAAAGGTCCTCGCCAACCTCGGTGTCGAGCTCAACAAAGTCCGCTCCGCCGTCGAGTTCATCATCGGCCGCGGCGATCGCGCCGTCATGGGTGAGATCGGCCTCACCCCGCGCGCCAAGAAAGTCATCGAGCTCGCCGTCGACGAGGCCCGTCGCCTCGGCCACCACTACATCGGCACAGAGCACCTGCTCCTCGGACTCGTCCGCGAGGGCGAGGGCATCGCCGCCGGTGTTCTCGAAAGCCTCGGCGTCAGCCTCGACAAAGTCCGCGCCGAAGTCACCCGCATTCTGTCGCAGAGCATGCCGCAGGGCGCCGCTTCCGGCGGCCGCTCCGCTACGCGCACTCCAACCGTCGACCAGCTTGGCATCGACCTTACCTCCGCCGCTCGCGCCAACAAGCTCGACCCCGTCATCGGCCGCGAGAAGGAGATCGAGCGCGTCGTACAGATCCTCTCGCGCCGCACCAAGAACAACCCGGTCCTTATCGGGGAGCCCGGCGTCGGCAAGACCGCCATCGTCGAGGCCCTCGCGCAGCGCATTACGCGCAGCGAAGTCCCCGAGATGCTCCTCAACCGCCGTCTCGTGACTCTCGACATCGGCTCGCTCGTCGCCGGAACCAAGTACCGCGGCGAGTTCGAGGAGCGCCTGAAGAAGGTTATCGAAGAGCTCAAGGGCGCCGGTAACTGCATCCTCTTTATCGATGAGATGCACATGCTCGTCGGCGCCGGTGCTGCCGAAGGCGCGGTTGACGCGGCCAACATCCTCAAACCTTCCCTCGCCCGCGGCGAGCTCCAGTGCGTCGGCGCAACCACCCTCGACGACTACCGAAAGCACATCGAGAAGGACGCGGCCCTTGAACGCCGCCTCCAGCCGATCATGGTCGCCGAGCCCACGGTCGAAGAGACGATCCTCATCCTTAAAGGCGTGAAAGCCCGCTACGAGGAGCACCACAGCCTTACCATCTCTGACCAGGCCCTCGAAGCCGCGGCCGAGCTGGCCTCCCGCTACGTGCCTGACCGCTTCCTGCCCGACAAGGCCATCGACCTCGTTGACGAGGCCGCTTCCCGCGTGCGGATCAAGCGCTCCTACGCTCCGCCCTCTTACCAGGAGGCCAGCAAGGGGCTCGACAGCCTGCGCCGCGAGAAGGAAGAAGCCATCGCCAACCAGCAGTACGAGCGCGCCGCCGAGCTACGCGACCGCGAGGTCAAGCTCCAGGACAAGCTCGAGGGCATGGAAGGAGACTGGAAAGAGGAACGCGAAGAGCACAAGCCGGAGGTAAACGCCGAAGACATCTCGGAGGTCGTCGCCATGTGGACGGGCATTCCCGTCACCCGCATCGCCTCCGAGGAGTCGCAGCGCCTGCTGCACATGGAGGACGCCCTCCACGAGAAGGTCGTCGGCCAGGACGAGGCGATCCACAACATCGCCAAGGCCGTCCGCCGCGCCCGCGCCGGCCTCAAGGACCCGCGCCGTCCCATCGGCGTCTTCATGTTCCTCGGCCCCACCGGTGTTGGCAAGACATACCTCGCGCGCATCCTCGCCGAATTCATGTTTGGCAGCGAAGAGTCCATGATCAAACTCGATATGTCCGAATTCATGGAGAAGCACAACGTCTCACGTCTCATCGGCGCGCCTCCCGGATACGTCGGCTACGACGACGCCGGCCAGCTGACGGACACCGTCCGCCGCAAGTCATACTGCCTCATCCTGCTCGACGAGATCGAAAAGGCGCACCCGGAGGTCTTCAACATGCTCCTCCAGGTGTTCGACGACGGCCACCTCACCGACGCCAAGGGCCGCCGCGTGGACTTCCGCAACACGATCATCATCATGACCTCCAACGTCGGCTCAGACCTTATCCGCAAGGAGACCGCGCTTGGCTTCTCGATCAAGACCGAGGACTCGAAGGCGGAGGCGGCCCAGTACGACAAGATGAAGGACAAGGTCCTCACGGCCATGAAGAACGTCTTCCGGCCCGAGTTCCTCAACCGCCTCGACGCCACCGTCGTCTTCCACGCCCTCACCAAGGAGCACATCCGCGAGATCGTCGAGAACGAGATGAAGGGCATCGAGAAGCAACTCACCGCCAAGGGGGTTGCTCTTGAGATGACGTCCGAGGCGCTCGACTGGATCGGCGAGAAGGGCTACGATGTCGTCTTCGGCGCCCGCCCCTTGCGCCGCGTCATCCAGAACGAGATTGAGGACCGCCTCTCTGAGGCCCTCCTCGAGGAGCGCTTCGCCTCTGGCGACACCGTCAAGATCGACGTCCAGAACGACGAAATCGTCCTCACCAACGTCACCGAACCCGCCCTCGCATAAACAGGAACCGGCGCTAGATCGAAAGGGCCGCCCGCTAGGGCGGCCTTTCCGCTTGTGTCATTCTGAGCGCCGACGAAACCCGCGCGCGGAATCCCGCCTCTACGCGAAGGAATCTGGCGGCGGCGTGGGGTGTGAACGGCCTTCGCGCGCCGTCATGTCACCGGCCTCTTTCGCCCGCAAACAGGAGCGCCCCGGGCCGGGAGGGTCGTGGACCCGGCCGGGGCGCTCGTGGCCGCGCGGGGCAGCGCGTCCAGTGGTATTAGCCGCGCGATTGGCCGTCAGCCACGGGGGCTGCAGCGGGTGGCGCCGATCATGTACTAGCGAGACCGTTATCTGCGTATCGAGATGTTCCCGGCGATCAATACGCCCTCCGCCTCGTAGGTCTGGTTCGGCCCGGACACCATGATCTTGAACTTGTCGGTTGAACCGGGCTGCGCGCAGTCATCGATCTCGACGGCGAAGCTCTGATCCGCTGAACCGTTCACCGTCGCCTTGCCCGTGAAGCGAGCGTGCGTATTCGTCCCGCAAGCGCCATCGCTGATCGCAAGCATCTGAAGCGATGTCGCCTTGAGGTCGACGCCCGCGCGTTGGTCCTTGTACGTCAGGTTCCCGCTCGGTGCTGCATCGCCGCTCGCATACTGCACAACGAATCCGAAGTTCGCCTGCCCGCCGGCGCTCGCATTGGCCGAGCCAGAGTGAATTATCATCGTCGCGGGCTGCAGCACTTGGCCAGTCAACGGGTCGGTCGCCGGCTCTCCGGTACCGGGGTCTATCTGGCCGCCGCCGCTCACCTTCCCGGGCGTCGAGCAATTCACACCCGCGCTCACGAAGCCGCGCGCACAGAGCCAGTCCGACTCGATTTCGCGGCCCATCGGCGCCGTCTGTCCCCACATCCAGAAATGCGGCGTTTGGGGAAGGAAGGGAGAAGACACATCGCTGCTCCCTGAGAAGAACGTCCTTTCCCGCTCCAACCCTTCTTTGGAAAAGGCGAAGTCGGAATCAGTCACAAAGATGAGGACCGGGATTGTGACCTCATTCAGTCTCGCCATGTCAATCGGCACTGTGCCCGGCACCGAGTTGATATCACCACATGGGTTCAACTGACGCTTATGATCTGCGATCGCCTGTTTGACCGCCTGGAAGACGGTCTCATCGGTGTATGGGAAGATCTCACGCAAGAGAGGCTCATCTTGGGAGAACTCTTCGTCGGTTATCGCCGGGAAGTAGTGGTAGTTCGGCGCCCCCTGGTCAGACGGCTGGCCGCCCTGCAGGCAGGCCGCGCCTGCCTTGATGGACCATTCTGTTATCTTCTGTGTGAATCCGGTGTTCGCGAACGCGCTGATGAATAGGCCGTCAATGTCCTTGTACGAATAGGCTTCCACTTCGGCTATCGTTGCCCCGGTGTCATGTCCTGCTAGGGCCACCTTCGAGAACACGACATGCGTCCCGTCTGGGAGTTGCGCTCCCTGGCTTCTGAGCTGGCCGATGATCTGGTGCACCACATCGGCCGCGCTTCCCAAACAGCTTTCGAACCCAGGCGGATGATCGCTCGGAGAATAGCCAAGACGGTTGATCACGAGCGACACGTGGCCCAGCTTCGCCATCTCTACAGGCAGGTCATAGCCGGGAACCAGCTTGAAAGACCAGTTGGGTTCCGACGAACTGAAGCCGTGCACGTAGAAGGTAATCGCCCGCGGCCCGGGCCCGTAGATGATTGACTGCGGCCCAACCAGGTGCCCCCGAACTGTGTATGGCAACCCGTCGAACGGGCATGCCGCACCCGATGTGTTGGTGTTTACTACCTGGAACGAGACCGGAAGCTCGAGGATCGTGTCGGCGGCGCGGGCTTCTCGCGCACCGTTGTCCGCCATCGAGATGGCGAGCATCGCAAGAATGGCGCAAAGCGCAACGAAGGTCCGGAGTGTCATGATTCCCTCCTTTGGACTATGGCAGCAGATGTTGCATATTAGATAGTGTAGACTATATGATTGTCAAGTCCACGCTTGACAATGTTTTCCCACCGAGCACAAACTAAGAGCGAGCGCTCGCTATAACGGGGTACACGAATGAAATCGAAAGTCGAACCGAAGCGCAGCTACAGCCAGTTCTGCCCGCTCGCCCGCTCCCTCGATATCCTGGGCGAGCGCTGGACGTTGCTAATCGTTCGCAACCTGCTTGTCGGGCCGCAGCGCTATAAAGACCTGCTCGACGGGCTGCCCGGGATCGGCACCAACCTGCTCGCCGCCCGGCTGAAAGATCTCGAGAAGGAAGGGATAATCCGGCGACGCAGTCTGCCGCCTCCAGCCGGCTCTACCGTCTACGAGCTGACAGAACGCGGCTGGGGACTCGAGGAGCCGATTCATGTCCTGGGCCGCTGGGGTATTTGGACAATCCGTCAGGATTCGCCAGAGGATGAATTTCGCCCGCGTTGGGGCGCGGCTGGCCTCGGGATCATCTTCCGGCCGGAGGCGGCCGCTGGAGTGCATGAGACCTACGAGGTCCGCATCGACGGTGAAGTCTTCTCCGTTCGCGTCGATGATGGCGCGCTCGAAATCGTGCAAGGCGTGGCACGCGATCCCGACCTCGTGATGTCCTGCGATAGCGCCACGTGGCGCGCCATGAGCTCGTCCCTCACCCCCGCCGACGCTCTGACGACTGGCCGGCTAAAGATCGAAGGCAACCCTGCCGCGGTGGAGCACTTCGCCCGTATGTTCCGCGTGCCCACCACCTAGACGACGCCTTGGCGCCGGCGCATCCAAGAGCCGCGCTCGCGTCGCCTCAGCTCAGACCTCTTCGACCGGGCGATCGCTCTCTGCTGGGCGGATGTCCTGTAACTGTCGAGCGCTGTGGACTACAAGCCGCGTGGACGCGGGCACAGCTGCACTAGCAGGCCTTCGCAAACAGCCCGGCCTCGCGGGCGATGTCGAAGATATCGATTAATCGGTCGGGCGCGGAGGGCGCGATGCTTACTCGTGCCGGCGCCGGTGGAACCTGCCGCGCATACCAGTTGGTGATCTTCGACATATCCATCACATCGGCGTAGTGGTCGTTATTGATGTCGGCGGGCCACGCGTTCGTGCCGCATTTCATATTCGGATTCGTCCCGATCGTTGCCTCAGCGGAGTCAGGCCAGCCATCCCCATCCGTATCGGTCAGTTGTGTACTCCGACACGAATCGCTGCCGCTATCAAGGACCGTATTGGACGTGTTCACGAACTGCCACGAGTAATTGGTCGGGTTCAACGTCAACTTCATAATCCCCAAAGTTGCAACGGCAAACTCCTGCCCCGGCTTCGTCTCCGTGACGTCATAGTTGCCGTTGCCCCCCGTGCCGACAATGAAGTGCCGGATGCCGTTCGGGTCGGTGTTATTGCCCGCCCGGTTGTATCTTGCGTAGCGAGCATACAAGTGGTCATGCCCCTGGAGCACGAGGTCCACTCCCCCGTCATAGAGTTTCTGCCACACGTTGTCCCCGCCCAGGTAGGCGTCGGCAAAGTGGCCTTCGTCGTCGCTGTGAACGCTCGATGGCGCGACGATCGGGCGATGCCAGTACGACACCTTCGTGTTTGCCGCGAGATCGTTCGTCAACCAGTTGAGCTGGGCGGTGTGGTCGCAGAAGTCATACGATGTCCCGTTGCATTCGCTGTTCAACGCGATGAAATGCCAATCCCCAACGTCGTACGAATACCAGCCCTCGCCCCGTCTTCCCGCGTGGCAGGTGTAGTCGCAGGTCCCCGAGCCAACCCCGTTGAAGTAGTCGAAGTAGCCGTTGCCATCGACCGAGCAAGACGTGTCATGGCTGTCGTGGTTACCTATGGCCGGCCGCGTCCGTGACTTGAACGCGCCCCACGAGTTCTGGTAGTTGGCATTGAAGGCATCCAGGCAGCCGTCGGGGTACTGGTTATCGCCCATCGTGATCACCTGGGCGTCTGAAGGTACGAGCGCCGCTGTCTGGTTGTCCCCGGAGCCGGAGCTGCTGATATCACCCGCGCCGGCCGCCACTGTAATGGCTGCCTCGCTGTGGGACGCTGGGCCGAAGAGCCCGGCCGCGACAATAGCTACTAGTACAACTCGGCGCATAAACCTCCTACTTGACCGACGGATTATAGCAGAGGCCAAGTTTGGGTGTGCCCAAGAAGCGGTACAGCCGTGTTTCATATTCCTATCGAACAGATATAGCGATGCGAATATCGACCTGTGATTCCGAGCCCGGCGCAGGGGGCCGCCTTCTTGTCGGAACTTGACAGCTTATGGACCGAAACGCTATTCTTGAAGTAGACAATCGCCAACTGGGGGGCAACTTCTGATAAAGGCAATCACGCGCCGCTGCACGGTCTGCGGCCTGAGCAGGCGTACAAAACGTCGACAGCTCGAGATCTACGAAAGGGAAGCGCGCTCATGGCGCAGGTGTCGGCGCCCGCTCTGCTCGCGCTGCGGGCCCCGGCTGGCTCTGGCCGCGATACACGGTGGCGTCCTTAACGCCCGAAACGGCACCCTGATAATCGACGCCGCTCCTGCCTTAGGTGCACAACCCATCCCGGTCGGAGACCAGGGACCTAATGACCGTATCACAACGCCTTCGCCCAATCCCGTCGTCATTGTGATTTGGCTGCTGTCAGTGCTCGTCATAATCGCTTTCGGTATCTTGGCGACTTTTACGTCGCCCGTGTTCTTCTTGGGCGTAATCTTCCCGTTCATTCCGCTTGCCGCGGTGGCCGGCAGGTCCTCCTCCTAGCCTCGACGACCAGAGTCTCCTCCAGATTTCCTGTAATTACCGGACACTTTATGCGTCTATAGCTTGCGGCCTTAGTACCTGCGGTCGGGAGTCAGGGTATTGCGGCCTGATTTTACCGACCAATGACGAAACGCGTACTTCCGTACCTACGGTTCGCCGCTGTGCTCGTTGCCGCGCTCGCGGCGCTCCCGGCCATCGCCGCCCACGCTATGCCTCCCGACAACGACGCCTTCGGTGCGCCGATTGTCATCCCGCCGTCCCCTCTTCCCTACAACAACAGCCAGGACGTGAGCGAGACCTCACTGGAACAGTTCGAGCCGAAAAACTGCAACCTCACGTCCCACTCCGTCTGGTATTCCTTTACGCCCGACCAGGATGGCACCCTTAAGATCACGACACTGGGGTCTAATTACGACACGACGGTCTCGGTCTACACAGGCGCAGATCTAGGCTCGCTCTCGCTTGTCGCCTGCAACGACGACACAGAGAACGTGCTCCAGTCCGCAGTCAACTTCCCGGTCTTCAGGAACACTACGTATCGCATCCAGGTCGGCAGCGTAGAGTTCACTGCCGGAATGCTCACGATCAATCTTTTCTTTGGCATCCCTCCCGTCAACGACAACCGCGCCAATGCGTTCATCGCCGCGCCCTTGCCCTACACGGACACTCAGGACACCACTGTCGCCTCCGAAGAGGTCGGCGAGCCGATCCTCTGCGGGGGCGTCGTGATCGGGAGGACGGTCTGGTACAGCTTCACCCCAACGCAGGACGTCAACGTCACCGCAAGCACCTTCGGCTCGAACTTCGACACAGTTCTGGCCATATACACCATGCCCAATTCGCTCCTGGTCCAGCTCACCTGCAACGACGATGCCGTCGGATCAACCGGATCAACTTCTGAAGTGCAGTTTCTCGCTAAGAAGGACGTCACGCACTGGATACAGGTCGGAGGCTTCGGGGGCGCTTCCGGCAACGCGATGTTGACCGTCTCGCAAACGGCGAGCGCAACTCCAACGCCCACCCCAACGGCAAGCCCCACACCCACGCCTTCGCCCACAGCCACCCCCACTCCCACGCCGACACGGACTCCCACAGCCACCCCGACACCCACCCGCACGCCCACGCCGACCCCTACTGCCACCGCAACCCCCACTCGCACACCGACCGCTTCCCCCACGCCCACTCAGACGGCAACACCTACCCAGACGCCGACAGTCACACCTACCGCCACCGCAACCCCTACCGCCACCGCAACCCCTACGGCAACCCCCACTCGCACGCCAACAGCGACTCCGACCCTCACCGCGTCCCCGACGCCCACTCAGACTCCAACAGCCACCCCGACTGCCACAGCAACCCTTACGGCAACCCCCACTCGCACGCCAACGGCGACTCCGACCCCTACCGCTTCTCCCACTCAAACGCCGACTCCGACCCCGACGATGACCCCAACCCCAACACCCACCCCAACAACAACTGCGACCCCGACCCCAACGCCCACTCGCACACCGACCCCGACCCCAACGCCTACAGCGACACCGTCTGCAACCCCTACGGCAACCGCCACTCCAGGCCCCAGCGGGATACACGACGCGGGCATCTCTCACCTCAACCCGCCCGCCAACGTTCGTCTACGCCCCGGCACTCCGGACCTGACGGGATCCGTGACCATTGTCGCCAGGAACGGCGGAGACCACACGGACGTCGTCGGCGTGTACCTCGCCTTCGTGCCTCCCGCCGGCAGCCTCAACCCCGGAGGCTGCTCCCCGATCGGCGTATCGGTCGTCGGCAACGTCAGCATCCCAGCGCGAGGCAATGAATCTCTGACCAGCGCCCCCCTCTGGCAGTGCGCCAACCCGGCCGCAGTCGATGGCCTCTCCTGGACCCTCATCGCCATCGCCGACGTCCACGCCGACGACTTCGCCTCCTGCGCGACCGTCCAGCAGGTCCTCAGCGGCGCCTGCGACTCAGCCCTCTCGGACGACGATCAGCGGCTTGTTCTGGCTTCAGGGGCAACATGGCGCTCCTTGCCAGCGAGCCGTGCTCGCCATCATCTTCATGGCTGACTCCCCGGTAACCTCCACATCCCCCTGCCGTATGTCGAGACGGTAAGATCGACCCCATTTTCCAGCGCAACGCCGCTGATGATGGTGTTGGGCAAGGTGCTGAGATCGCCGGCGGCTGACCACGTTCCGCCGCCGTTCAGGCTCTCGAAGACGTCTCCGATACCATTAACAATCACAATGCGGTTTCTGTCGACTGGACTAATAGCTATATCGTTATACGGGGCGTCCGGAAGGGGTACACCCGGCTGGAGAAATCCCTTATCTACCCAAGTCACGCCTTTATCTATCGTCTTCCAAACATGGCTGACACCGTTCCCACCCAATGTGATATAGACGACGTTGTCATCGGTAGGATCAACAGCCATCGAGGTTATGAACTCTCCCGGCGCAGGGCTCGTGATTGCATGCCAGCTTGCTCCCCCATTGTCTGTCCGGAACATGTAGGCACCGTATCCTGACCCAGGGTAGCCGAACGCGGCGTAAATACGTTTCTCGTTAGTCGACGAGACGGCAACGGCTGTTAGGCCATTACCGGGTTGCAAAACCCCGCTTATCGGAGTCCAGGCAAGCCCGCTGGTTGTCCGATGAGACTGCGTTCCGCTGTATTTCCTGCCGGTGTCCCAAGTCCAAGAGTCTGGCGGCGAAGAGTACGCTATCCCCCCGGACGGAAGTCCGTCCTCCACCCACACGTTCTCGACTCCAGACGCCTCCAGCGCCGTGTGATCCCAGTTGATAGCCCCATCCTGAAGGATATAGGCGAGCCCGTTGATGCTTCTTCCCCCAATATCGACCCCTGAGAGCGCGCTCGTATTAACGCTTAGCTTTATCCATCGGTCCCGCTGCGACGGTATCGGACCCATGAAGCGGCGGGACGGCGTTCCGTCCGTCCCCCACTGAATCACGTTCTCGCCCCAGTATGCCCTGTGTTCGAAGGACGCGTCCGTGGTCCGGAACTGGAGCATGATTTCCCTGGGAGGCGTCGACGAAGGAATGTATACCCATTGGTTGATCGTCGACCCCGTAGGGATCGCGAGGTCGTTCGCGGTAAAATAGTGCTGCAGTATGCCGGCAGCCTTATTCACAGCGCTCCTTTGAACTCTGTCGCCGCCGGCATAAAGAGTTTTTGCCGAGCCGGGAAACGCTGCGGTCTGCGCTTCCCACTGGGCGTTTGTCGTATCGAGGCCACTGCTAGCTCCATGCCAGGTCTCGCCCCCATCCACGCTCTCGTCAAATCCACCCCCATTGCACCGAGCATAGATGCTATTGGGGTCCTGCGGATCGATTACGACGCCGGTTGCATCGCCGCAAACATTCGAAAGATTCCAGTCCAGCGTGCCAGTGTATCGGTTAACACCATTATCTTGAGTTGCGCCGAACACCAGGTTTGGGTTGTTCCGAGCGACGGCAAGATCGTAGAACTCGGTGACCGGGAGTTTTCTGATCTCTGTCCAATCGCTTATTGTCGGCATATCGCCCGGATTGGCTAGGGTGACCTTTTCCAAGCCACCGTCGTTTCCTGCCCACAATCTCCTCGTGCCCCCAGGCGCGACCAACTGGATGGCAAATGACTGTTGATCAGGGTGATTCTGGGGAATTGGAGTAAGTGTCACCCCGCTGTCGACCGATTTCAAGAGCCTGTAAAAGTGGGAGAAGTAGACAATGGTCGGGTCGAGAGGGTCGACCACCATGTCGCCGAAGCAGCAGCGCAATGGCTCAGCTGGGTCAAAGGCGAAGTTGTGAGTCTGAAGTGCCCAAGTCGAGCCGAAGTCGCTCGATCGATATAATCCGGCGCGAGTTGCCGGATCTCCCGGATCACCATCCAACGCTGCCAGGTAGACAACGTTTGGGCTGCTTGGGGCCACAGCGATGGTTCCTTCCACGAAGTTCGTCGGGATTACGCTCGGGGGAGTGTTGAGCTGTGTCCACGTATCCCCACCATCATTCGTCTTGAAAACGCCCGCGCCGTTGAGCGCCGCGTACAAATTCGAGGGAGTTATCGGATCTATAGCCAAGTCGTTTCGCCCCGCCCAACTGTAAGTGGATGAAGTCTTAATCTTCATCCAAGTAGTCCCGCCATCAAGACTCCTATACACACCCAGTCCGCCATAGGCACCCTGTTCA
>VBEI01000161.1:2183-3052 GCA_005882715.1 Chloroflexota bacterium | reverse complement strand
GTCACCACGTTACCCGGCGAGTTGGGCCATGTTCCGCCTGAATCCGTGCTCTTATACAGGTTGCCCGCGCCCGCTCCGGCGAAGGCAACGGCCGGGTTGCTAGGAACGAATTGCACGTCCGCTATCGCAGGATTGGGGAGTTCGTCAGCGCTCGATTTGCCGTTGGCATCAAGCTCCCAACTCGTACCGGCGTTGGTACTCCTAAAAATTCCGCCATTTTCACCAGCCGCAAGGACTAGATCTTGGCTTGTTGGATGCAGGGCTACTGCCGTAACACGGCCCTCAATATTTGTGGGCCCGATCGACGTCCACGCCGCAGGGACGGCTTGTGCGGGGGTTTGTCGCGAAATAGAGAGAGCGACTAACGATACCGCGAGAATTAGGGCGAAACGGAGAAAACTCCTCATCAGACGTACCCCCCTGTCGGCTATGCTTTGCGGTTAGCTGCTCGGCACAGACCGTAGGCGAGGTTTTGTGACGATTCCATACGCGGCTAGGCCTCTCCCCGTTGCTATTGCATAACAATCCGGTGCGAACCTGTCGCGGGCCAGCTCATGGCAATCCGCTGACAGCCAATCCGTTGTGAAATTCGCGGCGCTTAGCCGTTGGCGAGTGCTACAATCCCGCATCAAAGAAAGGACCTTCTGCTGAGGAGGCAATGCATGACTTCGCTGGGCGAACTCTACGACACCTACTTGCGACCTCTGAACTTGACGTGGGGGCTGACCGGCGCATCGAGGCGCCGGATTATGCTCGCGTCTGCCTTCCCTGCTCTTATCATCGTGGCCGAGGTCGTTTATGCTGTACTGTCCTACGCGTTAAGCTTGGCTGAAATTTACGGGCAAGTGTCGTCCGAGCCCTGGCACCGC
>VBEI01000161.1:0-2171 GCA_005882715.1 Chloroflexota bacterium | reverse complement strand
CTCGTAACGGTGGGTATTCTCTTTTTGGCGGGGCTACGCCGCTGGTCGCATGCTGAAGGAAGCTGGATGCTCCTGATCGGCGCGCTCTTGGTAGTTGTAGCGATCGTCTTCGGCTTGATGGCGATGCTCGTTATTGCGGCAATCGACGATGAAGGGCTGATCCTTGACCTACGAGTACGGTTCGTCTGGCTGGACATCGCGCAGACATTCGGATTCATCTCAATCGGCTTCTTCTTCCTGGCCTACCGCGGTCTATCGCAAGCCCCGGAGGGATCGTCGTAATCCCCGCCGGCTCCAATCCTTCTTTCACAAAGGTACGTTATCATCGATAGTGATGACTGTCGCCCGCCCCGCCCCGACCGTTGCCACCGCGCCCGACGCGGTGCCCCCCGTCGCCGTCGAGCACCTCACCAAGCGCTTCGGCGACATCATGGCCGTTGACGACCTCACTCTCGAAGTCCCGCCCGGCTCCGTTCTCGGCTTGCTCGGCCCCAACGGCGCTGGCAAGACGACCGCCCTGCGCATGGTCCTCGGCCTCGTCCACCCCACTCGCGGCCGGACATTCCTCTTCGGCCAGCCCCTGCGCCCAGGCAGCCCGCTCCTCCGCCGCGTCGGCTCTATCGTCGAGCGCCCCGGCTTCGTCCCCCACATGACCGGCATCGACAACCTCAAGTCCTTCTGGCTCTCCGGCGGCCAGCCGCTCTCAGAGGCCCACCTCGACGAAGCGCTCGAGATCGCCGGCCTCGGCCCCGCGATTCACCGCAAGGTACGCACGTACTCCAAAGGCATGCAGCAGCGCCTCGCCCTCGCCCAGGCCCTCCTCAACTCCCCCGAGCTCCTCGTCCTCGACGAGCCCACGGTCGGCCTCGACCCTCAGGAGATGCGCGAGGTCCGCGAGCTCATCCGCAGGCTCGGCCGCGAAGGCGTGACCGTCCTGCTCTCCAGCCACATCCTCGCCGAGCTCGAGCAGGTCTGCACGCACGCCGCCGTTATGAACCACGGCCGCCTCGTCGCCGCCGGCCGCGTCGATGAGCTCGTCGGCGCCACCCGCAGCGTATATATGGAGGTCGACGACCCCGGACGCGCCCTCGAGCTGCTGCAGGCGATGCCGGGCATCACCCGCGTCGAACGGCAACCGCCCGGCATCTCGCTCCAGCTCAACGGCACCGAGCGCAAGCAGATTGTCGCCGCGCTCGTCCAGGGCGGGATCGGCGTCGAGACCGTTGAGGCGCGCCACCGGCTCGAGGACGCCTTCATCGGCATCGTCGAGGAGGACGAAGTTTGATCCGCGTCGAGTTCGTCAAGCAGCTCTACCGCCTGCGCACCTACATAGCGCTCGGACTGATGGCGTTCATCCCTGTGCTGATAACCCTCGCCGTCGAGTTCGGCCGCCGTCCTCACGATCCGCAGGAACAGTCGTTCTTCGCCGTGGCGACGGCCTCGGGCCTGAACGTTCCGCTCGCGGCGCTGACGGCCACGAGCAGCTTCCTGCTCGTCGTCGTCGTCGCCGTCTTCGCGGGCGCCGCGGTCTCCGAAGAGGCGAACTGGGGCAGCCTCCGCTACCTCCTCGTCCGTCCGGTCTCGCGCAGCCGCCTCCTCTTCTCGAAGCTCATGGTCACCTGCGTCCTGGCGCTGATAGCCACGGTCGTGATCTCCGTCTCCGGCCTCATCGCCGGCGTCATCTTCTTCGGCTGGCACCCCGTCCTTACGCCCTCCTTCCAGTCGTTCTCGCAGTCCGAGGCGCTCTGGAAGATCACCGTCGCCACCCTCTATGTGACCTGGTGCATGAGCGGCGTCATCGCCCTCGCCTTCATGATCTCGACGAAGACCGACACCACTCTCGGCGCGGTGGCCGGCGCCGCAGGCGTCGTTATCGTTTCGCACATCATCAACGCGATCCAGACGGTCGGCTCCGCCCGCACGCTTCTCATCACCCACTACTGGGACGCCTGGGAAGGCATGTTCGGCCGAAACGAGACGACGGCTGACATGGTCCGCGGGATCTTCCTCCAGATGCCGTACGTCATCGTCTTCCTCGCCCTCGCCTGGTGGTGGTTCCACCGGCGCGACATCCTCTCATGACCGCGCGTCGCCTCCTTCTCGCTCTCTGCGCGACCCTCGCCCTGGCGGCGGCCTGCGGCGGCGACGGCAACGACAATCCGACGCAGTCG
>VBEI01000002.1 GCA_005882715.1 Chloroflexota bacterium | reverse complement strand
CATGCTGTGCACTCTTGCAATGCGGTTTCGGACCGAAAGTACTCGATGGTCTGCGAGAGACCCTCCTCAAGACCGATAGTCGGCTCCCAGCCCAGCAGCTCGAGCGCCTTCGTGATGTCGGGACAGCGCCGCTGCGGATCATCACCGACGGCGTAGGCGCCGAACACTATTTCCGAGTTCGAGCACGCCAACCGCCGTGTCATTTCGGCGTACTCGAGGACAGTGTGTTCATCCGGGTTTCCCAGGTTGATGACCTCGCCGGAAGCTCCGTCGCTTTCCATCAACCGCATCAGCCCGTCGACCAGATCGGAGACGAAACAGAGCGAGCGTGTCTGTTTGCCGTCGCCGTAGACCGTGATCGGCCGGCCGGTCAGCGCCTGGACGATAAAGTTCGGGACCAGGCGCCCATCGTCCGCATCGGAGTGCGGGCCATAGGTATTGAAGATTCGGGCGATCCGCACATCGACCGAGTGGCTCCTGCGATAGGCCATGGTCAGCGCCTCTCCGAAACGCTTCGCCTCGTCGTACATCGAGCGCGGGCCGGTGGAGCTCACATTTCCTCGGTACTCCTCGCGCTGGGGATGCTCCAGTGGGTCGCCGTAGACCTCAGAGGTGCTGGCATACAGAATGCGAGAGTCTGTGCGTGCGGCGAGTTCAAGTAGGTGTCGGGTACCATCGCTGTTTACCCGCAGCGTCTCTATTGGGAAGCGGGTGTAGCCGGGAGGGCTGGCGGGACTGGCGAGATGGTAAATCCGCTCGGCCTCGACCGCGGGTGCGCCTGCTATAAGGTCCAGCTCGAGGAGGGCGAAGCGGGGCGAGGAGAGCAGATGCTCCACGTTGGCGCGGCGCCCGGTGCGGAAGTTGTCGACGCAGATCACAGTGCGTCCGGCATCGATCAGCCGTTGGCACAGGTGCGAACCGACGAAGCCCGCACCACCGGCAACGAGGTCCGCCATCAATTACTCCAGCCGGAGGCGTACACCGCTTCTGCCAACTCAGCCTCATACAGGGTCATGTTCTTCACGGGCCACTCGACCCATTCAGAAGCGAGCTTATGTGACTCCCAGTGAAGGGCAGCGAGGCAGCGGAATATCGTCCCGTACGTGGCCAGCTGCAGAACCGTCTCATATCCGAGCTTGGTCCATTCGGTGGTCATCCAATACTCAGAGAGGTCAGGATTCGCAAGAAAGGTCGTTGACGAGTATCTCGCCTGCGCTAAATCGACCGCTGGGACGCCAATGCCCGCATGCTCCCAGTCGAACGGCAGAATTTCGAAGCTCGTCGCCCCACTTCTCATGCGCACATTCTTTCCGATGAAGTCGCCGTGCACCAGAGTCGTTGGTATGGGCTGGCAGAATTGCTCGAGGCGCCACCACTCGGACTCAATGAAATCGCAATTCATAATGATCCTCTGGAGTTGGCAGCGCTGATCCTTGCCCAGTGCCGGATTATCTAGGTTCGCGCGGATCAAGTCCCTTGCCGCCGTTAGATGTCCCAAATAGTACGCTGGACCACGATCGGGTAGCGGTACATCAGATGGCAGCGATGTGGTCGACGAATGCAAGGCGCCGAGCCAGTGGCCAGCGACGACCCGGTGCTTAGGGTCAAGTGGCGAATACGCCTCGTCACCAGCATCCTCCAGGAACAGCCAGCATGACCCGTCGTCGTCGTTGGCCATGCCAAGAAAGCGCGGGTAAGGCAGTGACAGTTTGGGAAGGACGAGCTCGTAGATCGTTCGTTCTATCTGCCCGCGTTGCCGCCTGCATTTCTTCGCAATGACGGTGGCGCCGCACTCCCCGGCTCCCTCCAGCCGATAGATTGTGGATTTGGGGAAGCCAACCTCGGGTGGTTCGACCTGAGTCACTGCCCGCGGATTCGATAGGCCCTCGCCGATCTGAGCCCAGGCTCGTGCTGCGGGGTGACGGGCCTCGCGTGCGGCCGAACGTCGCGCGGCGTGCCGTCGCACCCCGGACGGAGGTTTGCAAGTTGCTCTTGTTTTGCCGCCCGGGAGCAGCTCCAGCCAGCGGTCACAGTTGCCTAGTGTGGTTAAGCGGTGGGCAATCATGATCGTCGTTCTGCCCGCCATCAACCGCTCCATCGCGGCTATAATCGTCGCCTCCGTCTGGTGGTCAACCGAGCTTGTCGGTTCGTCCAGAACGAGGATTGGGGCGTCCTTCAGAAAGGCGCGGGCCAGAGCCACACGCTGGCGTTCGCCCCCGGAGAGCCGCATTCCGCGCTCGCCAACGACGGTGTCGTAGCCGTCTGGGAGCGCCGTAATGAAGTCGTGAGCGTCGGCCGCCTTGGCGGCGGTCACCAACTCTTCGAATGTTGCGCCAGGGCAGGCGTAGGCGATGTTCTCAGCAATCGTCGTCGAGAACAGGACCGGCTCCTGCAGGACGACAGCGAATTGCTTCCGCAAGTCAGCAACCCTGTAGTCTCGGATATCGACGCCGTCGAGCAGGATTCCGCCTTCATTGGGATCATAAAGACGGGTGAGTAGGCTGATCAGCGTAGTCTTCCCGGCGCCGGTCACGCCGTAGACGCCGATCCGCTCTCCTGGCCGTAGCTCCAACGAGACCTCACTGAGGACGGGTGCGCTTGTGTCGTAGCCGAACGAAACTTCTTCAAACCTGATATCTCCATTAGCTCGCTCGAGCGGCTGCGCGTCCACTCGCTCTTCCACATCTGGCGCTTGGTCGAGTAATTGAAACGCGCGCTCGGCGCTCGCAAGCGAAGACTGCATCTTGCCGATTCGTTTGCTCGCACTTCTTAGCGGATCGTATAGCTGGGTGAGATAGCCCATCACGAGCAGCAGCTCGCCGAGCGTCAGCTTCCCCGACTGCACGTGCAGGGCCCCGATGTAGAGCACGACCGCGGTAACGGCGGCGGTTGTTAAGCCGATCAAGAGACCGAAGAAGCCCTCCATCGCCGAAAGGCCGACCCGTGCCTGGACTCCGTCCTCTGCGCGCCCGTAGAAGCGCTCCTCCTCGCGTCCCTCCTGCCCGAAGGCCTTGACCACGCGGAGCGCCCCAAGGACTTCCTGGATCACACCCATCGCCGAGCTTTCCAGGCGCTTCACAGTCCGAGCGCGCTGACGGAGCCTGGTTTGGTACACCCTGGTCAGGACGAGGAGCACCGGGCCGGCGGCGAGGGCGGCGACGCCGAGCTGCCAGTCGATCGCCAGAACCACGTAGATCATCGACACAAGCGTGAATGACGCGGACAGAAAGGGAATCATACCGTCGATGGCCAGGTCCTGGATGGCCATGGCGTCCCACTGGATCCGGTATACCGAGTCGGCCGTTCCCTGGCTGTCGTGATAGGCCAGCGACATACGCTGGACCTGAGAAAAGAGTTGGGAGCGAAACCTCAGAGTGAGGCGCTCACCTATGTATGTGTCTAGAAGTGTGCGAGCAAGGTCCTGCGTCTGACGCAGGAACGCCACGAGCACGAACAATACCGCGGCGAACGCAATAAGCCGCGTCTCGGACGAGTTGATCGCGTCCGGAACGAGGGGCGAGAGAAAGCCGGGGAGGGCCTGCTTCTGTACGAGAACGTCGGCCACAATCTTCAGCGGGATCGGTGCGAGCAGCGTCAGCGGCGTCGCGAGCATGCTAACGATGAAAAAGAGCAGAATGAGCGCCCAGTATGAGCGCGCGAGCAGCATTACGCGGAACATCAGTCCAATGTCGCCGCCGCGCGGGATGAGTCTCATTGCGCGGCTTCCTGGTACTCCGCGATGGTGACTTTGACCGCACCCATCGCTAGCGCCGCTTCCCAGATGCTGCGCAGAGTTATCGCACCGGCGATCAGCGCGAGCACGGCCGCCGCAGCCCAGGCACCGTCGAAGCCTGCCGCGAGCGCAAGCCCGCTAGTCGCGCCGATAAGGCCGAGCGCAAAGTTCGAAATCTCGGGCCAGGCTCGGAACAGCACTAATTGGCGGCCGCCCCCATGTTCTTCGACACTCGATAGCAGTCGCGCCGACGACAGCATCCCGCCGCGCACCTCGAAGTCCCAGGCATCGAAGTCGCCACCCGGTCGCCACGCGGCTTCTTGTTGCTTCAAAGCGCTGGCTAGCGTTTGCGTCCGCGCTTCAATCGACTGCCACTCCTCGCGCCAGGCGCTCTCGGTGATGGCGAACGGTAACGCCAGGCCGCGACCCCTGCGTCTCCATGGCGTCAAGCCATACTCGATGCGTCCGGATAGGCGGGCGATCGGCTGCATCACGCGGAGTAGCCCGGTGAGGAGGTGCCGCGGCCACGCGCGAACTCCTCGCCGCTCGGAGAACGTGGCTCGGGCCGCGTCCAACGACGCTTGCCCTAATGGCGCCCCTAATGCGATCAGAAGAAGCGGGCCCGCGGCCAACAGCGGCAGCCAGATCGCTCCGAGCGCGGTTATGGCTGCCAGCCCGAGGACCGCCATGTACCATTCCGGCATTTGTGGAAGCGACGCGAGCGTCCCAGGCGCCGGCTGGTAAACCGACTGAAAGAGGGCGCTACCCGCGTGCCCCTGATAGATGCGTCCCGGCGCCCGCGTAAGCGCCGTCGTCAGTCCCCGGCCGTACAGGCGTCCGGCCCACGAGAGGTGTCCCGGTGCGTTGTATCTCTCGGGCCACTTTCGCTCGAGCAGTGCTTCCGCCCGGCCGTAACCGCGCTGCTGTTTCCAGTACGTGCGCACAGAGTTGCGGCGGTGGTGCCAGACCATCGCACCGGCGTGAAATCCGATGTGGGCTCCCGAATTCAACAGCCGCCAACAGATATCCACATCGTCGCCCGCGGTCCGAAAACGCGGATCAAATCCGCCGGTGCCCTCGAGCGCAGCTTTGCGAAAGGCCATATTGCAGCCGGGAATGTGTTCTGCCTCGATGTCAGACACTAGGACGTGCACCGGGCCGCCCGGTGAGTTCGCGACGCACTCCGCGATCATCCCGTCGCCCGCTGGGGGTAGGTTCGGCCCTCCCACCCCAGCCCAATCGCGCTGCATGAAACGATGGGCGAGGTAATGGAGCCAATGGACCTCCGGGTAGGCGTCGTCGTCGACGTACGCGACGATTTCGCCGGTCGCCGCCTCGTAACCGGTATTGCGGGCGTTGCTCAGACCGCGGTTCTCCGTGCTGATCACTCTGACGCCGAACTCTAGGCCGATCGCGGCGGTCGCGTCCTTCGAACCGTCGTCGACAAGGATCACCTCAAAGTTCGGATATTCGACATGTTGCAGGGCCTCGAACGTATCGCCGATAGTCCGCGCACCGTTGTAGCTACAGACGACGACTGACACGCGTGGCCAGAGACGCATAGCCGGGAACGGCACCTCCGCAAAGGCGCCAGCAACGGCGGCGAGGGCCGGTTTCGCGTTACGGTCTCGATTCATCAGCCCGAAGTCCCAGTCCTCGATGTCGTAACCGCCCCGGTGCCACTCGTCGGTCCAGGCGAAGACGAACACACCCGCACAGCCTTCCGCAAAGACCTCGCGGATCTGCCACTCAAGCACCTCCGCCTGCCGCTCGAGCCCGTTCCGCCGGCTGTCAAGCCCGATTTCCGTCATTACGAGCGGCTTCTCGCCGGCCAGGTTCTGGAGGCGAGCAAGATATGCCTGGAGTCGTTCTGGCGTCTCCAGATAAACGTTGAAGCACACGAAGTCCGTGAAGGACAGATCGAGGTATTCCGTGGTCGGATAGTTCACGTATGCCACCAACGCACCGGGGTCCTCACGCTTGGCGACCTGGTATAGACGCCTTAGCCATGCTTCGATCCGGCGCCGGCCATGCCAGCGTACGATCGGTGCTGGAATCTCGTTGCCGACGAGGTAGGCAAGAACGGCGGGATGGGCGCCGCAGCTATCCACGGCATCCCGGATGGTGCGCTCGATCCCCTTTCGCGTCTTGCGGTCGTCCAAAAACCGGACGTGCTGCTCCCATGGAATGCCAACGAGAACATATAGTCCGAACGATACCGCTAGATCCAGCAGCCAGGCTGGAGGAACGGTATACGTGCGGATAGAGTTGACGCGTGCCTCGATCATGCCCCGGAAATCTGCTTCAACAACTTCCGGCGGTGGGAACATCGTGCCGTCAGGTTGGGGGCGAAACGTCCCATAAGTGACACCGCGGAGGTACAGCTTCTTACCGTTTGCGAACAGGAACTTGCCTTGGGCCTTCACCCTCGTCGCCCGTCCGGTACTGCGGTCTCGCCGGAGCGCTGCCTTGATGGTCATTCCGCAACCGCTCCCCGAAAATCGAGAGCTGAAGCGAAGCCGTCCTCGCGCGGCACCGCACCGTTCCCGTTGGTATGTGTTGCCCCACCTAAGGGCGATGAGTCCATGGGGCCCTCATGCGGCCCCGTACCGTTTCCGTTGGACTGCGTTGCCCGTCCGAATGACCAGTAGCGGAACCCAAGATCAGTAAGGAGTACCCCGTTCAGCGCGTTCCTCCCATCGACAACTGTCTTCCCGCGCATCGATTCTCTAACAAGAATCCAGTCCAGGTCGTAATATTCCTCCCACTCAGTGGCGAGGAGGATGGCATCAGCCCCGTCAAGCGCCGAATAGGCGTCCTCGCTGTACTCCACATCGGGAAGCACACGGCTGGCGTTCACAAGGGCGAAAGGGTCGTGTGCGCGCACGATGACGCCTTCTGCCAGCAGATGCTGGGCAATGCCAAGCGCCGGCGAGCCTCGCACATCATCGGTATTTGGTTTGAAGGCGAGCCCTAATATCGCCACGATCGGACCCGGGATGGTGCGCACAGCATCAAGCAGAAGCTTGGCCGCGTGCTCGCGCTGTAGCTCGTTAGTCTCGTACACGGCCTGCAAGATCGGAGTTCGGCAGCCATTGCTATTAGCGACCGCAGCCAGGGCGAGCACGTCCTTTGGAAAGCATGATCCACCCCAGCCCAGGCCCGCCCTAAGAAAGGCGGGGCCGATGCGCCTGTCCATGCCGACTATCCGCGCGACGTCGTCCACATTAGCGTCTACCGCCGCGGCGATGTGTGAGATCTCGTTCATGAACGAAACTCGAGCGGCGAGCAGGGCATTTGCCGTGTACTTGGCGAGTTCCGCTGAGCGTGTATCCACGGCAACAATCGGTGCCTCGATTGACGAGTAGAGGCGCGCCACACGCGCGGCCGCATCTGGCGACGAGGCACCGATGACGACACGGTCTGGCTGCAGGAAATCATGGACCGCAGTTCCTTGCCTCAGGAACTCGGGGTTCGATACGACCTCAATCCGCGCCTCCAACAGTGGCGGCATCGCGGCGAGCCTGTCGGTTGTGCCAACGGGCACGGTGCTTTTGACGACGATTACCGTCGCCGGCCGGACATGAGGGATAAGTGAGTTGACGGCATGGAGGACGTGGCTAGTGTCCGCCGAACCATCCTCTCGTGATGGAGTGGGGACAGCGATAAAGATGAATTCGCTCTCGGCTACGCCCGCATAGTCGCCCGTGAACCGGAGGCTCCCGTGCCGCAGTTGTTCCCGGACGAGCTCAGCCAGGCCGGGCTCGCTGATCGGCGGCTCACCGGCCGCAAGTCCATTGAGCCTGCTCTCATCTACCTCGACGCAGATCACCCGATGACCTAACTTGGCGAGACAGGCGGCGGTGACTAGACCGACGTAGCCGGCGCCGACTACCGCGAGCTGTGCCACTACTTCGTCCCGCCTGTTCCAGCTGGGCCGCCGTGGCTCGGTTTCAACCCACGCGGTACGCCGCTGTTCTGATCGTTCGGCGCACCCTCGTTCGAGCCTTGTTTGTCCGTTTCCGCACAAGTGGCACCGACCGAATTCATCCCAACTCCTTTACCGGATCTAAACCTTTGTTGTTAGCAGCCTAATTCGGATCACGGCGTCTTTCCGTTAATAGAGAGTGAATATGAGTGAATGGTCGGTGGACGCCTCATTCGCCGCGTTGCTATTCGCGCCGCTCGACGCGCCGCCGTTCGAGCCATTCGGTGCGTCGCCCGTCGAGAGCGTCGGCCCACCGCCGTTCGACCCACCGCCGTTCGAGCCATTCGATGCGTCGCCACTCGAGCCGTTCGGCTTATCGCCGTTCGACCCGTTGCCATTCGAGTCGGTTTGGCCCTGCTGATTGCTAACTCCTTGATTGCCGGGGCAGTTGGAATCGTTGTGTCCGTCGCTGCCGGGTTGGCCACTATGGCTCGGGTTTTGATCTCGTGGGCCAGTCGTGCCCGGCTGATTGCCATGGTTGCCCTCTTGGTTTTCGCCCCCGGGATGGCCGCCGTTACCAGGCGAGTTGCCGTCGGGTGTGTCGCTGGCAGGTGGATTCGTCCGGCTGGGCTGACCGCCTTGCGCCAGCGAGTTAGTATCATTGGGATCGACCTCACGAGAGCCGGTACTCGTAAGGGTTGAAAGATCGCCCTCGATGGCGGGTCCCCCAGCCGACCGAGCAACCTCGCGATCGCTACCGCCAGAAGCGGCGCGAGGCTCTCCCTCTCCCGGCTTACGCGCGCCCGAGTTCTCTAGGCTCTGGGCTGATAGCGGCAGCGGCTCGGCCAGAGTGTCAACAACATGTCTCGGAACTGAGCTAAGGTCGACGCCAGCCGCGGCGGCTGCACCCACCATCAGGACCAGAACGCCGACCGTTATCAACGCGGCCTGCGCGACGGCGAAGATAAATTGACGGCGGCTTGAAATGGCAGAAGGGGCCGTTGAATGAGCGACGGTACTCAAGATGCGTTCGCGTGCCCGCTCTTTGTTGATGGGAGACGATTCGCCCACGATATAGAGCGCCCTTGAAATCGCTATATGCTCTCGTAGCCAGCGCGTTTCCTTCGGGTAGGCGCGGAGGACCGAGTCGAGGCGGTCTCCTTGCTCGACTCGTCGAAGGCAGGCAATAAGGATGTCGCGCTGCTGGGCGTTCAGTTGGCTGTCTCCCTCTGGGCGATTCGATGGCTTATGACCGCGCGACAAGCAGATCAGACGGGCAATTAGTTAGATTCTTCTATTTGTTGTTAGGTGAGTTGCCGCCGCAGCGCCGCCAGCGCGCGCGCCTGCAGCGCGTAGACAGCCGTCTCGGGGCGGTCGATTACGCGGCCGGTCTCACTTGCCGAAAGGCCGGCGAAGTATCGGAGAAGCACCACTTCACGCTGGATCTCCGTAAGCCTGGCAATCGCACGAGTCAGGTCGATCCGGGATACGGCGGCGTCAGCGCTATCCATATGGTTCAGCGGGATCACGTGGTCTGTGCGGTGACCGTTACGATGGGGATGCAACCCCCTGAGCAGTCCCGCGCCTTGCTGGCGAACGTCATTGCGCCGCGATTCCTTCACGACATTACGCGCGATTCCGTAGAGCCAGGCGAGTGCGGGCCGCCCGCGGTATGAGTAGCCGTCTATCAGGGCCAATGCCCGGTCAAAAGTTGCAGCAGCAACGTCCTCAGCTGCTTCTCGGCAGAATAAGCGGCCAAGGGCATACCGATAGACCCGATCGAAATGCCGCTCGAACAAGAATTCCCAGGCCGCTATTGAACGCTCTTTCAGCAGTCGAGCGAGTTCTTCTTCAGCAATGCCCTCCATTCGAGCCGGAGGATAGACCCCAGCCGGGGAGACCAATTGATGCCGCATTTGTTCGTCCCGCGTTGTCACCAGATCCCCCAGGTTTGATGGTCATTTACCGCATCTTAACCGATTAGCAATTTACCGCATCTTAACAGATTATCGGGAATATGTCGCTATCGACAGCGGGGCGCGGGACCACGACCCGGTGTAAGGAACTCAGAATTCTTTCGTAAGTACTGGAGCGAATTACAATACGAACTTCAAAGCATCAACCAGTGAGAGCGGGGCCTCAACCCGGACCCGCACACCAGGCGATTGACCCCAACGTGAATCTCTGTACACTGTTATAGGTTATCCCCACGCCATGGGACGTCGTGACCGGCTGTCGCGCGCGGGCGTACAAGCGATTCGAGACTAACCATGACCATCGAAGGCATTCTGGGGCGCAAGATCGGTATGACGCAGGTGTTCGAGCCTGACGGCAGCGCCGTGCCTGTAACCGTGATCGAGGCGCTTCCCTGCACCGTCGTCCAGGTCAAGACCAAGGAGAGCGACGGCTACGAGGCGCTGCAGCTGGGCTTTGGCACGCGCAAAAAGGTCAACTCGCCCCTTAAAGGCCATATGCGAAAGCTCGGCCAGTTCCGCTACCTGCGCGAGCTGCGCGTTGACAATATCGGTGAATGGGAAGTCGGCAAGAAGGTCGGTTGCGAGATTTTCGAGCCGGGCGACATCGTCGACGTTTCCGGCGCGACCAAGGGCCACGGCTTCGCGGGCGTCATGAAGCGCCACGGCTTTCGCGGCGGCCCGAAGACCCACGGCCAGTCGGACCGCGCACGCGCGCCTGGCTCCATCGGCGCCGGCACGGACCCCGGTCGCGTGATCAAGGGTGTCAAGATGGCCGGCCACATGGGCACGGGGCAGGCCACAGTCAAGAACCTCAAAGTTGTGCGCTCTGACTCGGCGAAGGGCATCCTCATGGTGAAGGGCGCCGTTCCCGGCAACGAGGGCGTTCTTTTGAAGGTCAGGCTCACCGGACGCCGGGCCAAGAAATGAAGCTCCCGGTCGTCAACGCGCAGGGCAAGGAGCTGCGCAGCCTCGACGTCGATGACTCCGTATTTGGCATCGAGCCGAACGAGGCCGTCCTTCACCAGGCGTTCGTCACCCAGCGCAACAACCAGCGCGCGGGCACGGCTAATACGAAGACGCGAGGCATGGTGCAGGGCAGCACCCGCAAGGTCCGCATGCAGAAGTACACCGGCCGCGCCCGCCACGGCAGCATCCGCGCGCCGATCTACGTCGGCGGAGGCATCGTTTTCGGGCCGCAGCCGCGCGACTTCGGCCTCGCAATCAATAAGAAGATGAGGCGCCTCGCCATAAGGTCCGCGCTTTCCGGGAAGGTCGCGGACGGCCAGCTCATTGTGATCGATGAGCTGGCATTCAAGGCCCCGAAGACGAAGGAAATGCTGAGCATCCTACGCAATGTCGGAATCGAGCGCTCGGCGCTGATCGTCACCGGGCAGGCGGACAGGTCGATCCTCGCCAGCGCCCGAAATCTTCAGAAGACGAAGGTGCTCCCGGCGGCGTACCTGAACGTCGGCGATATGCTGAACCATGCTCACTTGCTCATGACGGAGGAAGCGGTCAAAGTCGCAGAAGGCCTCTGGGGCAGCAAGCGCGTGGCGCCCGTCGCGACAGCGGAAGGGCCTAAGCGGACGGACGGACAGCGCCGCGCGAAGGCCGACAAACCGGCCGCGCAGCCTGAGCCAGCGAAGGCGGAGGCCGTCGCCGAAGCGACGTCGCCGAAACCGCGCGCCCGCCGCGCTGCCGCCGCACCCGAAGCGACGGCGGCCGAGGAGCGGCAGCCGAAGCGGCCCACCCGCCGCGCGAAAACCGCACCCGAGCTGTCCGCCGAAGAAGCGCCCAAGCCGGAGGCGGAGACTCGCCCGGCTGCGCGCCGCCGAACCAGAAAGGTCGACGAGGCGAGCTAGAGCCGGCTGGGCGCTCGCTCGGAATATTGCCGCTCGGGACGGCCGCAGTTTACCTCACCTCTCTCGCTGCCCCAGTTTCACACGATTGTCATCCGTAATTCATCGCAGGTTAATGCGTCAGTTAGCGGAAGCGACTAGATTCGGAGGGGAGATCGATAGCCGCAATGATCTGGTCGAAGGCGTGCCCCCGGTGCCACAGCGACGTCTTCGCCCAAACGGACAAATGGGGACGCTACATAAGCTGCATGCGGTGCGGCTTCACACGGTTTCGTCTCGTAATCGGCGAGGCACCGAAGGCGTCCAGCGAGGCTTTGCTCCTCGAGTTTCCTTTGCATCGGACCGATGCAGTCCGCTCGTCAAGCACGTGATGCTGATCACTTTGGAGGCGCAGTCGAAATGGTCGCGGATGCAGCGATCTTGTGCGGTCTCGGTCTGATCTATTTAGCCATGATTGCGATGATCATCGGACTCGGACGGATCTTGGCGGGAGAGCAAGACATGACCGGCTCTCACCGAACGCCAAGTCATCGAGCGTGACTAAACCGTTCCGATAAGACCAGGTTCTTTGCTTGCGACCCAATTCACTCCTCGGCTCCGACGAGTAAGCGGGCGCCCGACCTAGTTCGCTTGTCACCGACCTGACAAAGAGGCCCGCTGCTAACCTCTGACCATCGTTCGTGGTAGCTTATTGATAAACATCAAGCGGCTTTATTCGTCAGGAGGACTGGATGCTCGCATTGCTGGCGGACTGGGTGTTTGTTCTCCACGGCGTGTTTGTCGTCCTCGCACTCCCATCGGCGGTCCTCGCGTATCTCGGTTATTACCACGGGAAGCGGGTCTTATGGCGTCTCCACAACCTGGCGATCTCCATCATGGTCACGGGCCGGGCTTTCCTTGGACAATGCCCGCTTGTCGCCCTCGAACAGGCGCTACGTCACCGCGCCGGTGAAAGAATGCCTTACACGGACTCATATGTGGTGTATCTGATCCGCGCTCTCACTGGGTTCGCGCCGCCCGCTGGTTCCGTTATGGCGATGTCCGCCGTCGTTGCTGTTGTAAGCGTGGCGGCAGTTGTGCGCCACCGCGGGTCCGCCTCAGACCAGACCCCGGTGACCGAACCGGTCGGCGTCGAGTGTTAGGGTTCGCTAGCGAGTCGACAGCGCGGCCGTCATTTGGTTGTTCAATCTATTCGCCAGGTCCGCGGCGTGTCCCTCGAGGACCTGCCTGCCGGCGTCGCTCAGTTCGAGTCCGGCCAAAGTGACGCTGCCAAGCAGGCGACCGCGCCGGAACGCGATGCCGATCTGCCAATATTCGCGCTGCGAGCCGTCTTCAAGCTGAACCCTATAGTGACCGCGGAAGCCAGCTGATTGTTCGGCGACCGATACATCGAATAGCGAGGCCTCAACCTCGGTAACGTTGTCCTTCGCCTGGCCCTGATGTTGCGTCGCTTCCGCCATTTGCGTTGTGAAGAAGCCCGCCGCTCCATCCACCGTCTTGAAGAGGTCTAGCTGAGTGTCGAGAAAAAACGCCTTGTCGGGCGCCGGTTGGCGATCTCTATATGCGGCATCGTAGCCTGTGACCCAACCGGAACTCTCGAACTGTGCGCGTTGTTCGATCGGATCGAACGCTTGGTTCGCATTCTTCTCAAGCGTGAGTGGCCCGTTGTCCTCGTCTGCGGCAAAGCCTGCGTACTCTGTCGGGAACTGCTCCGGTCGGAGTGCGATACGTTCCAGGTCCGCGTTTGATATCTCGCGAGCCGTAGTGTCCACGACGCCTTCTTCGGTTGTGCTGTCTCCGGTAATTGAGTCCAGGCCGCCGAAAGCAAACAGCCACACGCAGATGCCGGCGGCTGCCGCGCCAACGGCAGTCAAGAACCCCACGTTCAACTGCCTGGGCGTGAAGCCAAGAAAACGCCCCTGGCCTTGTGCTTGAGGATCGATCAATGCATTGCCTCCTGGTTGCCGCGCCTTATCGCGCCTGAGTACTAAAGACACCGGCGTCCGCCGTCCTGTTGCATCGGTTCGTGCGAGGGCGCTACCGACGGCGAGGCCCGGAGCTAGCGCTCGAAGGCGCCTCTGTCCGCAACGGCAAACCCATCTCCGTTTCCGTCCCGTGGCACACTCCGGCCTTCGAGATCTGCGCTGTATCCCGTGTCGATACCGCTGTCGACGGCCGGGCTGCCACCGGCAAGATGAAAGTCGCCCCCTGACGGGTCGTTGAACATCGGGTTGCCGACCGCACTGTGGGGCCCGAGCGGGAACTGTGTTATGCCGCCGGCGTAGAAGTCATAGTCCTCGTCGAAGGCGCCGTCGGCATACCCAGCCTTCTGTACGGCCTGGATGACGTTGTTCCTCATCGTGAGCACGCCGCCGTTGCACCCACCGTGGCAGACGAAGCCCTGGCTGCCCGGCCCCGTCATGACGACGGTGTTGTTGAAGAGCCTCGTGTTCACCACCGGCCCATGCCCGTCTTGGCCGCCTCTGGTCACCAGGAACGTCGAGTCGGGCAGAGACGATTGCACTAGATTGTACGCAAACGTGTTGTCCTGAGTGCGTGGGTCGCCGAGCTCGCTGAACGCATGGTTATCGACCGCCGTATTGTGGTGGATGCTGTTGCCCTGGCCCTTGTAGATCTCGACGGCTGCGCCGTCCCGCCCGTAGTCGTAGGAGAAGGCGTCGCTCCCGGAGATCTGGTTATACGCGACCTCATTGCGGTCGCCGTTCAGCAGAACGCCAAACGCCCCCGAGTCGTCGTATCCGCCCGGTGTATTCACGGACATCTTGTTGTTGTTCTGGAATGTGTTACCGATGATCGCGTTGTCGGAGGCGCCCTCGCTGACCAGCACGCCCGCGACGTTTCCCGCGAGCACGCTGTCCTGCACGCGGTTCGACGAAGCCCCAGCTGGAATCCTGACCCCCGACCAGCAGTCCTGCATCTGCATTTGCGCGACGATGATTCCGGAGCCGAAGAGCGCGATGCAGTCGTTCGCGCCCTGGATCACCGGAAGAGGGCCGCTGCCGTAGGACCCGATCACCACCGGGAGGCCTCCGGCACCGCTCTCCTCGATCTTCAGCGTCCCGGCCCACGCTCCGCCTCGGCGGAACAGCAGGCGTGCGCCGGGGGGAATCGTGAAGTCGCTGGCGCGATCCAGGCTGCGCCACGCGGCCGACTCGCTGGTGCCGCCGTTGCCATCGTTCCCGTTGACATCGTCGACGTAGTAGTTCGGCCCCGTGCCCGGGAGTGGCGCCGGCCCGGACGCCGCGACCGGCTCCGGCTCGGGCGCTATAGGCGGGGGTGGCGGTGGCGGTTCGGGAGTTGGAGCGGGCGTTGGCGCCGGTGTGGGCGCCGCCGTCGGTGCGGGCGTTGGCTTCGCCGTCGGTCTCGGTGTGGGGTCAGCGGTTTTCAGAGACGCGGCGCTCAGGTTCTGCGGCCGTGTGCCCCCGCTCTGTCCGCTGGCTGCGAATATTAGGACTGCCGACACAGCCGCAGACGCGCATGCCCAGCGCAGGTTTGTCTTTGTCGTTAGAGACGACAGACGCAAACATCCCTCACTGCTTCGCCGAACGACGTCAAGACCATTCGACAGTTGTCGGTGGAGTTGAAGAATGGGGCTCATGCAGTTTAACATAACCGCCCTATACGTCGTTATTGTTCGCCCAATAAGAGACGCGACCAGCGCGCTGTCGTTGCATCTCGCATCGTGGGGGCCGCGTCGTTACTTCGCGTGCTCCGATCACGCTGCTTGACAGAACCGGTCGCCGGCGGGTAGGCTCACGGCCATCCAATGCGGCAGCCCAGGACGGAGCTCGAAGGAGGATCATTCCGCTTGCTTCAGTGTCGAGTCGGCCTGATGCGTTCAGGCTGCCGATCCATTGGCGCTCATAATCTGCCAACTAATTTCTTACGCAGAATTAATGCTTCTCGGCGCGTTCGGACGCGTAATCGCTTACTTTTCCGATTATGATGAGAAGCACTTTTGACCCTAGCCCAAGGGAGGAAAGAATGGTCGTCCTGCACGAACCGGCGCATGAGATGCGGCCCCGAGTGGTCCTCGACAACCCGCCTCAGGAGCAGCTGCGCCGCCTCACGCTCCAGATGCCCAACGCCAAGCGGACGGCCTACGGCAGCGTCGACGTCTTCACCAGCGTGGACTCGCGCAGCAGCGGCTCGACCTACATCGTCACTGAAACGCCGGAAGAATATCGCGGCCACCAGACCATGCCGCGGGCCGAGTACGAAGAGATCACCCGCCTGCAGGAAGAATACATCGCCGGCCGGCCGATGATCGTCATCGACGGCTACATCTCAAACGCGAAAGAAGTGCAGACGGCCGCTCGATTGGTCATCGAGCGCGCCAACGCCAATGTCGCCGGCATGCAGAAATTCCTCTACTTCGAACGCGCCGACGGCGACCCTCAAGTCACCGTCATCGACACACCGAACCTGGCCGCCCCCGGCTACCCGAACGACCGCTGCATCGCAGTAGACCTCGAGAACGGCGTCACGCGCGTCCTCAACTCAGACTACTTCGGCGAGTCGAAGAAGGGCGGCCTGCGCATGTGGAACAAGATCGTCTACGACAAGGGCGGCCTGCCCATGCACGCCGGATGCAAGGTCATCCCGACGGCGCAGGGCGAGAAGACGATCGTCGTGATCGGCCTCTCGGGCACCGGGAAGACGACCACCACCTTCCGAAGGCAGGGCGACTCCAAAGCCGTCCAGGACGACTTCATCGCTCTGATGCGCGGCGGCAAGGTCTACGGCACCGAGAACGGCTGCTTCGCGAAGACCTTCTCGCTTTCCCCAGAGCACGAGCCCGAGATTTATCGAGCCGTCACGAGCCCGATCGCTTACCTCGAAAACGTCTACCTCAGCGAGGATGGCACCCCGGACTTCTTCAACGAGTCCTTCACGCAAAATGGCCGCGCCGTGTTCCACCTGGAGGCGCTCGGGCGGTACGAGGACGCCAACAACATTGGCCCCGTCAACGCCATCGTCATTCTCAACCGCGCACGCAGCGTCGTTCCGGCGCTCGCGAAGCTGAGCGAACAGCAGGCCGCCGCCTACTTCATGCTCGGCGAGACCCAGGGCACGAGCGCGGGGGGCAAAGATGAAGCCGGCAAGTCGCTGCGCGTGCCCGGCACCAACCCGTTCTTCCCTCTACCCAACGAGCTCCAGGGCAACCGCTTCCTCGAGCTGCTGCGCACACACCCGATCGATGTCTACCTGATGAACACCGGCTGGATCGTCGATGACAGCGGCCCGGACTCCAAGAAGGTCACCGTCGAGCATTCCTCCGCCTGTATGCGGGCCATCGCCGAGGGCGGCCTCGAGTGGTTCACCGACCCCGACTTCGGCTACCAGCTGCCCGTCCGCGTCCCCGGAATCGCACCTGAGGACGAGGACCTACTCCAACCCAGGGAGCGCTTCGAGGCCCTCGGCCGGCTGGACGATTACCGCTCCTGGGTCGAGCGCCTCAAGGCCGAGCGCCGCGCCTGTCTCGAGAGCTTCCCGGGCCTCGACGGCTACATCCGCGCCGGCGTCTGACGGTTGACGCAAGCCCGCGTCTGCGCTACAAGCGCGGCGTGAGGTGGGCTCTGACCGTAATCGTAGTTCTCAGTGTATTTCTGCTTGTTATGGTGATGGTATTCAGATCTGGTCCTGTCGACCCCAATGATCAATATCAAGACTGCCTTGACAGTCTGCCGACCCCACCTACACCCGTCGCGATAGCCTGCCAGACAAACTGACCGCTTACCACGATTCGCTCGCTTGACCCACACGCAAATCCCTGTACACTGTTATAGGTTATCCGGCGTCCCGCCTGGCGGGATGCCTCGTTGACGCGTGTCCGGCGCACAAAGCGTACCCAGCGCCACGGGCGGCGTTATTAAAGTGCGATAGTCCGCCGCAGGCGGGCGCGCCCGCACTCCGCGCCGGTCCGGCGCCCTTGCGGGTTGTGGCTTCCTGAGTTCGTTCGAAGGAGCGTGAGGCTGGCTCATGGGTAGAGAACTGCATAGTCTCGACATCGTGATCCGGCCGATGATTACGGAGAAAGCGACGCGCCTCGGCGGCGAGAATAAGTACATGTTCGAGGTGCGTCCGGAAGCGAACAAGGTCCAGATCAAGGATGCGGTCGAAAAAGGGTTCGATGTAAAAGTGACAGATGTCAACGTAATGGTCATGAAGGGCAAGCCGCGCCGGGCGCGGGGCAACCGCATCAAGCACCGGCCGAATTGGAAGAAGGCCGTAGTCTCGCTCGCCCCCGGCGACAAGATCGAGCTGTTCGAGGGCGTCTAGCGTGCCGATCAAGCAGTACAAGCCCACCTCTCCCGGCCGCCGCGGCGCCAGCGGGCACAGCTTCGACGAGATCACGCGCTCGAAGCCGCAGAAGTCCCTCGTCGCCCCTCTGCGGCGCCAGGCCGGGCGCAACAACCAGGGCCGAATCACCGTACGCCATCGCGGCGGCGGGGCCAAGCGTCGCCTGCGCATCGTCGATTTTCGCCGTGACAAGACCGGCGTCCCGGGAAAGATCGCCTCGATCGAGTACGACCCGAACCGCTCCGCCCGCATCGCCCTCGTCCACTACGCGGACGGCGAGAAGCGCTATATCCTCTGGCCGGTAGGCCTCAAAATCGGCGACAGCGTAATGGCCGGCCCCAACTCCGAGATCAAGCCCGGCAACGCGCTCCCCATGCGCAACATTCCTTCCGGCACGACAATCCACAACCTCGAGATGCACAAGGGCAAAGGCGGCCAGCTCGTTCGCGGCGCCGGCGGCTCCGCCCAGCTCCTCGCCCGCGAAGGGGATTACGCGCTCGTGCGGCTGCCTTCGGGTGAAGTCCGGCGCATCCACGCGGATTGTATGGCCACGATCGGCCAGGTCGGCAACGTCGAGCACAGCCAGGTCAAGCTGGGAAGGGCCGGGCGCAAGCGCTTGATGGGCCGCAGGCCGAGCGTGCGTGGCACCGTCATGAACCCGCGAGACCATCCGCACGGCGGTGGTGAGGGCCGCGCACCGATCGGCCTCCCGGGGCCGCGCAGCCCGTGGGGAAAGCCCACGCTGGGCGCCCGCACGCGCCGCCGCAAAGACACCAACAAATACATCGTCCGCCGCAGGTACCAGGTTTAGACGATGTCCCGGTCGACGAAGAAAGGCCCGTTCGCGGACGCCAAGCTGATCGCCAAGGTGATGAAGGTGCAGCAATCGGGCCAGAAGGCCGTCATCCGCACCTGGTCGCGCCGCTCGACCATTCTGCCTGAAATGGTCGGCCTCACCATCGCCATCCACGACGGCCGCCGCCATGTGCCCGTCTTCATCACTGAGAACATGGTCGGGCACAAGCTCGGCGAATTTGCGCCGACTCGCACCTACCGCGGGCATACCAGCCGTTCCGCGCAGGTCAGCCAGGTGAGGAAGAAATAGTGGTCGCCGTTAAGTCGTACATGAGGGGCGCCCAGGTCGCGCCCAAGAAGGTGCGCCTCATTCTCGACGAAGTGCGCGGCAAGCGTGTCGATGAGGCGATGTCTATCCTGCGCTTCATGCAAAGTCCGCACGCTCGGACGATTGCCAAGGCCGTACGCTCGGCCGCCGCCAACGCCGAAAACAACTACAACATGGACCCCAGACATCTGCGGGTCACGCGCGCATTCGTCGGCGACGGCGTTAAGTTGCGCCGCATGACCCCGCGTGCGCGCGGCCGCGCTGATATCATTCGCCGCCGCCGCAGCAATATCACAATCATCGTGGAGGAAGGCGGCTGATGGGCCAGAAAGTTCACCCCCACGGCTTTCGCCTCGGCTACATCTATACCTGGAACAGCAAGTGGTACGCCGACAAGAACTATACTGAGCAGCTGCACGAGGACCTGCGCATCCGCCGCTCGATCGAGCGGATGCTGCCTGATGCCGGCATCTCGCGCGTCGAGATCGAGCGAAACGCCAACCAGATCACGGTCAGCATCCACACAGCGCGTCCGGGAATCGTCATCGGCCGCGGCGGCCAGCGCGTAGATGAGCTGCGCGGCAGGCTCGAAAAAACGAGCGGACGCCGCGTTCGCGTCAACATCAACGAGGTGCGGCTCCCGGAAATCGAAGCGCCGCTCGTCGCCCGGGCGGTTGCCGAGCAGATAGAGCGCCGCGTCTCGCACCGCCGCGCCATCAAGCAAGCAGCGCTACGGGCAATGCAGCGCGGCGCCCAGGGCGTGCGCATCCGCATCGCAGGGAGGCTCGGGGGCTCCGACATGTCTCGCAGAGACCAGGAACGGCAGGGCCGGGTCCCCTTGCACACGCTGAAGGCGGATGTCGACTACGGCACTGCCGAAGCCCGCACCACGCTCGGCCGCATCGGCGTCAAGGTCTGGATATACAAGGGCGACAAGATCTCGGAGCGGACGGCGCCCCCGGTCAGCGCGCTTGAAAAGGCACGCGCGGCCAGCGGTGAACCACAAGCGGGCGGGGTTGCGGCGCCTGGCGGCCCCGACCAGCCGTCGGAAGCGAGCGCAGAGGCGGCAGCGGCGGAACCTCCTCCGGAGCCAGCTCAGCAGGAGAGCGGCGATGCTACAGCCTAAGCGGACGAAGTTCCGCAAAGCGCACCGTGGCCGCCGGCGTGGCATGGCCACAGCCGGCAACCACGTCACCTTCGGCGATTACGGCCTGCAGGCTCTTGGGCCGTGCTGGCTCACCGCCCGCCAGATTGAGGCCGGCCGTCGCGCCATTACACGCTACGTCCGCCGCGGTGGCAAGCTCTGGATCCGCGTTTTCCCCGACAAGCCGATCACCAAGAAGCCGCTCGAGGTCCGTCAGGGAAGCGGCAAGGGCCCCGTCGAAGCGTGGGTGGCCGTCGTTCGCCCGGGCCGCATGATCTACGAGATCGCTGGTGTCCAGGAAGAGACCGCGCGTGAAGCCATGCGCCTCGCCGCCCACAAGCTCCCCATCCCCACGCGCTTCGTGGCAAGGCCGGAGATGTAATCGATGGCGAAGAAGCTGAAGACCAAACTCGACGATATCCGCAAGCTCTCCGAAACGGACCTGCGCAAGGAGCTGGAGGAGGCCCATCGCCGCCTCTTCTCTATGCGTCTCCAGCGCGAGACTCGGCAGCTCACGAACTACCAGGAGCTGCCGAAAATGAAGCGTCACATCGCCCGCCTCAAAACCATCGAGCAACAGCGACAGCTGGCCCGAGTCGGCGGTCAGGCACCGCGCAAATGACTGCCAAGCAGAGCGGCCTGCGCGGCAAAGTCCGCGACGGCACCGTCGTCAGCGACAAGATGCAGAAAACGGTCGTCGTCGCCGTCGAGGCCAACTTCCGCCACCGCTTGTACAAGAAGACAGTACGCCGCGTACGCCGGCTGATGGCTCACGACGAGGCTGAGGAAGCGCAGTTGGGAGACCGCGTCCGCATCATCGAGGCCGCGCCTATCTCTCGGCGCAAGCGCTGGCGCCTGCTCGAAGTCCTGACTCGAGCGGAGCTTCCTGAAGTGGCGCCGGAATCGATCGACCTCGAGTTGTTGGGCGAGGTTAAGCCCGAAGAGCCGGAAATCGAAGAGGCACCTAGGCCGCGCGGTGGCGCGAAGGCCAAGAGCGAAGAGACCGTCCCCGCGGAAGCGGTCGCTGGTCCTGCGGCCGAAGCCGTTGTGCCCGAGGAGGTCGAGGTGGCCGAAGAGGTACCCGAAATCGAAGCCGTCGAGGCCGAAGCCGAGGAGCCGGCCGGCGAAGAGCAAGAAGAGGCCCCGGAAGAGCCGGCAGAGAAGGCTGAAGAACCGCCGGAGGCCGACGAAGAACCGCCGGAGGCCGCTGAAGAATCGGCAGAGGCTGCTGAAGAGTCGGCAGAGGAGCAGCCCTCTTGATTCAGTCTTACTCCCGCCTCAAGGTGGCCGACAACTCCGGCGCCCGGCAACTGATGTGCATTCAGGTTATCGGCGGCTCCCGGCGTCGTTACGGCACCGTGGGCGATATTATCGTCGCCTCTGTCAAGCAGGCCACTCCCATGGGCGGCGTCAAGAAGGGCGAAGTCGTCCGCGCGGTCGTAGTGCGTGCCGCGCAGCCATACCGGCGCAACGACGGCTCGTATATCCGCTTTGATGAGAACGCCGCCGTGGTCCTCTCGGACGCCTTCAACCCGCGTGGCACCCGCATTTTCGGGCCCGTAGCTCGCGAGCTGAGAGAGCGCAACTTCATGAAGATCGTCTCGCTGGCGCCAGAGGTCGTGTAGAAATGCAAAAGATTAAGCGCGATGATACGGTCCTCATAACCAAAGGCAAGGACAGGGGCCGCACCGGGCAGGTGCGCAAGGTGCTCCTCGGTACCGGCAAAATCAGCAAGCTCGGTCAGCCGCGGCCGCCGCGCCTCATCGTCACCGGAATCAACATGGTCAAGCGGCACATGAAGCCCCGCGGCCCTCAAAAGCCTGGCGGCATCGTTGACCGCGAAGCCCCCATATCGTGGGCGAACACGGCGCTTGTTTGCGCTTCCTGTGGCAAACCCGCCCGCGTCGGCTTCCGCCGGCAGGCGGATGGGCGTAAAGTGCGCTACTGCAAGCGCTGTGACGCGAACCAGGATTAGGACAGAACAGATGCCACCGCGATTGAAAGAACGCTACCGGGAAGAGATCGTACCGGCTCTAGTCAAGGAGTTCGGCTACGCTAACGCCATGCAAGCGCCGCGCGTAGAGAAGGTGACCCTGAACGTCGGCACCGGGGAGGCTGTCCAGAACGCAAAGGCGCTCGACGCCGCTTCCACCGACATCGCGACAATTACCGGCCAGCATCCAGTGATTACCCGGGCGAAGAAGTCGATAGCGAACTTCAAGCTCCGCGAGGGCATGCCCATCGGCGTCATGGTCACGCTCCGAGGCGATCACATGTGGGAGTTCCTTGACCGCACGCTGAACGCCGCTCTGCCCCGCATTCGCGACTTTCAGGGCGTGTCTCCAAACTCGTTCGACGGCCGGGGCAACTACAGCCTGGGCATCCGCGAGCAGGTCATCTTCCCGGAAATCGAGTACGACAAAATCGACAAGATTCGCGGCATGCAAATAACGATCTGCACGACCGCAAAGACAGACGAAGAGGGGCAGCGGCTGCTCGAGTTGTTGGGCATGCCGTTCGCCAGGCGAGGCTAGGTAGAGGACCAGATGACGCGAAAGGCGCTTTACGAGAAGACCTTCAACAAGCCCCCCAAGTTCCCAGGCCGCCTCCGCAACCGCTGCCGCCTTTGTGGACGCCCGCGCGCCTACATCCGCAAGTTCGGCCTCTGCCGCATCTGCTTCCGCAAGTTCGCTCTGGAAGGCCACATCCCGGGTGTGCAGAAGTCCAGCTGGTAGCGTTATGGTTACCGATCCCATCGCCGACATGTTGTCCAGGATCAGGAACTCGCTCGTTGCCCGCCACGACCACACAGACATGCCCGCTTCCAAAACTAGGGTTGCGCTGGCTCAGGTCCTTAAGAACGAGGGGTTCATCGGCGACTTCGAGGTCCGGAGTGAGGGTACGCACAAGAATGTCCGCATCCATCTCGCTTATACACCCGCGCGCGAGCCGGTCATTATGGGCCTCCAGCGCGTAAGCCGCCCGGGCTTGCGCGTCTATGCGGCCAAGCGCGAGATCCCGCGCGTCTATGGAGGTCTCGGTGTCGCTATCCTCTCTACTCCGGAGGGCGTCATGACGGGTAAGGAAGCCCGCCGCCGCGGCGTGGGCGGCGAAGTACTTTGCTACGTGTGGTGAACCGATGTCGAGAGTAGGGAAAATGCCGATCGCCATCCCTTCCGGGGTGGAGATCCGCATCGACGGCACGCACGTCGCCGTTAAGGGACCCAAGGGCGAACTGAGCCGCGAGCTCAATCGCGAAATGCGGATCGAGCAGAAGGACGGACAGATCGTTGTTTCCCGCCCCAGTGAGCAGCCCCGACACCGTGCGATGCATGGCCTCACCCGCTCGCTGGTCGCAAATATGGTCGCCGGCGTCACCGCCGGCTTCAGCAAGACACTGGAGCTCCAGGGCGTCGGCTATCGAGCACAGATGCAGGGCAGAAACCTCGTGCTGGCGATTGGTTATTCGCATCCGGTGAATGTGCCGCCCCCGCCCGGCATCGAGTTCGAGGTCGAAGGTACCTCCAAGATCACCGTCAAGGGCATCAACAGGGAGCAGGTCGGCCAAACGGCCGCCGACGTTCGCAAGATCCGGCCACCCGAGCCATACAAGGGCAAAGGCATTCGCTACACTGGCGAATACGTGCGCCGCAAGGCCGGCAAAGCCGGCAAGGCGACCCACTAGGAACGCACCTATGAAGAAGTCACGTCTACCCCGCGCTGCCCGGGCGCGACGTCACCTTCGCGTCCGTGAACGCTTGACGGGTACGACCGAGCGGCCACGCTTAGCCGTCTTCCGCAGCCTGAACCACATTTACGCACAGCTCATTGACGATAGTGCGGGCCACACGCTCGTCTCTGCTAGCGACCTCGAAGCCGATCTCAAATCGGTACGCGATGGCAAAAAGAAGAGCGAAGTTGCCGGGCTGGTCGGCGAGGCGCTGGCCAAAAGAGCGAAGGAAAAAGGCATTGGCTCCGTCGTCTTCGACCGCGGCGGGTTCATGTACCACGGCCGCGTGAAGGCGTTCGCGGAGGCCGCCCGCAAAGCTGGACTCACATTCTAGGAAGCCGCTAATGTCAAATCCACGCAAATACATCGCCAAGAGAGACCGGGTCGATGCCGCTGCCTTAGAACTCACCGAAAAGGTTGTTTTCATCAACCGTGTCGCCAAGGTGATGAGGGGCGGCAGGCGTTTTCACTTCACCGCCATCGTCGTCGTCGGCGATACCGCCGGGCGAGTCGGCGCCGCCATGGGCAAGGCCACCGAAGTGCCCGAGGCGATCCGCAAGGCCGGTACGATAGCCCGCAAGCACATGATCAGTGTTCCGCTGAACGGTACCACGGTGCCGCACCCCCTCCTTGTCCACTTCGGCGCCGCCAGAGTGCTCATAAAGCCCGCACCTCCAGGCACAGGCCTTATCGCCGGCGGCGGCGTGCGCGCGGTGCTTGAGATGGCGGGCGTTAGGGATGCCGTTGCTAAGTCCCTCGGCTCCAACAACCCGGCCAACACCGTGAAAGCGACGATGCTTGCACTGTCCCGCCTGCGCTCGCCCGATGAGGTCCGCGAACGCCGCCGCGCTGTCTCCCCGGAGGCGTCTGTTGGCGGCTAAGGTTCGTATCACCTGGAAGAAGAGCGCGATTGGATACCAAAACAACCAGAAACGAACGATCGAGGCGCTCGGACTCAAGCGCCTTGGCCAGAGCGTTGAGCGGGAAGATAGCCGCCCCCTGCGTGGTATGATTACAAAGGTTCGTCACCTCGTCGAGGTGACTGAGATCCCCCAGGACTGATGCAAGCCCACCAGTTGAAACCCCCACCGGGGGCGAGGCATGCCCGCAAGCGCGTCGGCCGCGGCAACGCCGCCGGCCAGGGTACCTTTGCCGGGCGTGGCCTGAAGGGTCAAAAGGCGCGAGCGGGCAACAAGCCCCGCCGTTTCTTCGAGGGCGGCCAGACACGGCTCTTCAAGAAGCTCCCCTTCCGCCGCGGCTTTACGAACCCCTTCCGCGTAGAGTACCAGGCAGTCAACCTGATCGTCCTCGAGCGCTTCGACAAAGACTCTGAGGTCACTCCCCAGCTCCTGAAGGAAAAGGGTATCCTCCGCAGTCTGAGGAAGCCTGTCAAGGTCCTCGCCGCCGGCGATCTGACCAAGAAGCTCACCGTACACGCTCACAGTTTTTCGATCAACGCCAGAGAAAAGATCGAGGCAGCGGGCGGGACCGTCGTCGAACTGGGCGAACGCAAGAAGAAAAAACCTCACGACCGCGGTTCCGTCCCGAACGATAAGTACGAAGACGCGTCCCAGGCTTCCCAAGCGCCAGCCGGCGAGGACGCACCCGAAGGTGAAGACGATGGCAGCGGCGGGTAGACAGCAGCAGACACAGCGTCCGCAGCTCCTTCAGGCGGCCATCAGCGCGATGGCCCAACCGGACATCCGCGAGAAGCTGCTCTTCACGTTCGGGTTAATCGTGATCTTCCGGTTCGTTTCCAATGTCCCCGTCCCGGGAGTGGATCCGTCGAAGCTCGATGAGGCCTTCAAGCAGAGCACCGTCCTCGGTTTCATGAATATCTTTAGCGGGGGCGCGCTATCACACATGAGCGTCGTCGCGATGGGTGTCTATCCCTACATAACCTCGTCGATCGTCATGCAGCTGATGGTGCCGCTCGTGCCTGCCCTCCAGGCGCTCTCCAAGGAGGGCGAGCAGGGCCGCAAGCAGCTAAACATCTACACGCACTGGATGACCGTGCCTATGGCCTTCGTGCAGGGCTACGGGCAGCTCATCATCGTCCAGAGCATTGCGCCGGGCGCCATCCCCCAGCCATCGCTTTCCGGCCCCGACGCCTTACCCACGCTCTCCGCGATCATTACGATGACCGCCGGCACGATGTTTCTTGTTTGGCTCGGCGAGCTGATCAGCGAGAAGGGAGTCGGCAACGGCATCTCGATCATCATCTTCGCCGGCATCATCGCCGGCCTGCCGCAGTTCATCGGCGGGCGGTTGTACACCGGTACCGGCGAGGGCGTCACCGCCACCTTCTTCCTCACGATCATGATCGTCGGCCTAGTCGCCTTCATCGTCACTTTTCAGGAAGCGCAGCGCCGCATCCCCGTACAGTACTCACGGAGCGTCTTTCGCTCAGGCCGCATGTACCGCCAGTCCGGTCAGACACATATCCCTTTGCGCGTGAATAGCACCGGGATGATTCCCCTCATCTTCGCATTCTCCATCGTGATCATGCCGGCCTTCGTAGGCAGCGCTCTGGAAAGCTCGGACAACAGCCTTCTGGCGAACACCGGGGAATTCCTCAAGAACTCTTTCAACCCCGGTAACGTCTGGTATTGGGCCTTCGTCTTCGTCACCGTCGTCGTGTTCACGTTCTTCTATACCCTCGTCGTCTTTCAGCAACAAAATCTCGCGGAGAACCTCCAGAGACAGGGCGGGTTCATCCCGGGAATCCGTCCCGGGCGCCCGACCGAGGACTACATCAACCGCGTCCTTCTGCGTATCACATGGGGCGGCGCCTTCTTCTTGGGCATCGTCGCCGTCGCCCCCTTCATCACGTCTCATCTTGTGGGGGCCGGTACGACGAGCGGCCGTCAGACCGCGCTTGGCATAACGACAAGCGGTCTCATCATCGTCGTCGGCGTCATTCTTGACACCCTCCGCCAGATCGAAGCCCAGCTGCTCATGCGCCAGTACGAAGGCTTCATCCGCTAGGCATCCGTTGTACGTAATCCTCCTTGGCCTGCCGGGCGCCGGCAAGGGCACCCAGGCGGCGTTGCTCAAAAACGAGACCGGCCTCGCCCATGTCACCACCGGAGAGCTCTTTCGCGAGAACATCCGTCTCGGCACGGCGCTTGGCAAGAAAGCCCAGCCGTTCGTTGAAAGCGGCCGGCTCGTCCCCGACGAGATCACGATCGGCATGCTGCTCGACCGCATTTCACAGCCCGATTGCGCGCGCGGTTGCATGCTCGACGGCTTCCCTCGAAACCTCGAGCAGGCGCGCGCCCTCGACGAAGCATTGGCCGGAGACGGCAAGCGCATCGATCGCGCGATCTACATTTCCGTCGCCACTGGCAAACTCGTCCGCCGTCTGTCCGGGCGCTGGAGCTGCCCGAACTGTGGCGCCGTCTACAACGAGATCAGCCTGCCGCCTAAGACACCGGGCGTGTGCGATAACTGCGGCTTCCAGCTGGAGCAGCGTAAGGACGACAGACCCGACGCGGTACGAACGCGGCTCGAGGTCAATCTTAAGAACCTCGAACCGCTGCTCGATTACTATCGCGCGCAGGGAAAACTCTGCGAGGCCCCCGGTGAGGGTGATGTCGAAGATGTCACTCGCGCCGTGCGTGCCTGCCTCGAGGGGGAGCACTAGTGCCGATAATCGTCAAGTCCCGCGATGAAATCGGACTTATGCGGGAAGCCGGACGCATCCTGGCGGAGACTCTCGAAATCGTCGTGAGCCATGTGCGTCCGGGAGTGATTGAGAGGGAGCTTGACGAGATTGCGCGCCGAGAGTTCAAGAAACGGGGCGTCGTTCCCACGTTCTTCAACTACGGGGAGCCGCCGTATCCGGCCGCGATCTGTGTGTCCGTGAACGACGAGATCGTCCATGGCATTCCCGGCGACCGGGAAATAGCGGAAGGCGACGTCGTTAGCATCGACATCGGCTGCACTCACAAAGGCTTCGTCGCCGACATGGCGGTCACGGTCGGCGCCGGAACACTCGCGCCTCAGGCCCAAAAGCTGATCGATGTCACCCGCGATGCGCTCTGGCGAGGAATTGCCGCCTCCCGTGGCGGCGCTCGCATCGGCGAGATCGGCGCCGCCATCCAGGCCTGGGTCGAAGGGGAGGGCTTTTCCGTCGTCCGCGAATACGTCGGCCACGGCGTCGGCCGCCAGATGCACGAAGACCCGCAAATCCCCAACTATGGCACCCCCGACTCAGGCCCCGTGCTCCGGCCCGGCATGGTCATCGCGATCGAGCCCATGGTCAACGTCGGTGACTGGCGCACCAAGCGCGACGCCGACAACTGGACCGTCCGCACCCTCGACGGCAGCCTCTCCGCCCACTTCGAGCACACCCTCGCCATCACAGACGGCGAAGCCGAAGTCCTCACGCTGCCTTAGCGCACCCTATCATTCCGAGCTTGCGGGGTGGGGCGGGCGGCAGCGGGGAGCTGGCGAAGGCCCAGCCGCCGCAGGAGGGAATCTCTGGCTTCGCCAAACAGCGGTAGCGCAACGCTTCGGATCGCCCGCAAAGCCTAGCGAGGCGCCGCAGGCCGGGGGTGTGGGGGGTGTCCCCCACCTCCGTCCGGGATGGCCGAGCGCAGCTCCGCCTCGCTGCTACCCGTTGCCCCAACTCTCCCCATTCAGTAGAATATCTCTTTTGGATGGCCGAATCCGGGAGGTGATGGAAACTACCCGCTGAATGGCGAAAAAAGAGTCGATTGAGGTTGAAGGCACGGTAAAAGAGAATTTGCCAAACGCGATGTTTCGTGTAGAATTGGCAAATGGGCACAGAGTTCTGGCCCATGCGTCCGGAAAAATTCGGATGCACTTTATCAGGATCCTCCCCGGAGACAAGGTACTGGTGGAATTGTCTCCCTATGACCTGACCCGGGGCAGGATTACTTATCGTTTCAGGTAGGCAAATGAAAGTCCAGGCTTCAGTCAGAAAACGCTGCGAAAAGTGCAAGGTCGTACGCCGCCATGGCGTCGTGCGCATCATCTGCTCCAACCCGCGCCACAAGCAGAGGCAGGGCTAGTCCTTGGCGCGTATCGCCGGCGTCGATATTCCGCGTGAGAAGAGAGTCGAGATCTCGCTGAGTTATATCTTCGGCATCGGCCGCCCGACTGCTCACAAGATCTGCTCGGCCGCCAACGTTCCGCTCGAAACAAAGGTGCGCGACCTCACCGACGACGAAGTAGCCCGCATTCGCGAGTACATCGACAAGAACTACACCGTCGAAGGCGAGCTTCGCAAGCAGGTGCGACAGGACATTCAGCGGCTGATCGAAATCGGCAGCTACCGCGGCATCCGTCACCGTCGCGGCCTGCCCGCCCGCGGTCAGCGTACAAGGACCAACGCGAGAACCAAGCGTGGCCCGCGCCGGACGGTCGCCGGCCGCCGCCGCGCAATTGCTAAGAAGTGAGGAATTAAGGCCTGTGGCAGAACGCAAGACACGCACAAGAAGGAGGGAGAAGAAGAACGTACCCGTTGGGCGCGCCTACATCGCCTCCACCTTCAACAATACGACGATCACCTTGACAGACCCCAACGGCGCCGTCCTGTCCTGGGCCTCCGCGGGCACCGCCGGCTTCAAGGGCTCTCGCAAGAGCACCCCTTATGCGGCCGGACTCGCCGCCGAGGCCGCCGCTCGCCGGGCGATGGAGCACGGTCTCAGGCAGGTCGAAGTGCGCATCAAGGGCCCCGGCAGCGGACGCGAAGCAGCGATTCGCTCCTTGCAGTCGGCCGGGCTCCAGGTCACCAACATCCGCGATGTCACGCCTATGCCCCACAACGGTTGCCGCCCGCCCAAACGCCGTCGCGTGTAGGAGAGTTTATGGCCCGCTATACCGGTCCTGTTTGCCGTCTATGTCGCCGCCTCGGGGACAAACTGTACCTCAAGGGCGAGAAATGCTTCACGCCTAAATGCCCGTTCGAGAAGCGTCCCTATCCCCCGGGCCAGCGCTCCACGCGCCGCCGCAAGGTCTCTGATCGCGGCCTTCAGCTGCGCGAGAAGCAGCGCGCCCGCGCGATCTACGGGATCCTCGAGCGGCAATTCAACAAGTACTACGAAATCGCAGCCAAGCGGCACGGTGTGACGGGCGAAACGCTCTTGCGTACGCTCGAGCTCCGGCTCGACAACGTAGCCTATCGCCTCGGCTTCGCCGACTCGCGCCAGCAGGCGCGCCAGCTCGTACTTCACGGCCATATAGCAGTGAATGAGCGAAAGTCCGCCATCCCATCCCACGTGCTCAAACCCAACGACGTTGTGAGTCTCACCGGCCGCGGCAAGAAGAGCGAGTATTTCAAGATGGTGAGCGAGCAGATAGCAAGCAAAAGCATTCCATCCTGGCTCAGCCTGGACGCTCGCGATTTGACAGGGCGCGTCCTGGCTCTGCCGGAAGTCGAAGAAATCGGCCCCAAGTTCAACGTAGCGACGATAGTCGAGTACTACTCGCGCTAAAGGAAGGTCATGTTAGAATCCCAGCTTTATCGGAGGTCCGGGTCCCCGGCGTCCACTCCGCTCGCGCCTCAACCGCTTCAACAGCCCAGTGAAGAGCCCACCATCGATGTCGAAGAGACGAGCGATATCGGCGATTACGCGCGAATCGTCGCGGCGCCGCTGCCGCCCGGCTTCGGGATAACCCTCGGCAACGCTCTTCGCCGAGTACTCTTAAGTTCGCTCACAGGGGCTGCTGTCACCTCCGTCCGCATCGATGGCGTCCTCCACGAATTCTCGACGATCCCGAACGTCAGAGAAGACACCATTGAGTTCCTGCTCAACGTCAAGGAGTTGCGGCTGCGCGCCCTATCCGATCGGCCCGGCACGCTCATCCTTGACATCAGCGGCCGCGAGGGGCCAATCATCGCCGCCGATCTCCAGGTGCCAGAACACTACGAAATTGTGAACGAAGACCTCTATCTGGCCAGCGTGGACTCGCCGGACGGCAGGCTCTACGTCGAGTTCAACGTCGAGCAGGGCCGCGGTTACGCGCCCGCCGGCCAGGTGGACGGCGCGACTATCGGCGTAATCCCCGTTGACTCCATCTTCTCGCCGGTGCGCAAGGTCAACTACAAGGTCACCAGTACACGGGTGGGTCAGGCGACGAACTACGATAAGCTCACCCTCGAGGTCTGGACCGACGGCACGGTCAGTGCCGTCGAGGCGGTCAGCCGCAGCGCCGACGTCGTCATCGACCAGTTCCGGCTCTTCTCGCACATGGGCCGCCCCGCCCTGCCCATCGTCGAGCGTGGGCTCGGCGCCGGTATTCAGCTCCCGCCCGATAAATACGGCATGCCCATTGAGGACCTCAACCTCTCGATGCGCGCTTACAACTGCCTGAGGCGCAGCGGCCTCATCACCATTGCCCAAGTGCTCGAAAAAAGCGAAGAAGAGCTGCTGGCACTCCGCAACTTCGGCCGCAAGTCCTACGACGAGTTACGCGAGAAACTCGATGAGCTCGGCCTCCTCCCCATCGATCGCGGCGAAGAGCTGGTCGAAGCGCCGCCGCTTACCGCCGAAGAGACGCCGATCATTCCTCCGCAGCCGCCCGAGGCTCCGTCCCAGCCACAGCCGGAGCTCAAGGCGCCCGCGGCGCTTCCATCCATCGAACCTGCGCCAGTCGGCCGCAAGAAGACCGGCAAGGCCAAGGCGAAGCCGGAGCCTGAAGCGCTGGATGAAGGCGAGGAGGAAGAAGAGCCCGATTGGAAGCGCCAACTTCGTCAGCTGACTGAAGACACCAACGAGGCCAAGGAGTAACTAGCCTTGGCCCACCGCATCGACGGCCGCAAGCTCGGCCGTGCCACCGACCATCGCCTGGCGCTCTTTCGCAACCTTGTGACGGACCTGCTCCGCTACGAGAAGATCATCACCACCGAGGCCAAGGCGCGGGAGGTCCGTGGTCTGGCGGAGCGTGTAATCACCCTCGGCAAACGCGGTGACCTGCCCGCACGCCGCCGTGCGATGGGCTTCGTCTACGACAAGAAGGTCGTCGAGAAGGTTTTCGGCGAACTCGGCCCCCGCTATGCGAGCCGCCCCGGCGGCTACAGCCGCATGATCAAGCTCGGCCCCCGGCAGGGCGACGGCGCTCGCATGGCCCAGCTCGAGCTAATCGTCGGAGAGGCCTAGCCCAACCACGCGAGCAGAGGGAAGCCCGCGGCCCAATACATCGCAGGCCGCCGAGCCGGAGCAATCAACCTCACGACGCTGATTCCAGAACAAGCCCTCGCGGCCGGGCAGCTGCAAGGCAGTGACCGGCCGCGCCGCCTGGCCTTCCTCCTCGAATACCAGGGAACGGCCTATGCCGGCTCCCAATTGCAAGCAAACGCACCGACCGTTCAAGGGGCGCTCGAGCAGGCCCTCGGCACGCTAACAGGCGAGTCCGTGAGGGTGGCGCTGGCCGGCCGCACTGACGCCGGCGTGCACGCTAAAGGGCAGGTCGCTGCCTTCAACACCAATAGCCGCCTGCCCCTCGACACCTTCGGGCGCGGTACGAATGCCGTTCTGCCGCTCGACGTCAGCGTGCGCGCAGTCGCAGAGGTCCCGCTGCAGTTCGACCCCCGCCGCCACGCCCTCAGCCGCCTGTACCGCTACACCCTGCATCTCGGCCATCAGCGGCCCGGCCTGCTTCGCGACTTCGCATGGCACCCACGCGTGACGCTGAATCTCGCTCCGATGGCCGAGGCGGCACACAGGCTGGTGGGAGCGCACGACTTCGCCTCCTTCGCTCAGCCCTCTGAAGCTCGCCGCCGTCAGACCGAACGTCACGTGACGCGAGCGGAACTGCGCAGGAAAGGCGAACTCGCGCTCTTCGACATCGAGGCCAACGCGTTCCTGACACAGATGGTGCGCCGCATCGTGGGCGCTCTTGTCGAGGTTGGTTCGGAAAAACGCACCCAGGTGCAGTTCGTGTCACTCCTCGATGACCCACACCCGGGCGCCGCAAGCGTCGTTGCTCCCGCCCACGGGCTGTGTCTCATGAAAGTCCGCTACCAAAACGACCTCTTCGTGTAGTGCTGTTTGGACGTAGAGACGATGCGGTCTGTCGTAATATGACCATTAGATGAGCGGCAGTCCAATTAAGTTCGGGACGGACGGGTGGCGGGCGATCATCGCGGACGAGTTTACGTTCGCGAATGTGCGGGTATGCGCTCAGGCGACGGCCCGATACTTCCACGAAGCGACCGCGGCGTCGCGCGAGATTGTCGTGGGCTACGATACGCGGTTCGCGTCGGAGGAGTTCGCGGCGGCGGTGGTTGAGGTGCTGGCAGCGAACGGGGTGCCGGTGCAGCTCTGCGACCGAGCGGCTCCGACGCCGGTGATCGGGTTCAACATCCGCCGGCTGAACGCGGGCGGCGGAGTCGTCATCACGTCGAGTCACAACCCCGCGTTATATTCGGGGTTCAAGGTGAGGACGGAGCAGGCAAGCGCGGCGCCGCCGGAGGTGCTGTCGCAGATTGAGGCGCTGATCCCCGAGGCGCTGGACGGCGCCGTCGAGCGGATGCCGCTGGAGGAGGCAACGGCGAAGGGGTTGGTGCAGAAATTCGACCCGAGGGCGGACTACCTGCGTCACCTAGGACAGCTTGTTGAGATCGAGCGGCTACGTCAGGCGGGGCTGCGCGTGGTGGTCGACCCGATGCACGGAGCGGGGGCGGGGTACCTGCGTGAGCTGCTTTCCGGCGGGCGGACGGAGGTGATCGAGATCCGCTCTGAGCGGAACCCGGCGTTCCCGGGGATGCACAATCCCGAGCCGATCGCGCGGAACCTCGAGGCTACGCGCGAGGCGATCGTGCAAGCCCATGCGGAGGCTGCGCTGGCGACAGACGGCGACGCTGACCGCATCGGCGTAATGGACGACCGGGGAGAATTCGTCGATCAGTTGCGGGTGTTCGCGCTGCTGACGTATTACCTGCTGGAAGTGCGCGGGCTGCGCGGACCGATCGTGAAGTCAGTCACGACGACGAGCATGGTGCACCGCTTGGGCGAGCTGTACGGCGTGCCCGTGTACGAAACAGGCGTCGGGTTCAAATACCTGGGGCCGAAAATGATCGAGACGGACGCGCTGATCGCGGGCGAGGAGTCGGGCGGTTTTGCCTTCCGCGGGCATTTACCGGAGCGTGACGGCATCCTGTCCGGCCTGTACATTCTCGACTTGATGGCGCGGCGTGGGAAGAGCTTGCCAGAACTTCTCGAGGAAGTTTTCGCAAAGGTGGGGCCGCATTACTATGACCGCGTCGATATTACGATGACGCCGGCAGAGCGCGACCGTATCGCTGGGCTCCTGACGACGCTTGAGCCGTCTAAAATCGACGGATTGCGGGTGACGGGTTACGACCGCACTGACGGCCTGCGCTTTCTGTTGGAGGGTGGCGCGTGGGCGCTCATCCGGCTTTCGGGAACAGAGCCGCTTATGCGAATCTACACGGAGGTGCGTGAGGGCGAGCAGGTGCAGCCCCTGCTGGAGGCCGTGCGCGAGCTGACAGGGGCCTGAGGCGTCGGGGCTTGGGGCGCTTGAGTTCGCAATAGTCCGGAATGACCTCCAAGCGGCATCCGGTCCTCGACGATGCGGCTGAACGTAGCAGACTGGATCCAGCTGGGATGCTCGAGGCGGTGCATGGGCTGCCGGAGCAGTGCCGAGAGGCGTGGGCTGCGGCCAAGGCGTTCGAGGCGCCGTGGAAGGAGGCACCCCGGCAGATCGTAATCCTCGGCATGGGCGGCTCGGCGATCGCGGGGGACTACTTCCGAGCGTTGCTATCGCTCGAGTCGTCCGTACGCGTGTTCAACGTCCGCGCGTACGACCTGCCGTCGTTTGTGGACGAAGATACTTTGGTCATCGCTTCGAGTTTCAGCGGCGAGACCGAGGAGACGCTCTCGGCGTTCGAGCAGGCGCTGGCTATGCCCGCCAAGAAGCTGGCGATCACGACAGGTGGGCGGCTACTGGCCACGGCGCGAGCGAACGGCGTGCCTGCGTTCACGTTCACGTACAAGGGAGAGCCGCGGGCAGCCATCGGGTGGGGTCTGATGCCACTGCTGGCCATCGGACAGAAGTTGGGCCTCATGCAGGGGATCGAGGGGGATGTGGACGAGGCGATTGCTGTTCTCGCTTCGCTGCGCGAGGAGTACGGTGCCGAGACTGCTTCTTCACGGAATCCCGCAAAGCAGCTGGCGTGGCGGCTGCACGAGCGGCTGCCCGTGATTTACGGAGGCGGGGTGCTGATCGAGGTGGCGCGGCGCTGGAAGACGCAGACAAACGAGTCAGCGAAGGTGTGTGCGTTCTTCGAGGAGATGCCGGAGGCGCAGCACAATGCGATCGTCGCGTTGGGACTGCCGCCGGCGATAGCGCGGGCGACGACAATGGTACTTCTGCGCTCTGAGGGGCTAGATCATCCGCGGGTAGGGCTGCGCTATGACCTCATGAGAGGGCTGCTGGACGACGGCGCGATCGATGCGCTCGACGTGAAAGCGCGGGGGGAGAGCGCGCTCGCGCAGATGCTATCTCTCACGCTGCTTGGTGATTACGTGGCGGCATACCTAGCGCTGCTTTACGGGGTCGACCCCGCCCCGACGGCGGTGATCGACGAACTGAAAGCGTCGCTGGCGAAGGCCGGGCAGCCGGCGCCGTCGTAAAGAATAGAGGAGGTGGCGTCCCTTTGAAAGCGGCGTTGCTCGCATCGCAGCGCGGTGTGAAGATGGATGTAGGAGAGCCGCCAATCCGGATCGCAATATGAAAGAGAGCCGGGCCGAAGTCATGGTAAGCGAAGAATTCGGACAGAACGGCAGCAAGAGCCAGCCGCGAATACTCTTAGTCGACGACGACGCGCGTCTGCTGGACGCACTGCGGCGTGGCCTGTCTTTGAGCGGGTTCGACGTAACGATCGCGAAGGAGGCGGGGCAGGCGCTGACGTGCGTGGAGAGCGGCTGGCCGGACGTAATGGTGCTGGATATCATGATGCCGGGACTGGACGGGCTGAGTCTCTGCCGGCTGGTGCGCGAACGCTCCCCAGTACGCATCCTGATGTTGACGGCGCTCGATAGCGTCCCGGACCGCGTCGCAGGGCTACAGATGGGGGCGGACGATTACCTGATCAAGCCGTGCGCTCTGGACGAACTTATCGCGCGGATTCAGGCTCTGCTCAGGCGATCTACCACGCCGGCGCCGGCGGAGGGCCGTCTCTCCTTCGGCGATGTGGCACTTGATACGGCAACTTGGACGGTGTACCGCGGCGGTGAGGCGCTGCCAACGACGGCGAAGGAGTTCCGGCTCCTGAAACAGTTCCTCGAGAACCCGGGGCGGGTCTTAACACGCGAGGACATACTGAACGCCGTGTGGGGTGAGGACGCGAAGGTGGAGTCCAATGTGATCGATGCGCACATTGCGAACCTACGTCTGAAACTCGAGAGCGGCGACAAACCGCGCCTGATCCACACGGTGAGGGGAGTCGGCTACGTCCTGAAGGAGCCTTAGTTGTGACTCTGCGGCTGCGCCTCACGCTCCTATACGTCGGGCTGTTGGCGGCCGCACTGGCGGTCACGGGTATCACCGGCTACGTGATCGCGGCGCACAGGATTTATGCAGGCCTGGACGACAGCCTGACTCTGCGGGCCCAGGCTGTGGCCCTGGCGCTGGAGCCGATTGGTACTGAATTTAACCAAGAGGACATTGAAAACAACAAAGGCGAACTCGACGCCCTAGCTTCGAAGGCGGACCTAGTATTCCAGTTGCGGCGCGCGGATGGCACTGTGCTCTACTCCTCCGCCCAGCCGCCCAGCGGCAGCCTGCCGCCGCCCGACGATACGCGGTCGTTGGTGGGGGGATTCGCAACGAAAGACGTGCGGGGCGAGGACACCCGTATCTTGTACCAGCCGCTGCCGACAGGTGGTTCAATCGAGGTCGGAGAGTCTCTCAGCGGCGCGAACGGGGCAGTCAGTGAGATCCGAGATGTCATCGTTGTCGGGGGTCTGGCCGCGCTTTTGGTGACTGCAGTATCGGGATACACGCTGTCCGGCAGGGCGCTACGACCGGTGCGGAACGTCTCACAGATGGCGAGAGACATTGAGGAGACGGCCGACTTCACGCGCAGGCTCGACAAGAGCGCGGGCGAGGGCGAGGTGCGCGAGCTGGTCAGCGCGTTTAACGCGATGATCGAGCGGGTGGAGCAGACGCTGGCGCACCAGAAGTCTTTTTTGGCCGATTCGTCCCACGAACTGCGTCGGCCGCTGTCGGTCCTCCAGACGAACGTCGATATATTGAGCCGGCCCAATCTCTCGCAGGCCGACCGAGAACGCTGCGTCGCGGAAGTCAGGGTGGAGGCGCAAATTATGAGGAGACTAGTCGCGGATCTTCTCATGCTGGCACGAGAGGAGTCGCAGTCGATCGAACGGGCGCGAGTCGATTTCAGTGCGGTTTGTGAACGGGCGCTGGCGCGGGTCAAGCAGGAAGACTCACACGAGCTGAGGGAGGAGATCGAACCCGGCATTGTGGTGCTCGGCGATGGGGAGCGGCTGGACCAGATGGTCGGCAACCTGTTGGACAACGCCGTCCAGTACACACCGCGAGAAGGGAGGGTGGTGTTTGGGCTTCAGCGGTTTAACGGCCGGGTGCAGCTGGAGGTAAGGGACACCGGTCAGGGGATTAAAGCGGATGAGATAGCGCATGTGTTCGAGCGTTTTTATCGGGGCGAGTCCGCGCGGGCGAGCCGGCCAGCCGGGACAGGGTTGGGGCTAGCTATCGTCAAGTATGTGGCGGAAGCGCACGGGGGAACGGTATCGGTGGTGAGCGAGCCGACCAATGGAACGACTTTCGTGGTCGAGCTGCCGATTCCAGGCGACGGCGAGACGCGCCGGGCGTAATCATTCTTCATCCAAAATTCATCGATTATTGAGACCTGCTTAATGTCGGGAATCAGTCGGCCTGCGAGCATTTCTTTGTGGCCCACCCCTTCGGGTCGCAAAAGTTCGGGAGTGTTGTGGATGTCCGGTCATCGGAAGGAAGGACGAGAGGCTGCAAACTCCCGGACGCATTGTCTCCGGTCAAGCCCGCTCCGGATGCAGAGCCAGCAACCGGAGCGGGCGGGCCCTCGCCCTGTGTGACTGTCCTATCCACTCTCGATTGGCGAGCACGGACGCCTGCCCCGCGTTCGTGCTCGCCCGGCGCCGGGATGCATCTTTGAGGTACAAAGCGGGGCGCGGGGCCTAGTCTGATCGTGCATTTTGCTGGGCACCGGCCGCCCGGTCGCGTCTTGCCTGAGAGTGGAATCGGCATCTGCACTGCCTGGGGCGGGCGGAAGTGGGAGCGAAAGGCTAAGATGCCAGGAACGCGGGGGATAGCGCGAATAAGGGAGACCCCCAGGGCAACGATCACCCTCGAGACGGAGAGCGGGTCAGTCGCCGCACTTATTTCAAACAGCTGAGCCGGCGGAATGTTACGGACAGGAGGGTCGTTTGAGGATTGCGGCGCCGCCCGACGATGGTCCTCAATTAAGTAGTCGCCGAGATTCTTCGCAGCTGAGACGGGTCAGTCGATGCCCAAGGCCTATTATTTTGTACCAGACTCATCGGGCGCGCCGAGGCTCAGAATGACACTCGAGGGCGCTACTTGATTGCTAGCGCATTAGGCGGCGAGCCGACTCCGCCTGGGACGTTGAGCGGCGCGGAAGTGAACATGAACTCGTACGCGCCGTCCTGCGCACAGTCGGCGGCGAGGTCTTCGAGGTACCAGAACTCGCCGATGTTCATGCCGAGGAGCGGGATCAGGCGGAAGTGCAGGAAGCCGCCGCTCTCCGGCCCGGGCGGCCATGCTTCGAGCGCCGGGTTATCAGCGGCGACGGCCGCGATATGCAAGTCCCAGAGATAGGAGGCCATCTCCTCGTCCGGACCGATGCCCGGAAATCTGAGGTTGGTCATCGGGTCGCCGGCCAGTTCCTGCTTCTGTTCGGCGGTCGCTTCCTCAAGGTACCAGCGGAGCCAGCCGGTGCGGATGATCATAATGTCGCCTGTCTCCACGATCGCTTGCTGCTGCTTCGCGCAGTTTGACAGCACATCCTTCGTGATCACAGTAGCCGTCGTGTAATCGAGCGGCGCGCCTGATTTCTCGAGATGGCGCGCGACATCGAGGAGCACCCCACGGCCGGCGATGCCCCGCCGAGCTATGTTCTCGATGCCAAGGTTGCCGCCGCCGACGACGATTTCGTTCGCCTTCACGCCGTTGTAGAAGCCATCACGCGGATGGAGGATGTGGCGGAGGCTGTCCCATTGGCTGGAAGCCTGCGGCCAGAAGTTGTCGAGGTAGTCATCGCGGTGGACCTCGCCGGTGACGAACTCCACGCGCGGAGCGCCGCGGCCGAAAAGCGGCGGATTGGGCTGGTCGATACTCAGGTTCAGCGGGAAGACAGCTCCTTTGCGGACGAGCTTTGCGCCGGCGACGACGCAAGAGGGCAGGTTCGCGATTTGAGTGGTCATCAGTTGGAGCCTCCTTCCACACCCCAAGGCGTTCTTTTGGCTTCGGCTGTACTCAACCGGGACGCTAGCGGACAGAGCTGAAGCTCTGTCCGTACGAGCCGCCGGTCAGATGCCTTCGCGGTTCCGCCACAGGCGGATTACGGCGGCGTGCTCCGCGAAGTGCTCTATGCCGGCGCCGTCGAAGATGCGGTTCGCGGTCTTTCCGTCGCCGTAGCGCTCCTCGGGGACCATCATCGCCGCTTTCTTGAACGAGTCCATGCCGTGTTCAAGCTCCTCGAGTATCTGAGCGTGCTTCTTGCCCTTGGCGTGCGAGGCGAAGGTTGCGTTATACGGATCGGGGACCGTCCAGTCCTCGCCCTCCGGTGCCGGCTTCTCGCCGCGGCTCATCCGCTCCAGGCCTCCGGCGAGCGTCCCAAGCCAGCCGGTGATATGGGCAGTGATCTCGCGCGCGCCCCATTGGCCGGCGAGCCACTTCTTGTCGAAATGGGGCTCGTCGAGCCCCGCTACGGCGGAGCGGTAGTCCTCGTACGCGGCGTCGAGTTGCTGAATGAGTTCAGCTCGCGTAGTCATGGCCGCCCTCCTTCCTCTATCTCAGGCATCATAGCCTACCACTGGGTGCGGCCAGAACCGAGAGCCTAGCAGAATTTGAGCGTAGCGATTTCGTTTGGCTTGAGTTGAAATCGAACCGCGCCGTCTTCGCTCTCGACGGGATTAGCGTTCTCCTCGTTGAGGTCCATGCGTTCAACCCGCTCGAAGGGCAGCCGGAGCCCCAGGCGAGCTTCGAGCGGTCCCGCGGCGATGTTGTAGACTCGCGCGACAACGCCATCGCCGTCCTCCGCGAGCTTCAGCGCCGAGAGAATCACCTCCGGTGGCTCGATCTCGACAAGCGAGCCACTGGGCGGCAGCGTCCCGTCGCCGCGCGACGTCCGGACCGCGCGAAGCGGGCGCACGAATCGGTGAGCGTCCGAGTACGCGCTCTCCCAGCCGCCCTCATGGGGAATGATCGAGTAGTTGAACTTCCAGCGCCCCTGCATCTGCGCGCCGGGCGTGTGCATGCCCGGGCCCGCGTGTCCCCTGCGCGTCGAGAGATCGTCCCGTGAGAGCCACTCGACGGAGCGCAGAAGGGTGAGCGCGATTGTGATCGTTCCGTCCGCCTCTTCGATCGCCTCGTACTCGGGCAGGCCGCGGTTTGCTAGCATGAACCCCCGCTCGCCGTCAGAGATGTCAACGAACGCCTTCTGCGGGTATGTCGCGACAGGGGTCTCGAACCACGTGTCGTCGTGGTCCGGCACGCCGACGGGGCGTGAGACGACGCCGAAGTGCTGCTCCGCGTGCGAGCGCGCGGCTCGGATCCCGGTCGGGAAGTGGACACGCAGGCGGTGGTCCTTTGCGCGGTTGTCGACCTCGGTCTCGATGTCGATGCGTGCGACGCCCGGATACAGACTGACGCGCGAGACGACCTCGCAACCGACGAGCTCCTCGGAGCGACCCTTCCGATCCTTCGTGAGGCCCTTCGGCAGTGGGTAGGTCAAGCGAACTTCGAGGGTGTGGCGGGCAGGGCCCTTTTCAAGCACGCGCACGTCCGGCGGCGCAAAGGGTAGGTCGACGGCCTCATCGCGCTTCGGTGCGTCGTACGTGTATTCATCGCCACGTTCCCCATCGTCGATGAAGTGATTGAGGCCGCGATAGACGGCGCCTGTGCGATTGTCTGCGATGGTCAGTGTGTCATCTGTGAGGTCGGCCGTAACGCGAAAGAAGCCCGTTTCGACGGCGAGGCGTAGGGGCGCGTCATGATGCGCCCCTACGTCCGGATCGCTAGCTTCCACCCGAAACGTCCGATAGCCGAACTTAGGGACGTCCCGCGCCACGAATCCGAACACCACGCGCTCACGCCGGTCAAGCGGCGAGTGTCCGCCACGCTCGATCACCTGTAGCGCCGCCTCGCTGCCGTCCTCCGCGACGAGCTTCGCCGGCCATTTCCCGTCCTCCACCGGCAGGCGCACCGTACAGAAATCCGTCCTCGGGCCGTTTTCTGGATTGAAGACGACCACCGACTGCTCGCCCGGCCGCGAGGCGTGGTCCGCGATGTAGCGCAGCGCGTCGTAGATAACGGACTCTGCGATCTGCTCGCAACGGTTGAATCGCGCGCCCACATCGTCATAGACGGCGTCGACCGAGCACCCGGTGACGGAATCGTGCGGCGCGTTCTGGAGGAGAAGCCGCCAGCCGTGACGAAGCAGCCCGCGCGTGGAGGCGGTGTCGTTCTCGGAAGGGGTGTTCTGCACCGCTCGATCCTTCGACACCTCAGGATGAGCGGGAACGGATGTCTCTCTCGTTCCTTGCTCCAACAGATACCGCCACGCGCTTAGCGGTTCCGCGTAGCGGGCCAGCAGGTCCTCGCACTGCTGGTAGCGCTGCTTTAGCCAGATGCGGGTCGAGAGTACCCCCGCGAGGACGTTTGAGCGCTGTGAGGAGCGGAACTCGCCTTCCAGGCGCGGGAGCGAGTCGATGTTCTCGCTCAGCTCACGGCGCACATTCTCGATGTAAGACGGGTAGTCGCCCTGCACCATCTCTGCGTCTTCCAACAGCTCGTTGGCGTGCTGGATGAAGGCTGCGAGGCCGGTGTGCGCGGGCAGATGGTCCGTGCCGTTCGGTACGAGGACGTAGCGCGTCGTGGCGAAAGGCTCGAGCATCCCTCGGATGTTGCTCAGGACGCCACGCAAGGTTTCCGGATCCTGGGGCAGAGCGGGCAGCAAGCCGTAACTATGGGTAAGATGGACGGCGAGCACCTCCGAACCGTCGGGCGCTGCCCAGCGGAATTCCGACGTCGTGGCCTCGGCGCCCACGCCCCGCCAGATGAGGACCGAGTCGATCCCGAAGCCGCGCAGGATCGCGGGCAGGTGCGCGATGTGCCCGAAGGCGTCCGGCGCGTAGCCGACCATCATCGCCCGCCCGTACGCGCGCGCCGAGCGGATGCCGGTCATAAGGTTGCGGATGTGGGACTCGCCGCCGATGAGGAACTCGTCCGGCAGCACGTAGCCCGGCCCGGCGAGCAGCCGCCCGTCGCGGACCAGCCGCTCGATGTCCGCGCGCCGCTCCGGGCGGATCTCGAGGTAGTCGTCGAGCGGGACGGTCTGGCCGTCGAGGACGAAGTGGCGGTACTCGGGGTCGCGTTCGAGCAGGTCGAGGAGCGCGTCCATCATGCGCACGAGCCGCGCGCGGAAGGCCTCGAAGGGGAGGTACCATTCGCGGTCCCAGTGGGTGTGGGAGACGACGACGAGGGTGCGGGAGGGGTCAGAAGGCACGGGGTCGTCCAATAGGAACGTTGGCTACGGAAGAGACGGCCGTGAGCCAACTGTCTCTGTCCTCACTCCCGCTCATCGAAGAGAAGACGTGGACTCGCTTGCGAACTTTGACATACCAGCTGGTCGACGTGAACAGATGCTTCGGTACCAAGGGAGCGTAGCCGAGCCGAAAGACTCGACCGCCGTTAGGTCAACAATGACGGGCGACCACGAGAGCGTGTATAGATACGGCAAGAAGATTAGGCGCTGGTTGGTCAGATAGAGCAGGCCAAGAACGTCCATGAAGAGCCGCTCGCGATTGACCCTCGATTCTCTCAGCACTCTTTCTCCGGGCAAGAGCTCCAACGAACGGGTGAACGCTTCACCCACTCGAACCGCTTCTTCCTCGCTCATTGCTTGCAGCTTCTATCCGCGCACGAGCATTCGCCCCTCCCCAGATCCCTTCGCGAGGGAGCGTCATGCAGCGCGCGGGCGTGGTCGACGCTCACGATGACGCGCACGCGGGGCCGCTGTTCACCCTAGTCACCGTTCGCTGTTCGCTATCCATATCGGGTTGGTCATGGCCCAGATGACCTCGCCGCGCTCCGGGCGGCCGCGGGGGCCACGCAGCTCGGCGCGGATGTAGCGGTAGCCCGAAACGTCGAGCGAGAACTCGTGCGTCGTTTCGACCTTTTCGAGTGAGCGGATGTCGACTGGGACACCGTCGGCAATGAGCCAGAGGCGGCGGTCCATGCCGCCGTTCACTTCGACACGAAAGCGGACTAGGCGGCCATCAAGCGGCGAGATCGTGTCGCCCATGAGGCTCTCGAAGCGCCTGTCGCCGTCCGCGTCTGCGCTCAGCACGAGGCGCGTGTCGTTCGGGCCATCGGTGATGAAGACATGGCCCGCTCGGATGGCGTCGAGAATCGACGATTCGGAGGACTCCGCGTACACCCAAGTGGTCGGGTTGGCGAGGCCGTGCGGGTGGCGCGGCTCAGCGGGCGGGATCGAGTGCACATCTGAGCCGCCGACGGCGACGACGCGCTCGCCCTTGCGGAGAAGCGAGTCCCAGCGCTCGAGAGACTCCCAGTTGTAGAAGCGCCAGGGCGCCTGCCACACCTCCATCGAGGGATAGCCCTCCCAGCCGCGGAAGAACCAGGGCGGACCGACGGACTTCGGGTGGTTCATAGAGATGAGACCGCCCTTCTGGAGCACGTATCGCCGGACCCCGTCGATCGATGCCTGGTCCGCGCAGCGGAAGTCAATCCACTCGCGCAAGCCCCACATGTTGGCGTGGCCCCAGTAAGTCGTGACCTCTTCGCTCGGGATGAGGGTGATCGGGAGGTCGGAGAGTCGCTCCAGCTCCTCGAAGTGTGTGCTCGTGTTGTGGTCTGTTACCGCGAGGAAGTCGAGGCCCAGCTCGACGGCGTTACGGACGATCTCCTCGACGGAGTTGAGGCCATCCGAGTGGACCGTGTGGCAGTGCAGGTCGCCCTTCAGCCAGCGGGCGCCATTCGTCTTCGGGGTGCTGTACCCCACTCGTTCCTTCGATACCTCAGGACGAGCGGAACGGGGCGTCCCTCCTGGCTCCTGATTCCCGGCTCCTGACTCCTGTTCGACCGTCACTGAGACGTCATAACGGACACCCTCCGGCTCGACGCGGTCGACGCCGAGCATGATGTGCCACTCGCCGGGAAATAGGTGGCCGCGGATGTAGCCGGGGGTCGCGTCTTCCGGCGCGAGGAAGAACTCCGGCCGGGAGGCGCCGCTCCAGCCGCGGAAGCCCGCCGGCTGCGGAAAATCGTATCCGCGCGAGTCGAAGATGCCGATATCGACGACGTTGCCCGGACCGTTGCCGAACGACGCCGTCACGGGATCCGAATAGCCGTATGAGACGTGAATGCCGGAGGCGTTATTGGGGACGTTGAAGGGGAGGTAGAAGTAGGGGTTCCGCCTTACCTGCTCCGCCGTTAAGTGGCCCTCAATGCGGACCGTTTCTTCCAAATTCTTGGCCCCCGCTGATACCCCGACCACCTCCGGGCCGGTCGCCGTCAGAATAGCACAGCGCCTCGAGGAAAGCCGGGTCGTGATCAGCGTGAAGTGATGCGGGAGCGCGCGCCCCCGAAACCGGCGCTGAGAGGAGCGCGGCGTGTGAGGAGGCAGGGCAGTCGCGTCGAATGGAGAACGGCATTGGCCGTGCTGCCGACGAGGCGGCTATCGAGGTGGTCGCGGCCGCGGGTTGTAAGAGCTATGAGCCCGGCGCGGCTTTTCTGGGCCGCATTCACGATCTGTCCGGGCGGATCGCCGACGGCCACGATGGTCTCGACCTCTATTCCTTCGTCCTGCAACCTCTTGGCCGCACGCGCGACGAAGAGGTTAGCCTCGTGTATCGAGGCCGCGGCACTGGTGGCGTGCGTCTGCGTCTGTCGTCCGTAGTTATCCGTCAACGGCGGAACCGCGTGGCAGACGGTGACCGAAGCCTGGAATGCTTTCGCGAGGCCCTGGATGACGGGCAGTATGTCTCCCGAGTAATCGGAGCGGTCTACCGCGACGAGAATCCTGTCAAGCTCGGGGACGGCCGGCTGAATGGCTGAGGCGCGCACGACGACGATCGGCCTCGTCATCTTCTCCAGAACGCGGTCGAGGACGGCACTGATGAGCCAGCGCACTGTGCCAGAGCTGACGACAGTTAGGTCGACGTTCTCAGCTCGCTCGAGGATTGTCTGGGCAGGCTCGCCCGCGGCAACTTCCATCTTCACGGTCAGCCCTTTGTTCTTCAGCTGGTCGCGCCGGGACTGCAGGTAGGCCTCGGCCTGCTTGTAGTGAGTCTCGAAATCGCTCAGCGAAGGATCGACGACCGTAAGCAGGTGCACAGAGGCGCCGGAGCGCTGAGCCGCCTTCTCCGCCCAGAGGAGGCCTGCTTCTGCGAGTGGGGTGCCGTCGAGGGGTGCGAGGAGCTTGTTCAACATAGGGAGTATCCGTCCAAGTGGTTAAGATGCTCGTGCCCGCCCGGTGGTTACATTCGGCGGTCGACAGCGCCCATAGTAAGATTGGCTGCCGATGAGCGGCGTTATCCGCGGGGCCCGCATTCTAACTCCCGAAGAGAGCATGGAAACGGGGACAGTGGTCTTCGACGGCGCCGGTCGCATCACTGCTGTGGGCTCCGACGCGGAACCGCCACCGAGCGCCGAAATCACCGAGGGACGCGGGCTGACGTTGGCGCCGGGCTTCATTGACCTGCACGTTCACGGCGGGGGCGGCTTCTCGCTGGCGACGGAAGATTCTTCCGAAATCGAGTCGTACGCTCGTTGGGTTATCTCACGAGGTGTCACTGGCTTTTTGGCAACGGTGTTCGCCTCTGACTTTGACGAAGCGCTGGCGTTCGTAGGCGCAGCAGGATACGTGTCGGACCAGCGGCACGAAGGCGCCGCCGAAATTCTCGGAATTAACCTAGAGGGTCCGTTCGTCAACCCTCAGCGCCGGGGCGCGCTGCCGGAGTCATGGGTGCGAGCGCCCAATCCGGTGGAGCTGGCTGCACTCTCCAACGCGAGCGAGGGCTCCATTAAGCTGACGACTCTGGCGCCCGAAATCCCTAATGCGGGAAGACTGTTACAAATCGCACATCAGGACCGGATCGTAGTCGCTATCGGTCACACGGACGCTACATACGAAGAGGCTCTCGGGGCCTTTGAGGGCGGCGCGTCGCACGTCACGCACGCGTTCAACGGCATGCGTCCTTTTCACCATCGCGATCCGGGCCCGGTGCTCGCCGCCATCGACTCGCCGAACGTTACGCTGGAGCTCATCGCGGACGGCGTCCACCTCCACCCGGCCACGGTGAGGAGTATACGGCGCGCGGTTGGAACCGACCGTATTACGCTGGTAAGCGATGCCGTCGCGCCGGCGGGCCTGGATTCAGGCGTGTTTCAGCTCGGGAGTGAAAAGGCACGCCTTACTGCCGGTAGGGTATTGCTTCCGGACGGAACGATTGCCGGAGGGGCGTCCACGATGGACCGTATCGTCCGCAACGTAGTCGAATGGGGCGTTGCCGGCCTGACCGACGCGGTCCGTATGGCATCAACAGTTCCAGCACGAGTTCTTGGTCTGTCCGAGCGGAAAGGCCGCATCGTGCCCGGCTATGACGCCGACCTCGTTGCCCTGGACAGCGACCTGAACGTTGCCATGACCTGGGTGGCCGGGCGGCTGGTCTACACGCGCGGCGAACATTTCAACTAGCCGCACACCCGCTACTTATGTAACTCGCTACTGGAGGCGGCGTCTTACTCAGTGGGCGAAAGAAGGCACTTCAGGTGCCTATGTGGGCAGCACCCAGGAACGGGACTGTATGAACGGTTCAGTGGCGCAACACAAGCCAATACTTGACGAGGAGAGACTCACCCGCGAAGAGTCGATGATCCGTCGCGTCGCATGGGTCGGAGGCGTCGCAGTCACGATTGTCACGGCGGCAATCCTATTCCCGCTGCTGATGTCTGCAACTAACGGTTGGCAGTATCCAGTGTATTTGGCGCTCGGCGGAGTTCCGCTAGCATACGGGCTGTTTTCCAGCCTCGTCCTCTTCAAGATGCAGGTTTTGCTCCTGCGGCGCCATCAGGGCCAACTGCTGATGCGAGTGTCCGAGCTGAAGGAGATGGCGTCTCGTGACGAGATGACCGGCCTCAATAACCGCCGTCATTTCTACGAAGTGGCGGAGGAAGAGTTGACGCGCGCGCAGCAGCGGCGCGACACCCTGGCGATTCTTCTGATGGACCTCGACGGCCTCAAAGGTATCAACGACGAGTTTGGTCATGGCGTAGGAGACATCGTCATCACGAACCTCGCCGCGATCATATCGAAGCACATCCGGGGGACGGATGTGGCGGCACGGCTGGGCGGCGACGAGTTCGGCGTAGTAATGCCGGGAACGGACAAGCGGGGCGCTTTTGCGCTGGCGCGACGCCTGTGGGAAGAGATGGAACGGAGCCCGATGTACCAGGACAGCAAAACGGAACTGATGGTAACAGTTTCGATCGGCGTAGCTGGCTATCCCTGGGGCGGCGATAGCCTGGACGAGATGTTGCACTGGGCGGATGCCGATATGTACGCCAACAAGATGTCGCGTCGTCTTCCGAACGGACCCGAGCTAAAGCAGGAACCGGACGATACGGGCGCGTTGATCGACGATTACGTTCTGGGAAATTAGGCACCGGAGGGGAGAATGTCTAAGAACGCAACACTACGCCGAATACTGATCCTCAGCGGCGCTTCGCTGGCGACGGCTCTGGCCTTATCGTTAGTTGCCATGGTTGCGAGCGCGACGACGGCGATCGTAGTCCTGGTCCTGATCATGTGGCTGTCCGTTTGGCGGATCGTGGGCAACAATCGCAAAGAGGCGACCTCGGTCAAGGCCGAACTTGAAGCGTCGCGCGCTAACACGAACGCTATTATCGAGCGGCTATGCGGAGCGCTTGGCATGCGCGACACGGTGAGAGACCGTGAGCTGGAGAGGCTTTCGCGTCTGGCCTCGATTCTAGTGCGGCAGATGAGGATCCCGACTGAGCAGGCCGCCGTCGTGGACCAGGCGGCAGCGTTGCGGGACGTTGGGAAGAGGGGAGTCGCTGAGTCGGTGCTGCTGAAGGAAGAGGACTTCACGGAGCAAGACTGGGAAGAAATGAAGCGGCATCCCGAGATCGGCTACCGCATGCTCAGCGAGGTCACCTTCTTTCGCGAGCTGGCGGAAGTAGTACGCTGTCACCACGAGCGGTATGACGGTCAAGGCTATCCCCGCGGCGTATCGGGCGAGAAGATACCAATCGCGGCTCGTATCCTGTCCGTGCTAGACGCCTACGTCGCGATGACGTCGAAGCGGCCGTACCGCAAGACGCGCACGCACGAGGACGCCATGCAAGAGATCCTGCGCCACGCGGGGACTCAGTTCGATCCGGCCGTCGTGCGGGCGCTGGCCGAGGCGGAGAGGCGAGGCCTCTTCGGCGAAGGCCGCGAAAACGGGGGAAGGCTCGACGATAGGGAATCGCGGGTAGCCTCCGAGGTGTGATGTGGAAATAGACACCGAGCAGCCCGTCGATGCCCAACCTAATCTCGAGGCGCCGCGCGAGCCTGAGGCGCCAACGGCAACCGGCGTCATTGTCGAGATTGTAATGGACAGCTTCCGAGTGAACGGCGAGCTTTTCGCGCCCGGTGTGCCGCGCCGCTTAGTCGACATTCTGAACTCAAATGACATGACCTATTTCATAATGAACTCCGGCACGCTCGACGATCCGCTGAACCCGGAAGCTGAGACCCACAAGTTCGATGTCATCCAGCTGGACCGCAGCGGCATCCTGTTCGCGATTCCCCGAGGAGAGCTGCACAAACCAGATCCGTTCGAGATTGTGCGGAAGAAGCGCGTGCCTTCAACAGTCGTGCTGCCCGGTTACGAGGCCACAGGCCATCTGCACCTGATGCCCGATGCGGACCCTAAAATGGTGCCTATCGTTGCAGACCATCACTTCGTGCCGTTCACGGATGTAACGGTGACCGCGGACAAGGGCAGAGCCCAGGTGTGGCGCGAGCCGCTCCTCATCATCAACATGGCGCGCGCCTTGTTCTACGGGAAGAAGCCCGCGGACGAGGCGGTATAACCTTGCTTCGCGTTAACGGGCTTCAGATCGACACAAAGAGTGGCGAGGCCAGCCGTCAGGGTGAAAGACTGCCTCTGACGCGCAAGGAACGCCTCTTGCTGCGCGAACTTGCCGCCAAGCCCGGCCGTGCAGTCTCCTCCGAACAGATGCTGACGAATGTTTGGGGTGCGTCGTACCGAGGCGAGCTGCCCTACTTGCGAGTCTGGATGTCCCGCCTGCGTTCCAAGCTGGAACCGGCGTCCTCCGGCCCGGCGCTGATCAAGACCGTACAGGGCATTGGCTACCTGCTGGATGCCGGCGCTGAACCGGTCACGAGCGTCGCTCAGCACAGCCGGTCCTGAATTACCCGCCTAAAGCTCGTCGCGAAGAGCGGCCTCGGATCCCCGCGCCCAGCGCTCGATGCCGCTGAACCGCACCCGCCGGAACTCCTCGCCGTAGGCGAACCCCGCGCGCCGCCCCACGGACGCCGCCCACGCCTTGATCTGCGTCTCGATCACCGGCCGGAACTCCTTCGGGCTCGCCTCGCTCAGGAGAGGGATGTCCAGTCCCGAAGCCGCGAGCTGCACCTGCAGATCCGCCACCGTCATCTCCATCTGACAGACGTGCTCGCACAGTGCCTCGATCTTGCGCTCGATGTAATCGCTGATATCGACAGTCTTATCGGCGTCGCGGGGCGACTTCGCGAAGAAGTAGCGCTCGCCAACATAGTGCGGCTCGAGGCCCTCGTCGCCGTGCTCCGGGTGGTAGAGCGGGAAGTGCGCGAACATCGCTGCCTCGGTCGCTGCCCAGGCTACCGCCCGGTGGTCCTGGTGGTCCTCGTACGGCGCGTGCGGGTCCCACGTGAAGAGCACGTCCGGCTTATGCCATCGTATCGCCCTCATGCACTGCTCCCGCAGCTCGTTAAGCGTCGTCTCGCTAAGTCGCCCGTCCTCGTAGCCGAGGAACTGGATCTCCGGATCGACGCCCAGCACCTTCGCTCCACGCCGCGCCTCTTCCCGCCTGGCGTCCGCCGTGAACGCCGCGCTCCAGTCCGGCTCCAGCGCCTGTCCTGAGGCTACTCGAAGGGTCCCTCGCTCATTGTTGGTCGCTATCACCTCGCGAATCGAGTAACCGAGCTCCGCCATCTTCGCGATCGTCCCGCCCGCCATAAACTCCATGTCGTCCGCATGCGCGACGATGACGAGAACGGTTTTAGCTGCCAACCGCAGCCCTCACCTCGCAGAACTCCTTCAGCCCGGCCATGTCGTTCCCCACCTGCCGCTTCATCACCATCTTGAACACCGGCACAGCGACGTGCGAGACGACCGGTATCGCCGGCTTGTACGTCGCGAGGAATCCCGCCTGCGTGCGTCCGTTCGGCAGAGGCCGCACTTCAGTCGTGACGTAGACGTCCCTCAGCAGGCGGCTGGCCCAGATCTTCTCGGTGCGCCGCCGGTTCTCGCGGTCGATGCCAACGTTGACGTGGATCATCTTCGCGCCGTTGTTGTGGATGCAGCGATGCACCTCACCGATCTCGCCGCGCTTCCCCTCCATCACCTTGATGCTCTTGATCGAGCGCTGCCACTGCGCCCGCTTTTCAGTGTCCATGATTGCGTCGAAGACGGCGTCTGGTGTAGCGTCGATCTCCGTCGTGATAGCCAGCTTTGCGCTCCCTTCGTCTATGAACACCTGCCGCCGAGACTCGAGGTCCGCTCGCAGTGGCGCCAGGTCGAGCGCCACCCACGACACCTGCCCGACCCCTTGGGCCTCGTCCCCGCCCTTCGCTGCGGGCAGGCCGTCCGGCGTGACGCCGAGCGTATAGCTCTCGGTGAGCAACGCGTACTCATTCTGCGCCACGCTGTTCTTGAGCAGCCGGTGAATCACTACGACATCGGGCCCGATCAGCTCCACGCGGTCCCCGATCTTCTGCGTGTCAAATTGCCCCGCGTGCACGATGAACTTCAGCGATAGCTCGCTCGTTCGCGAGCAGGCGCCGCACGGACACGAAGCGCGCTCCGCAATGTCGAGCGTGCGGTCGCAGAAGTCTTCGTACAGCGTCCGCACGTGGCCCAGGAGCTCCTCGGCTGGCTCGCGGCCTTCGCGGTACAGGAACAAGCAGTCCCCCTCGATATTCGCCAGCTTCCAGCGGCCCCGGTTGCGCTTGAGCAGCGAATTCAGGAGATGGCTCGTGATCTCCTTACCGTGCTCGATGCCGACGCCGGTCAGAAACCCGGTATAGCCGCCGATATCCGCGAGGACGAAGGTTCCTTCAGTTGCCATCAGTAACGGCTCGAAGATGCTCCAGAGATGCGTCCACGATTATACCTTCGGCGGGCGGCGTGCAGAATGTGATCCCGCCTCGTATCCTCCTTCCTCGTACGCGGTGTGGTCTCACGCTGTGCCGTCATCGAACGCGCTCTCCGCTTGTCTGAGGTATCGTAGAAATCAGAGGAGGCCCTTACGCGCGCATCTGCCGGTTCAGTGGCGACGGGCAACCGACAACTGCGCGACGCGCCCCGCCGGTGCAGCTCAGGCCGCGCCTGGGAAAAGTGATCCGCGCAGGCAGCGTGGGAAGCTTGAAGGCATGCTATTTGATTTGTTGACGCTGGTGCTTGCGCCGGCAATGTGGATCGGTGGTTACGTCGGATACCGCGCGCGACGGCCCTCTACGCGGACCGTGAGACGCTGGTTATTGGCGGCAGCCGTCCTAGCGACAATTGCCTGCACATCCTCCATTATAGGCCTGACTGCTGACCCAAGTGGGCTTGTGGGAGCTGTATTTGATTCTGCCGGGGGCTTTTCGTTGTTACTAGAAGGGGCCTGGTTTTTTCTAGCTACCCGACGGGGCACCCCGAAGACCGTATGAGTGGCTTCGTTAACCGCCTGGAGGCGGATCTGAACTGGTCGGGGAAACCGGACGCCCATAGGCGTCGCGGATCCTCAGTCCATTCGTGACCTCTCGAAGAAGGCTGAGCGACGCGTCGACAATCATGCCCTCCGCCTCAGCAGGACAAAACGTGATCCCCGCCTCGTATCCGCCTTCGTCGTACGCCGCAGGTGGGACCACGTACCCGACGTAATCGTTCGCGTAGCAGGCGATCAGAAGGTCCTCGACGCCGAATCGCACTCTGATCGAATCCCCCGTCTCGACGAAGAACTCGCCCGGCAGCGCCAGCAACGCCAGCCCATCACCGAGCGACAGCGCCTGTAATTCCGTCTGCTGCGCCGTCCTCTCCGGCTGGCGCCGCGCCCAAGCCGCGGCCCGGCGCTCGTTCTGGTAGCGCGTAAGCTGGGCAATCACGGCCCTTCGTTCCGAAGATCCTTCCGCTAGCGAACCCACCTTCGCGCTCAGCTCCTCGATACGCGACGCATATTCCTCATCCGAGAAGAACTCGCGCAGCGGCAACTCTACTTCACGGCGCGCCGCCTGCAGGCGCGCCTCGATGATGCGCCCCGCTACCGGCTTCTCCGTGAACTCGTCCCAGCGAATGTTGTGCGCCCGCTGGCCCGGCCCAACGGCCCGCAGCTCCCCTATCAACCGGAGCGCCGCCTAAGATCTGGCCCGCGCGCTCGACGGCCTCGAAGTCCTGCTTGACCCAAACGGGGTTCACGTTGCCGCAGGCGCCCTGCAGGCAGAGCGCCGGCGCGCCGGTCTGCTCTTGCAGCAGGCGGCAGGCCACCCCGGGGAACTCCGCCGATAGCATCAGGTTCGCGCCGCTGAGCACGGTGGCGTGGCAGGCGAAGCTCAACACCGAAGCGATCGGCCCCTCATCGCCGTCGACGAGCAGCACGCGAAGCACCGGATCGATCGGCCCAGCCGGATCGCGCCGGTTCTGGCTGATCGTGTCTATTACGGTCTGCGCCAGCTTGAGCTTCGCCGGACGCATGTTACTCGACGCCTCGTCCAGCGCCCCGATGATGTGCTGCACCAGCGTTGCCGCCAGAGCCTCGTTCAATCGCGAGAACATCCCGCCACGCAGTCCCGCCGGGCCGGCGTGGTTATGGGTGGCGCAAACCAGAAGATTGTCAGGAGCGATTCCCGAGCGTTTCTCCGCGAGGCGCCGCACCTCGCTCGTGATCGATGCGTGCACCCCAAGCAAGTCGCAACTGACGATC
>VBEI01000160.1 GCA_005882715.1 Chloroflexota bacterium | reverse complement strand
CGCATCAGCGGCTGCGTGCAGTGATGTCCCGCTCGGATCGCCACGCCGTGGTGATCGAGTACTGTGCCGATGTCGTGAGGATGGAGGTCGCCGAAGTTAAACGACACGACGCCCCCTCGCTCGCGTGGATCGGGCGGGCCGTACATGACGATGCCCTCCAACTGGCTGAGCCGGGTCAGGGCGTAGTCTGTAATCTCGATCTCGTGTTCACGCACGTTCTCCATGCCAAGCTCATTGAGATAATCGATGGCCGACCCGAACGCGATAACGTCCGCGATGTTCGGCGTTCCGGCCTCAAACTTCCACGGCAAGTCGTTCCATGTTGCGCCTTCGAAGGTTACCTTGCGGATCATTTCGCCGCCGCCCAGGAACGGCTCCATCTCCTCGAGCAGCTCGGGACGGCCGTAGAGCACACCAACGCCCGTGGGACCGAGCATCTTGTGCGAGGAGAAGGCGTAGAAATCACAGCCGATGGCCTGCACGTCCACTGGCAAGTGAGGCGCGCCTTGCGCACCGTCCACGAGGAACAGTGTACCGTTTCGCCGCGCCTCCGCAGCGATCTTTTCAACCGGGTTGATCGTGCCGAGCGAGTTGGATACGTGTGGCATCGCGGCGATACGCGTCCGGGCATCGAACAGGTTCTCGAGCCCGTCGAGCGCCAGCGTCTGCGTGTCCGTCAGCTCGATGTAGCGAACGGTCGCGCCCTTCTCCGACGCCAGCCGCTGCCAGGGGATGAGGTTCGAGTGGTGTTCCATCTGCGTGAGCAGAATCTCGTCCCCCTCGAGTACATTCGCGCGCCCCCACGTGTAGGCAACGAGGTTGATCGCCTCGGTTGTGTTGCGGGTGAAGATGACACTCTCGGGCGAGGGCGCGTTGATGAACTTCGCGACCTTCGCGCGGGCCTCTTCGTAGGCGGCCGTCGCTTCTTCGCCGAGGCAGTGGACAGCCCGGTGGATGTTCGCGTTGTAGTTCTCGTAGTAGTCGACGAGCGCGTCGATCACCTGCCGCGGCTTCTGCGATGTCGCCGCGTTGTCCAGATAGACAAGCGGCTTGCCATACACCTTCCGCTCCAGGATCGGGAAGTCCTTCCGAATGCGATGAACGTCCAGTGTCATGCTGCCAACCCCGCCTGAAATCGCGGCAAGGACTGCGTCGTCCGCTCTTCAAGAAAGACGCGCAGCGCCTCAATTCCAACTTCATCCAATATCTCGCTGGCAAACCCCTTGATCAGAAGCCGCGAAGCCGTTTGCTCGTCGATGCCGCGCGACCGCAGATAGAAGATCGCCTCGTCCGCCACGGCGCCAGCGGTCGCGCCGTGCCCGCACTTTACGTCGTCGGCGTAGATCTCGAGGCTCGGCTTGCTGTCTGCTTCCGCCCGGTCCGAGAGCAACAGGTTCTTGTCCTCCTGATAGGCGTCCGTCTTATCCGCACCCGGCTGGACGTAGACCGTGCCGCCAAAGACAGCGCGTGATTCATCGTCCAGGATGCCTTTGTAATAGAGGCGGCTCTTGCCGTGCGGCTTGGCGTGGTCGATGCTGACGAGGTTGTCGAGGTGCTGTTTCCCTCGGGTCAGGTAGAGACCTCGGAGGTCGGCGAATGCGCCTGGGCCCTCGATCAGCACCTCGAGGTCGAGGCGCATCAGTCCAGAGCCTGCTTCGTAGACGACGGACTTGTAGGTCGAATCGGGCCCGAGGCAGGGACGCACGTGCCCGATTGAGTACGAGTCCGTGTTCTCGAGGAGCAGGCGATAATGCGTGACGTGCGAGCCTTCACCGAGGGCGATCTCTGTGACGGGGTCCGTGAAGTGGTTGCGCGTTCCAAGGCTGACGTACGATTCAATCAGAGTGACCTCTGCGTTCGTCCCTGCGACAACCAGCGTCCGCGGATAGGTCACGACCGGGTCCGCGTGCTCAGAAGTAACGTACACGACGTGGACCGGCGCCGATAGGGGCCTGTCGGTGTAGATGAACACACCGTCGCGGAAGAAGGTTGTGTTCAGCGCCACGGATGCATCGTGGTGGGGAGCCGAGTAGCGCGCAAGGTGTCCGTGGACGAAGCTCTCGTCTTGCTGAATGGCTTCCTTAAGCCGTCTGACAGAGGCATGGTCGGGCTGCCGGATGCGTGAAACTTCAGGCGCGTAGTGGCCGTCGATGAACACGACACGCGACATCCCTTCATCAAACGGCAAGAGTCGCACTATATCTTCGTCAGTTAGCGCCGCGCCGGGTGCGTCCGGCAGACGGAACGAAGCCCGGGCGATGGGCTTGACGTCTGTGTACTTCCAGGCCTCATCGCGCTTCTCATCGATCGGCCAGCCCATCCGCTGGAAATAATCGAACGCCTCGCGCCGCAGGTCACGGAGCCACAGCGGCTCCTTCTCGCGCTCCTCACGCAAGGCATTGAACTGGTCGACGTAGCGGTCAGTGGCCGCAGCGGTCGGGGTCTGTGTCATTCGGGGGCGCTCCCTCAGGCAGCCTGCTCAGGCGGCTCCCGAAGCCACTCGTACCCCTGCGCCTCTAGCTCCTGGGCGAGGTCGCTGCCCCCGGACCGCACGATGCGGCCCTCGATAAGGACATGCACGAAGTCCGGCTTGATGTAGTTCAGGATGCGCTGGTAGTGCGTCACTAGAACGATTGCCTTGTCAGGCCCACGGAACTCGTTCACGCCCCTGGAGACGACCTTCAGAGCGTCAATGTCGAGGCCCGAGTCGGTCTCGTCTAGGAGGGCGAGCTTGGGGTCGAGGACGGACATCTGGAGGATCTCGTTGCGCTTCTTCTCCCCACCCGAGAAGCCCTCGTTCACATTGCGCTTCATCAGGTCGGGTTCGAAGTCCATCGCCTTGGCCTTCTCTTCGAGGAACTTGTTGAACTCGCGGATCGCCAACTTGGTCTCGCCACGCGCCTCGCGAAGCGCCTCCAGCGCCGTGCGGAGGAACTCCCGGTTGCGGATGCCCGGAAGCTCCACTGGATACTGAAGCGCCAGGAAGATACCCTTACGGGCGCGCTCGTCCGGGAACATACCTAGGATGCTTTCGCCTTCGTAAATGATTTCGCCCTTCGTGATCGTATACCCCGGACGGCCAGCGACCACGTTCGTGAAGGTGCTCTTGCCGCTGCCGTTCGGACCCATGATCGCGTGTACTTCACCGAGGCTCACCGATAGGTCCATGCCTCGAAGGATCTCGTTATCGCCGACAGAGACGTGTAGGTCGCGGATGTCGAGAATCGGGCGGTTGTGGTTCGTCTGCGCCATCGCTTAGCCGACGGTGCCCTCGAGGCTGACCTTAAGCAGCTGCGAAGCCTCCATCGCGAACTCGAACGGCAGCTCCTGAAAGACGCCTTTGCAGAAGCCGTTGATGATCATGTACTGCGCGTCCTCTTCCTTGATACCGCGCTGCATCAGATAGAAGAGCTGGTCGTCGCTTACCTTCGAGGTCGTCGCCTCGTGCTCCATGTGCGCCGTTGGATTTCGCACCTCGATGTACGGGACAGTGTGCGCCCCGCACTTGCTGCCGATCAGGAGTGAGTCGCAGCGCGTGAAGTTTCGCGCGCCCTGGGCCGTCGGCATAATCTTGACGAGCCCGCGGTACGTGTTCTGCCCCTGTCCGGCGGAGATGCCCTTGGCGATGATCGTGCTGCGGGTGTTCTTCCCCATGTGGATCATCTTCGTGCCGGTGTCCGCCTGCTGGTGGTTGTTGCAGAGCGCGACAGAGTAGAACTCGCCGACGGAGTTGTCGCCCTGGAGGATGCAGCTCGGGTACTTCCAGGTAATCGCGGAGCCGGTCTCGACCTGCGTCCACGAGATCTTGGAGTTCTTGCCGGCCGCCTTGCCCCGCTTCGTGACGAAGTTGTAGACGCCGCCCTTGCCGTCCTTGTCGCCCGGATACCAGTTCTGCAATGTCGAGTACTTGATCTCGGCGTCATCCAGCGCGATCAGCTCGACGACGGCCGCGTGCAACTGGTGCGTCTTGCGCATCGGCGCCGTGCATCCCTCGAGGTAGCTCACGTAGCTCCCCTTGTCGGCGATAATCAGCGTCCGCTCGAACTGGCCGGTGCCCTCAGAGTTCATCCGGAAGTACGTCATCAGCTCGACCGGGCAGCGGACTCCCGGCGGCACGTACGCGAACGTACCGTCGCTGAAGACGGCGGAGTTCAGGGTCGCGTAGAAGTTGTCGCTGTAAGGCACCACGGAGCCGAGGTACTTCTTCACAAGCTCCGGGTGCTTTTGAATCGCCTCGGAAATCGGGCCGAAAATGATGCCGAGATCCTCGAGCTGCTTCTGGTACGTTGTGGCTACCGAAACGCTGTCGAAGACGGCGTCCACCGCTACGCCGGTGAGAGCTTTCTGCTCCGCCAGCGGGATGCCGAGCTTGTTGAACGCCGCGACCAGCTCCGGATCGACCTCATCGAGGCTCTCCGGGCCCTTCTCCTTCTTCACCGGCGCCGAGTAATAGTGGATGTCCTGGTAGTCGATAGGCGGGAAGCTCACCTTGGACCAGCGCGGCTCCCTGTAGTCTTCGCTGATCCAGTAGCGATACGCCTTCAGCCGCCACTCGGTCATCCACTCCGGCTCGCCCTTTTTGGCCGAGATCAGCCGAACGACATCCTCGTTCAGCCCCTTCGGCGGGATATCGGCTTCGATATCGGTGACGAACCCCCACTTGTAGTCAGAGGCAAGCTCTTCCTGAGTGGACGTTCGGGAGATTACCTTCGGCGCTGCCATAGTGTTCCTTCGCGTAGTGCCGAATTTTAGAACATTTGACTGTGTAAATCTACACTACGCCTGAATTGTAGCATGGAAGCCCCTACGAGGCAACCAAAAACAGCGCCGTCTTGCGCTCTAGTCGAACTGTCAACGGATTCGCAACATCGTGCGATCTTCGACTGGTTGGCCTGTTCTTTCTCAGCAATGGCGAAACGGATAAACGGATGGAGGTCATCGTTTGGAATCCACACCGCCCGCTTCGTCGCGTGTTGCACCCCTACGACCCCGGCGCCGAACAACCTTCGGTAAAATAGGACCATGACCGGCGACCGCATCTACCTAGACCACGCGGCCACCACCCCGCTCGACGAGCGCGTTCTGGAGGTGATGCTGCCTTACTTGCGCGACAACTGGGGCAACCCTTCAAGCCTGTACGGCGAGGCCCAGGAAGCGCGCCGCGGGCTCGAAGCCGGCCGACGCTCGATGGCCGAGGTTCTCGGCTGCAAGCCCCAGGAGCTCGTCTTCACCTCCGGCGGCAGCGAGAGCGATAATCTTGCGCTACGGGGCGCAGCATACGCCGCCCGCCGCCAGGGCCGCGGCGATCACGTAATCACGACCGCCATCGAGCACCACGCCGTCCTGCATGCGGCCGAGCGGTTGGAGGAAGAAGGCTTCCGCGTCACATACCTCGGCGTGGACGGCGAGGGGTTCATCGACCTCCAAGACCTCGAGCACGCTGTCACAGACTCCACCGCGCTCGTCAGCATCATGTACGTCAACAACGAAGTCGGCACCATCGAGCCGATCGAGGATGCCGCGCGCGTCGTGAAGGCGAAGAACCCGCGCGCCGTCTTCCACACCGACGCCGTGCAGGCCGCCGGCATGCTCGACATCAACGTCGACCGCCTCGGCGTCGACATGCTCAGCATCGGCGCGCACAAGTTCTACGGCCCGAAGGGCGTCGGCGCCCTCTACGTCCGCCAGCGCACGCCGATCCAGTGGCAGCAGCTCGGCGGCGGCCAGGAGAAGAACCGCCGCGCCGGCACCACGAATGTCGCCGGCATCGTCGGCATGGCGAAGGCGCTGGAGCTCGCGTACGAAGAGCTCGACGCCCGCAACGCCCATGCCCGAGATCTCCGAGATCGCCTTCTCATCGGCATCCCCGAGCGCATCCCGTACGTCCACATCACCGGCCCGGCACCAGATTCCGTTCGGATGGGAGCGCCCCGATCCGTTCGTCCTGAGGCATCCTCCTCCGTTCGTGCTGAGCGTGTCGAAGCAGCGGCGGAACCATATTCCTCAAACGGAGACCCGACGCCCCGATCCGTTCGCCCTGACCCTGTCGAAGGGCTTCGTCGCGCTCCCAACAATTTCTCCGCCTGCTTCGAGTACATCGAGGGCGAGGCGATTCTCATCGCGCTCGACCTCGCCGGCGTCGCCGCATCCAGCGGCAGCGCCTGCACGAGCGGCTCGCTCGAGCCATCG
>VBEI01000001.1 GCA_005882715.1 Chloroflexota bacterium | reverse complement strand
CGCCTCGAGGGCCTTGAGGTTGATCTCGACGTTGAAATGGCCGCTGTTGGCGATGATCGCGCCATCCTTCATCACGTCGAAGTGGCGCCGGTCGAGGACGTTGACGTCGCCAGTGAGGGTGATGAAGATGTCGCCGATACGGGACGCCTCGTCCATGTGCATCACCTGGTGGCCGTCCATTGCCGCTTCGAGAGCGCGGACGGGCTGGACCTCGGTGACGATCGTCTTCGCGCCGAGGCCGCGGGCGCGCATCGCGACGCCCTTGCCGCACCAGCCATAGCCCGCGATGACGACGTTCTTCCCGGCCCAGAGGATATTGGTGGCGCGGGTGATTCCGTCGATGGTGCTCTGGCCCGTGCCATAGCGGTTGTCGAAGAAGTGCTTGGTGTCCGCCTCATTGATCGCGATGATGGGGTATGCGAGAGCGCCGGCTTTGGCCATCGCGCGCAGGCGGATGACGCCGGTGGTCGTCTCTTCGGTGCCAGCGACGACGTGTTCGAGCTCTTTGTGGAGGGTGGCGACGAGGTCCGCGCCGTCATCCATCGTGATCTGCGGCTTGTGAGCGAGGGCGGCGTGGATGTGCTTGTAGTAGGTGGCGTCGTCTTCGCCGCGGACGGCGTATACGGGGATGCCGTGCATAGCGACGAGCGCAGCGGCTGCATCGTCCTGAGTGGAGAGCGGATTGCTGGCACATAGGGCGACTTCCGCGCCACCATCGCGAAGAGCGAGCATGAGGTTGGCCGTCTCGGTCGTTACGTGGAGGCAGGCAGCGATGCGCAGGCCATCCAGCGGGCGCTCTTTGGCGAAGCGCTCGCGGATCAGCCGGATGACCGGCATCTCGCGGGCTGCCCATTCGATGCGGTTGTTGCCTTCGTTGGCAAGGGCGAGATCCTTCACGTCGTAATCGATCGCGGGCTTGACCATCAGCGCTCCTTTGCTAGCTCTCTTTCCGGCAATGACTCCTCGATCTGGTCCCGCATGCGGATTGCCCAGTCCCAGTGCGGGACCGGATCATCGCGGCGAGGCATGATCTGGAGAAACGGTATCTGTTCTCGCTTGTAGACCTCGAAGACGCGTCGGAGTTCGGGTACCGGGTCCGCGTGGTCGTCGACGCGGAGGTCGCACGATGGGTAAATCTCCTCGCCCACGACGATGATGCCGGCGGACTGCCGGCCGCGGCGGTCGCCGCCGGCCTCCTGGCCCGCTTCGAGCGCCTGGACCAACCGCTCCGGAAGCTCTTCGATCAGCGTCGTCTCAAACGCCCGCGCCATGGACTGCACGACCTCTTCACCCTCGAGGATGTTTCCCAGACAGACGTAGCCTGCTCCCGACACTTGCCCTGCCCATGGGATACACTTCTCGCCGGTGTATGCGGCGGCGCGGCCGTCCTTGTCGACCACTGCGATCTGACGCAGAGCGCGGCCCGGGTCGTCTTCGATTAGCCTCTCAATCGCGCGCTCGGCCGGCAAACCCTGCGCCAGGAGCTCCAGACCGTCGATACCGAGGTAAGGATTGACGAACGACTGACTGGCGATTGCGCCGACGCCGGCGCGGCAATGCGGCACCATGCCGCCGGCCGCGAGCGCCTTGCTCGAAGTCGCGACGCCGAGCATGCCCGTGCGTGGGCAACGGGCGGCGATGGAGAACGTCATGGGTCCACTCCCGCGGCTTCCCGCTCGAATTCGGCTTTCATGCGGATCCAGTCTTCAGCAACCCGTCTCAAGCGGTGTTTCGCGCGTCGGCCGCAGTTACCATCCTGCGAGCGCGACGTCCTTGACATCGTGGGTTGATCGTGGGTGTCGGATTGGGCATTACGTCTCCCTTGCCGTCTGCACGGCCTGCTTTTCGTCCAAGTCTCGTTCGATTGCGTCTCTTCGTCTGACCAGCGCCTCCCAGTTGGGCGTGAAGTCGTCACGCTGCGGGCGTGTGCCCTGAGATTGCACGGCATTCTCCTTGAATACCTCTAGCACTCGCCGAAGTTCCGCTACAGGATCCGGGTGGTCATCCACGCGCAGGTCGCACAGCGCGTATTCTTCCTCTGCCAGCACCTCGATGCCTGCGGCCTGCCGGCCGCGCCGGTCGCCGCCCGCTTGCTCTCCGCCTTCCAGCGCGAGCATCAGGCGCTCGTACAGCGGATCGCCCCCGCTGCGCTCGAAGGCGGTCGCCATCGCCTTGACCACGTCCTCGCCCTCGAGGATGTTGCCGAGGCAGACGTAGCCCCCGCCGATCAGGTGGCCCGCCCAGGGAATGCAGCGCTCGCCGGTATAAGCCGCCACGCGCCCCTCGTGATCGACGATGCCGAGTTGCCGCAGGTCGCGCCCGACGTCGCTGCTGATCACTCGCTCGACGACCCGCTCCGCTGGCAGTCCGTCCTCCATAAGCTTCAGCCCGTCGATCGCCAGGTAGGGGTTGGCGAACGCCTGGCTCGCGATCGCGCCCACGCCCAGTTCGATGTGCCGCCCGGCGGCCCCTGCCGCCAACGCCCTGCTCGCGGTGGCCATGCCTAGCCAGCCGTTCTGCGGGTCCCGCGCAACGATGGAGAAGGTCACGCAGGCACCTCGTCGAACACCGGTGGCTGCGGGTAGTACTCCATCATCTTCTGGACACTAGCCGCAATCTGCTCGTTCTTAAGCAAGCTCACGAGGTACAGCGCCATGTCGATTCCAGCCGAAACGCCCGCCGAGGTGATCACGTTGCCATCATGCACCCAGCGAACGCCCTCTTTCACCTCCACATCGCCGAGCGCCTTGAGTTCGTGGATGGCGCCCCAATGTGTAGTCGCGGGTCGGCCGGTGAGGAATCCTGCACGATGCAGGACCATCGCGCCCGTGCAAACGGAGGTCACCCAGGTGGCGGACTGGCCGGCCTTGCGGACATAGTCCACAAGCCGCGGGTCGTCCATCGCCTTCCGGCTGCCCAGCCCGCCGGGTACGAGGATGACATCCAACGACGGCGCATAGTCGAAGTCGTAATCGGCGACGACGTTCAGGCCGCTGAGGGAACGCACGGGGCCGGCTTTATCGGCGATCATCACAACTCGCCACTCGGGATCGAGTTTTGCGAGCATGCCGAGGACCTCGTAAGGGCCCACGGCGTCGAGCTCCTCAAAGTCCGGATATAAAACGATGCCTGCGGTCTTAGTCATTTCCGCCATAACCTCCATCGTCTCGCCGGCCGGTAATCGGTCCGGCCGCCATACCAGATCGGAAGTCCGACCCATTTCCAGGGCTGCCAAATGCGTTCTGCCTTGATTCCTTGACGCGCCATGAACGTCGCAAGTTCTTGAGGGTCAACGTGAATGTTCTGCTGGACCAGTGCATCAAGAAGCCCGTCGTGGCCGAGTTTCGGGTACCGTTTGTGGAGCCGTTTGATCTCAGCGGCCAAGAGTTCGTCAATGGCGTCATATTGGCGGGAAGTCATCGAGACACCAGTTCCTTCCCTTCGCTGCGGCCACGCCATCCGGCGGTCAGGCGGCGGTAGAGGCTGAGGGCGCCGACGGGCTCCCTGCGAATGATTGGCGTTTCGTGCAGGGTGCACTGCGTCTCATAGCCAAGACGGTGATAGACCGCGACTGCCGGATGGTTTTCACTTTCCACGGTCAGAACGACGAGCGGGCAGCGCTCGATGAGGTCAGCCGTCACCGCGCTGGTGGCTATTGTTGCTAGGGCCTGGCCTCGGTAGAGAGGATGCGTGAATACATTGCCTACAACAGCAACGCCCTCGCTCGGCGAGACGACGTGGGTACCGGCGATGGAGACCAATAGATTGTTGACCGAAACGCCGTAATAGACGCCCTCGTCGATGTGGCGAGCGTGGTATGCCGATGAGCCACTCTCAGTCGCATAAAGGCGATTGATAGCGGCGATATCGCGGCCGGTAAGGCGGACGGCTTCGCCGACGACGCGCTTGAAGCCCGGGTTTGTCACCGACATTCGCAGCATCGTCTGTGGCCGGGTACAGACGAAGAATCTTTCGAGCGATCGGCGATGCTCGGCGCGCAGGCTCCCGAAGCTGAAGCGTGGCCCCGGATGCAGGCTGAGGGCCGCCTCGATAGCGGTTGGATGGCCCAGGACGAAAAGAGCGCGCCCGAGTCCACCCCTGGAGTGCAGGACCAGGCCAGCGCCATCCGGGCCGGACGCGGCGAACCATTCCGAAAGCCGGAACAGACCCGGGTCCAACTGCGCCAACGCATAGGCGGCGTAGGCTCTCTCGGACCAAAGCAAATTGCGGATGGCTTCCCGGTCTTTGAGACGCTCGACCGCGTACATTGCGCGAGTGCGCTGGCGCCCACGGGACAAAGTGGCAGTCATACCTAGGCTCCGGCCACCCGCTCGTGTAGGTAGGTCCCGATTATTGGCGCGAGCCGCCGCTTGACTTCCTCCGGTGCAAGTTCCAGCCCGGTGACGATGGCATCGCGGAGGGCATGCGGGCATCCACAGTTGCGAATGTCTGGAAGCCTCTGAAGAGCGAGGCTCACAGCGTTGCGTGAGAGTTGGACGTTGCGCAACAGGTTCGCGACAATCATTTCAGCCGATACGTCTTCATGCGTGTCGTGCCATACATCGTAATCGGTCGAGCAGGCGAGAATGGCGTAGCAAATTTCCGCCTCACGGGCGAGCTTGGCTTCCGGCAGAGCCGTCATGCCGATGATGTCGGCACCCCAGCTCCGGTAAAGGTTGGACTCGGCGCGGGTGGAGAAGGCCGGGCCCTCGATCACCACGAGCGTGCCGCCGCGGTGAACGGTGGCGCCCGCCTCGTGCGTTGCCTCCGCAAGCAGCGTCCGGAGCTCCGGGCAGAACGGGTCGGCGAAGGCGATGTGGGCAACGATCCCCTCGCCGAAGAAGGTGGAAGCGCGTCCGCGCGTGCGATCGATCAGTTGGTCAGGCACCACCATGTGAAGGGGTTCGATGTCCTCGCGCAGGCTGCCCACGGCGCTGACGGAGAGGATGAATTCGACGCCGAGCTGCTTGAGGGCGTGGATGTTAGCCCGCGCGGGAATCTCGGAGGGGAGGATGCGGTGACCGACGCCATGCCGCGGCAGAAACGCAACTCGCTCGCCTGACAGCGTGCCGATAACGAGGTTGTCGCTCGGCAGCCCGAAGGGCGTATCGATACGCACGTCCTCGACGTCTGACAAGCCGTCCATCTGGTAGAAGCCGCTCCCGCCGATGACCGCTGCACGTACGGACTTGTCAACCACGGACCGGCACCTCTCGTGTACAGACGCCTTGAAGGCTCTCGATGTAAGGAGGTCGCGCGACTCCATTCTCCGTGATTATCGCGGTGACGTACCTGTTTGGCGTAACGTCGAAGGCGGGGTTGTCGGCAACGACGCCCTTTCGCTCCGGGATCAGGCGCCGCGAGCCCAGGTGAGTAAGCTCGTCAGGCGAGCGCTGCTCGATGGGGATGTCTTCACCCGAGGACAGCGAAAGATCGACAGTGCTGGTGGGAGCAGCCACGTAGAAGGGAATTTTGTTCTCGTGCGCAAGGACGGCCAGCGAGTAGGTGCCGATTTTGTTGGCGACATCGCCGTTCGCAGTAATGCGGTCCGCGCCCGTGATCACGGCGTCGATTTCGCCGCGACGCATGTACGAGCCGGCTGCGCTGTCGACGATCACGGCGCAGGCAATGCCATCGCGCTCGAGTTCCCAGGCGGTCAGACGAGACCCCTGGAGGAGCGGCCGGGTCTCGTCGACGTAGACACGCTGCACGCGGCCGTCCGCATGAGCTGTGCGAATGACGCCGAGCGCCGTGCCGTAACCGCCGGTTGCGAGGGCCCCCGCGTTGCAGTGCGTAAGGACGTCGTTGGCGTTGCCGAGCAGGTGCGCTCCGTAGTCACCGATGCGGTGGTTCGCCGCGATGTCCTCCTCGTGGATAGCGCTGGCTTCCGCCGTGAGCCGCTCTCGGACTGAATCGGTCCCGGCGCGCCCTTCTACCGCGCTCAGGCAGCGGTCTAGCGCCCACGAGAGGTTGACCGCCGTCGGGCGCGTCGAACGCAGCTCAGCGGCTGCAGCTCGGATGTCTTCGCCTGCGGCAGCAGCAAGCGCCAAGCCGTAAGCACCGGCAATTCCGATAAGGGGAGCGCCGCGGATCTGCAACCGACGGATCGCTTCGGCGACGACCCGGTAGTCGTCCGTCTCGATCCAGCGCTCTTCGTTTGGGAGCAGGGTCTGGTCCAGGAACCGTACCTTCCCCTCCGGCAGCCATTCTATCGGCGCAAACGCTTTATCCGTCGTGTCACTCGCCTCCCATGGACATAAAAAAACTTCTCGCGGTGGAGAAGTCCTGTTCGGTCACTCTCATCTGTCCCCGACTGATCGGGGTCGGAGTTGGCACCGTTCTCCGAAGGATCGGAGCGGTTGCCGGGCTTCTAAGGGCCGTTCCCTCCACCGCTCTGGATGAGAGCGCTGCTATTCAATTGTTGATGCGATGGTAGCGCCGCGACGGATAGGGTGTCAAGCGAATCCGAGGCCGTGGTTTTCGGGGAAGAGGCGCACGGGCGCAGCACGACAAGCTTCAGAAGATTTGTGTCTATTCGCCGTTCGTGTCCTTAGCGTGACCCGTTCTATTCTCGGCGCGTGCTGCGCCCCTACGTGAGGGTCGCATTATTCGTACGTGACCAGCGAAAGGACATCGTATTCCCGTAGCCTCTCGCGCCCCTTGAGGAAGGCCAGCTCGACCACGAAGGCTATGCCGTGGATCTCGGCGCCCAGGAGCTCTACCAGCTTTGCGGCGGCGTTGGCTGTGCCGCCAGTAGCGAGCAGATCGTCGACAACAAGTGCCTTCTGGCCGCGTTTGAGTGCGTCCTCATGGATGTCGAGCTGGCTGGTGCCGTACTCCAACGAGTATTCGACGCTGATGTGCTTGGCGGGGAGCTTACCGGCCTTGCGGACCGGCACCAAGCTCACGCCGAGGCTTCGAGCGAGCGGGGCTCCGAAGAGAAACCCCCGCGATTCGATGGCGACGACGGCGTTCAGTCCGGCTTGCCGGTATTCGTCGGTGAACCGGTCGACGACGTACTTAAAGGCATCAGGGGTCTGGAGGAGGGGCGTGATATCGCGGAAGAGGATGCCCTGCTGGGGGAAGTCGGGGATATCACGGATGAACTGCTTCAAGTCCATGGGCGGCGTAGAGTATAACAGGAGGAACGAGCCAGGGGCCGGACGAGATGTAGGGGCGACCTTGGGGTGAGGGTGCGTGGTGTGGGTGGTCGCCCGCCCGAGGGTTGCATGTGAAGGGTCGCTTGCCAACCAGAAAGCCGATCCGCCTCGTCCGCCAAGTGTACGAGGGAAATCAGGCTTATAGCGTCACAGTCGGAACAGCGCGCCGCGCCGCTTCATTCGGCGACGAGGACGTCGTTACGATTGGCCGGAACGCACTTTCCGAAGCGGCGGGGCGTCATGGTGTCGACGTTCTCGCGTACTGCTTCATGCCGGACCATTTCCACCTCCTCGTAGAGGGCCGCGACGGCAGCAATCTAATTGACTTTATGAAGCTCTTCAAGCAGTTAGCTGGCTATCGCTACAAAACGATGTTTGGCCGCTCTCTTTGGCAAAAGGGTTACCATGATCATGTTTTGAGGAGAGAAGAAGACATCGGGGCCGTCGCCCGGTACATCTTTGCGAATCCGGTGCGTGCAGAACTCGTCGAGGCAATGGAGGACTATCCGTATTCGGGCGGCATTCTCTTTAGCGAGGTTTCGGGCGACCTCCCCCCGCGCCCCGCCCCGCGGCCCGAAGGTCGCCCCTACGAAGATGGATCGCATGCTTGACCGAAACCGCCTGAAGCAGCGGGTGACGGCTGACGTCGACCGGCGGCGCAAGGAGCTCATCGAGCTCTCGCTGAATATCCACGCCAACCCTGAGGTCGCCTTCGAGGAGCATAAATCGGCGGCGGTGTTAAGCGAGTTCTTGGAGGCTAATGGCTTCGTGGTTGAGAGAGGAATCTGCGAAATATCGACGGCGTTTCGGGCAACTGCCGGGTCAGGCGAACCGCGCATCGCCCTGCTCGCCGAGTATGACGCTCTTCCGGGAGTGGGACACGGCTGTGGGCACAACATTATCGGGACGGCTTCATGCGCGGCCGGGATCGCTCTGAAGCCCCTGCTCGAAGATAGCGCAGGGACGGTCATGGTGATCGGGACGCCGGCGGAGGAGGCTGCCGGCGGCAAGGTGTACATGGCCGCTCGCGGGGCGTTTCACGGCCTCGACTGCGCGATGATGGTGCACCCGGGAAACCGGAACACCGCAGTGGCGTTCGCGCTGGCGTGCCTGGAGCTGGACGTCGAATTCGAGGGCAAGGCGGCCCACGCTGCGGCCCGGCCTGAGGCCGGGATAAACGCCGTCGACGCCATGGTCGCTGCCTTCGCGAACATCGGCCTGCTGAGGCAACAGCTTCGCGACTCGGCGCGGGTGCACGGGATCATCACGGATGGCGGGCAGGCGGTGAACGTTATCCCGCATCACACGGCGGCCAAGCTGCTAATCCGTAGCGAGGATGACGACTACATGGACGAAGTCCTGAAGCCGAAGGTCCTGGGCTGCTTTCAGGGGGCGGCGGTCGCGACCGGCTGCGGATTGAAGTATCGCTGGGGGGAGGAGTCACGCTACAAGGCGATGCGCACGAACCGCGTACTGGCGGATGCGTATCGAACGAATGTCGAGGCACTCGGCCGGAAGGTGGTTGAGCAAGAGTCGCACAGGTCGATGGGCTCGACCGACATGGGGAATGTGAGCACGATCGTTCCGGCGATCCACCCCAGCATTGCCATTGCTCCCCACGACGTGCCCGTGCATACCGTGGAGTTCCGCGAGATCGCCGCGAGCGAGGCGGGGCATCAGGGGCTTATCGATTCAGCGAAAGTGCTGGCGATGACGGCGATCGATGTTCTGCTGGACGATGAGCTGCGGAAGCGGATGCGGGAAGAGTTCACGGGCTCGAAGTGAGAAGGCCGAGGTCACGGACCGGAATTCGGAAGGTGTCCAGATGACGGCCTCAGATCCCGTCGTGGCGCTTGACGCCATGGGCGGAGACAATGCGCCGGGGGCCATCGTGGAAGGGGCGGTAATGGCGGCGCGCCAGCTCGGGGTACGGGTCGCGCTGGTTGGCCAGACCGAGGCGATCGAGCGAGTGTTGGGGCGTCTGGCGCCGCGACCCGATGCGATCACCGTCATCAATGCGCCTGACGTAATCGACATGGACGAGCACCCGGCGCAGGCAGCGCGACAGAAGAAGCAGTCGTCGATCGTCGTTGGGCTGCGCATGCTGAAGCAGCGCGAAGCGGACGCTTTCGTATCGGCTGGAAACACCGGCGCGGTGATGGCCGGCGCGATCATGCATGTGGGGCGTGTGCGCGGGATCGAGCGACCGTCGCTGGTTGGTCTGCTGCCGTTCGCGGGCAAACTGACGGCGTTCCTGGATGTGGGTGCCAATGCCGACGCGCGGCCGGAGTACCTTCTGCAGTGGGCGCAGATGGCGGCGGTCTACATGGAGCACGTCTGGAAGGTCGAGAGGCCGAGCGTGGCTCTCCTAAACATCGGCGAGGAGGAATCGAAGGGAAGCGCTGTCGTGCAGGAAGCTTACGAGCTGCTCGAAGCGAGCGGGCTCAATTTCATCGGCAACGTGGAGGGCCGCGACGTCCCGCTCGGTGGAGCGGATATCATCGTGACGGACGGGTTCACGGGCAATGTGGTCGTGAAGACGATGGAGGGCACGGCGGACCTGATAATGAACGAGCTGCGGAATGCGATCACGAGTCGGCCGTGGTATGCAGCGGCGGGGCTCGTGTTGACGCCTGCGTTCTCAGCCCTTCGGAAGAAGTTCGATTATCGAGAGTACGGTGCAGGGCCGCTCTTGGGCGTGAACGGGCTAGTGTTTATCGGCCACGGGCGGAGTGACGCGCGGGCGATCTCGAGCGCACTGAAAATGGCGCGCGAGGCGGCGCAATCGGGGATGCTCGAGGCGATCCGGGAGGCGGCGCCGACGCGGGCGGTGGCCGGGCGGGCGGGCATCGCCGACTCCTCAACGGAGGAAGTCGAAGCGACTTAATAGCGGCGGCTCGGCCTACGGCTCGAGCCAGCCAGCGAGAAGGCGTGAAAGCGGTTCGATGGCCGAGTCCAGGTCGAAGCTGTCGGCAGCGAGGCGCGCCTGCATCATGGTGCCCTCGACAACGGCGATGAGCACCGATGCTATGAACTCGACATCGAGGTCGCGGCGAACGAGCCCGGCTTCGCGGCCTGCGTTCAGGATCTCGATGGCGAAGCTGCGCCAGTTGCGGTACATCGCCGCGAGTTGTTCGCGTACCTTCGCGTCTCGTGACGCGTGTGCCGCGAACTCCATGAAGAGCGCGGACCAGAGCGGGTCTTCGCGGTTCAGGGCGAAGATGCTGCGCAGGACCGTCTCAAGGTTCTTGGCGACAGGTACGTCCGCATCCACGGCCTCGCGGAAGGCGGAGAGTTGGCGGCTGATGCGCTCCTCGAGCATCGCCCAGAAGATGTCTTCCTTGGCTTCGAAGTGTACGTAGAAGGCGCCCTTCGAGAAGCCTGCCTCGCGGACGATCTCGTCGACGGTGGCGCGCTCGTAGCCGTTGCGAGCAAAGACGCCGAGGGCGGAGTCCATGAGCCGCCGGCGGGTCTCTTCGCGCCGGCGGCGTTTCGGCGGCGATTCAGCAGTGGTAACCATGTTTGATGAGATTATACCGGAGGGTTCTGCGCCCAGGGTTCTTGTTAACCGTTTTCCTGACTGCGGCCGCCGAAGCGGAACCACATCCTGAGTGCCTGACGCAGGTTGCGCAGGGCCTCCTCAGAAGGGCGGTCGGCGACGAGGCAGCGGTCGATGTGATGGTCGATGATCAGAAGGCCAGCCTGGTCGAGGCTGCTGCGCGCAGCCATCAGCTGCGTAACAACATCTTCGCAGACACGGTCCTCTTCGAGCATTCGATGGATGCCGCGGATCTGACCTTCGATCCGGCGCAGCCGCGTGAGGATTGCTTCCGTCTCAACGTTCGTCTGTTCGGGTGCCCGCTGTTCTTGCATTGACATACCCCTCAGGGGTATAGTAGCATCATCGCAGGCCGGGGTCAACGCGGCCCGCAAATGCTGAAGGAGGAACGATGGCAAAGCCCGCAGAAGTAAATGACGCCGAGTGGGACCAGGAGGTTCTGAAAAGCCAACTGCCGGTGCTGGTGGACTTCTGGGCGCCATGGTGCGGTCCCTGCCGCATGGTAGCTCCGATCGTCGAGGAACTGGCGGACGAGTACAGCGGCAAGGTTCGGTTCTATAAGATCAACACCGACGACAATGTCGGGACAGCTTCCAAGTACGGCATTCGCAGCATCCCGACTCTGTTAGTGTTCAAGGACGGCCAGATCGTCGACCAGTTGATCGGATTCCGGCCGAAGAGTGATCTCAAGCGCTCCTTGGAGAAGGCTCTTTCCTAACAGTGGCCCCAGAAGGAAACAACAAACGCGACCCCGCTGAAGGGGCCGAAGAGTACGACATCGTAATCATCGGTGGCGGGCCGGCCGGCCTAGCGGCCGGACTCTATGCGGCGCGCGGACTGCACAAGACCCTTCTCCTCGAGAAGGGCGTTGTCGGCGGCCAGATCGCGCTTACAGAGCTGGTTGAGAACTACCCCGGCGTGCCGACCGTCAACGGATTCGACCTGGCGCAAACGATGCTCAAGCAGAGCGAGTCGTACGGGATGGAGACGGACTACAGCGCCGTATCCGCGGTGGAGCGCGCAGGCGAGAAGTGGATCGTCAAGACGGAAGAGCGGAACATCATTGCCAAGGCGGTGATCGTAACGAGCGGCGCTGACTACAACCGATTGGGCGTGACTGGCGAGGAACGTCTGACCGGCAAGGGCGTCTCGTACTGCGCAACGTGCGACGCAGCGTTTTTCAAAGGCCAGGACGTGGCTGTCGTCGGCGGTGGCGATGCGGCGATGGACGAGGGCTTATTCACGAGCCGCTACGCCGACAACGTAACAGTCCTACACAGGCGCGATGAATTGAGGGCCAGTCGAATTCTCCAGGAGCGGGCGTTCGCGAACCCCAAGATGAAATTCCGCTGGAATACCATAGTCGATGCAGTCGTGGGCGACGGGCAGGTGACCTCCCTGCGGTTGCGTGATGTTGTCACCGGCGACGAAAGCACTCTACCGGTGGGCGCCGTGTTCATCTTCATCGGCCAGCATCCGAATTCAGGGTTCTTGAAGGGGCTTGTGAAGATGGACGCGGGCGGCCACGTCATTGTCGATGAGTGGATGCGAACGCAGCAGCCGGGACTGTTCGCGGCCGGCGACGTGCGCCAGAACTCGGCACGCCAGGTTGCCAGCTCTGTCGGCGACGGCGTGACGGCGGCGATTGCTGCGGACCATTACCTCAGCAGCAAGTTCAGTAGTCACGCGGCCGTGGCTTCACCGGACTAGGCGCGCAGCGACTGCTTGCTCCTTGCTACCGGTTCCTCGATCCTATTCGACGCGGGAGTGGAAGGGTCCCGGTGGGCCTCTCGGTCTTCAAAACCGTTGTAGGGCGGTAGGACCGTCCTGGGTGGGTTCGACTCCCATGCACTCCCGCCAAGGTGTTCTGACTACTTGATGACAATCACGTTGCCGTACACAGGCTGTCCGTCCATTGCCACGATCACCTCATATTCGCCAGGGAGAGGTGGATCGTCGAGCGAGAAGGGATATCCTTCGTAGTACCCGGCGTAGAGGTCGTCCTCCCCAATCTCCTCCGGGGCTGGCCCCAAAGGCTTGCCGTCCTTCATCCAGCGCACGCTGAGCAGCGATCCAGGCGCGAGGCTCGCGCTCTCAATGACATAGCCGAGTGCGCCTTCGTTGGCGAACAGTTCTTTGGCTTTCGTCGGAGATATCCCCTCCTCGTGGTCGAACCCGGTTCCGAGCGCGAACGACTGGAACGGGGGAGAGGACACCGCGGCGGCCGGAGCGACAACGAGCACCCCCTTGCGCGCCAACTGGCCCCCCAGGAATACGTAAACGTCGATTACGCCGGGCTCGAGGCCCTCCGGCAGCGCGATCGGGAGTACGGTTTGGGCGGTCTCGTTAGCGTCAAACGACCCAGAGGCGATGCGGACGCCGTTTCGTTCGGCTGTCCAGGAAAGTGTTGTGCCAACAGGGAAGGACGCATACTGAGCGATCGCATACACGAGGCTCGGCTGGCCGTCGTAGAACAGTATCTCGTCACGAGTCTCCGCATCGCGGTAGAAACGCAGCGGCCCAACATAGGCGTCGTCTCCGATGTGCAGCGTTGCCGTCGCAATTTCCTCGTAGTCGAACGAGATAGTGAGGATGTTTTGGCTCGGCTCGCCGGGTAGCTGGTTCTCCAGCTGGATCCACGCCGTGCCCTTGTTTGTTCCGGGCCACGTTTGCTGGCCTCCCCCGTACGCGAACCCGTTTTGCGACCATGCCCACGTCAGGTCCTGGACGCCTGCCGCGTTATCGAACGTGAAGTACGCCCATACGCGTGGCCGGTCGAAGGTCACCGACAGTCGACCGGGAGGCTCTTCGAGCGTCCGCTCCTCGGCGAAGGTCACGAAGTTCACCACGGGAGGCCCATCGGGTATCAGGTCGCCGTCCTCAGATTCAGTGATAAAAGCCTCCGCCGGGACCGAGGCCTGATATTCGTGGGACTGATCCATCCGTTCGGCGTAGGCGTTGGTACCGCTGACCACCCGCTTCGCCCACTCCAGGTGCCAGGGTGGCTCGTCAGCCTTCTCGGCTATCTGGATGTATGCGGCCGCGTAATCACGGGCCTCCTCCTCGCGACCTAAATTCCACAGGTAATACGCCGCCAAGTAGTGTGCATTTGGCATCTCAGGGTAGAAGCCTATTGCCTCGATTGCTTCGGCCGTTGCCCGCGTGTAGCCCTCAGACTCCCCCGTGCCGCCGTAGGCGTTTGCCGCGAGCAGGTGGTCCATATAGCAGTCGTAGTTGTGGTCTTTGAACCCAGTCTCGCAGTTATCCAACTCCATCGCCTTGCGCAAATACGCCTGCGTTGCATCGGTGTCACGATGCAAATCAAGGGTGGCCCTCTCCCGGTACGCCGTCGCTAGCTTGGGGTCGAGTTCGATCGCCTTATCCAGGTCAGCGGCCGCCTGCTCGTCTCCGTTCTTTTCCCCGTACGCTTTGCCCCTCTGAACGTACGCCGCGTCGAATTGAGGAGCGAGCTCGATGGCCAGCGTGTACTCTCTGATGGCCTCTCGTCGGGCGAGATCGTCCCGCGCGCGGAGATAGTGCGTGTAGGCCGACTCCGTGTCCGCCAGCGGTATTCGCCCCGGCGACCCCGGCCTTACCTTGATGGACGTGGGCTGAGTCTCTCCCGCCTTGATCACGGAGAAGTCATCGCCCTTGTCGTCCAGGGAGTGGAAGTAGCGTGTCAACTGTTCTTCGCTTGTGATAGGTGTTCCCGCCAATTCCACTATCATGTCGCCTGTTTGAAGTCTCTCGCGGTAGGCGCTGGTTTCGAGGTTCACCCGCAGTATCACGCATCCCGGTACGTCAGGCAGGCCGTGGCGTTCGCGCAGGTATTTTGTCGCCGTGGCGCACGTGAACCCCAGCACTGGCTTTTCGGCTGTAACGTCGAACTCCGATTCGGCGATAAGCGCGCCGGCGACGATAACGCCGAGGAACATGAGGCCCAGCGCGTGCTGGCGGAAAAAGCGGACCAGTGCCGGCCCCTGGTTCCACCCCTCTAGCGGCAGTTGATGTCTCGCAAGGTGCGCGCGCACCGTCCGATAGATCTCGCGCTTCGTCTCCGATGGGAACCCAGAGGTCTCGTACGTCAATTGACGGTGGAGGCCTTCGGCACGGAAGCGCGTAAGGTCGTCCACCACCGTGAATCTCCGCACCTCCCACCACTTCATCGACCGTCTTGAAACCAACTCGCGCACCGCGAAGCCGTCTTCACTGATCGTCAGCGTACGGCTCATGCTGAGCAGGAGAGGCGTGCCGTGGGCGAAGATGAGGAAAATTTCGGCCACGATGAGCAGCAGTGTCAGCAGACCCCAGCCTTCTTGCGCGAGAGTCGCGAAGAACGAAGCGAGTATCGCGATCCCGAGCACCGAAAAGACAAATGTCTGGAGGAAATGCCGCCGGCGAAATACCCGTGGTGTCAGGAGGGCCTCTTCGTCAATGGCCTCCGATGTGATCTCAGCCAGTGACGGAGGCTGCGGCCGCGTAGGCGCCCGCCATCCAAATTTCTTGCCCAGAAACCGGCTAACGAGAGAAAGGATGATTATTAGGGCGACCCACGCCGCCATGCTGGCCACCGTATCCGTAACGAATAACAGGACGCGTTACGGTGGCTCCGCGTTTCGACTGTCGACATCCCGGAAATCCGGTACGCACCTTTGCGGCTTCGACTCCCATGCACTCCCGCCAGGCGTGCGCCGGTGCGGTTTCAGTTGTCGGTTGTCAGTTCTTGGTTCTCGAAGGTTCGGCGATCTGCTAAGGTCGACTTCGAGATGATGTACGTTTTGTACGGATCGGACTCGTTCTCACGGTCGGAGGCACTCAGTGCGATCAAGGCTGAGCTCGACGTTAATGCGATGCTGTCCCCGAACACCACGCGCCTTGATGCGCGGCAGGCTGCACCGCAGGATGTGTTCGCCGTTTGCGACACCTTGTCGATGTTTGGCGAGCGCCGCCTGGTGGTCCTCGAAGGCGCACTAAGCCAGGCAGCCGGACGGACCGGTGGCAGGCAGTCGAAACGGAAGCCCGCTGAGGCGGCAATCGAGCGCAGCCCGTGGTGGGCGCTCGTGGATTACGCGCCTCGCATGCCCGAGCAGACGGTGCTGGTCCTCGACGACGGCGAGAACATTGACCGAGAGCTGCTTAAAGCGCTGGAGCCGGTGGCCGACGTGCGACGAAAGTCCCTACCCATGCAAAAGGAGATAGCAGCCTGGGTGCAGTCGCGTGCGCGGACGACAGGCTTGACCATCGAAGGACGAGCGTGCTCGTTGTTAGCTGAGCTGGTCGGTACTGATACCTGGATGCTGGCGAGCGAGCTGGACAAGCTCGCGGCCTATGCTTCGGGGAAGGCCATCAGCGAAACGGACGTAAGGATACTGGTGACCGACGTCCGTGAACGGGAGGGCTACCTGCTGGCAGACGCGGTTGCGGATGGCAAAGCGGCGGCAGCTACGAAAGTGTTGCACGATCTCCTGGCGAAGGGCCGGCCGCCTGCGGTCCTGCTCCTGACAATCGAGAACCGCTACAGACGCATAGCGGCAGCGCGCGAGATGGTGGACCGAGGTGAAAGCGGGCGAAACATCGCCGCACGCCTGCGGATCGAGAATCCCTACGCTCTCGAGCGGTTGCTGGACCAGGTATCTCGCTACCCGATGCCGCGCGTTATTTGGGCGCTGGACCGTATCGCGCAGGCGGACTACGACGTCAAGCAGGGGATAATCGATCAGGAGGAACTATCGCTCGAACTGGTGGTCCACGACCTCTCTGCGCCTGCTCCCGCTTCTCAGGCGGCTTAGTCAGTGCGAACACCCGCCCTGGCCGGTTCCTCCTGGTAGATGGGGTTGTAGCAGGCCGCGAGATGTCCTGCTTCTAGCGGCGCGAGCGGAGGCACCGGTTCGGTGCGGCAGACGTTGGTAGCCTTCGGGCAACGGGGCAGAAATGGGCATTCGTCGGGTAGGTCAATCAGGCTGGGCGGCGTGCCACGAATAGACGGCAGGCGGCCGAAACCCTCTCGGTCCCAGCGAGGACGGCTCGCCAATAGCGACCAGGTGTATGGGTGGCGGGGCCGGTCGAATAACGTCAGCGCGTCCGCATACTCCACCACGGAGCCGGCGTACATGACCGCCACGTCCTCCGCCATCTGCGCGACGATTCCCAGATCATGGGTGATTAGCAGGATCGATGTGCCATAAGTCTGCTGGAGGCGCCGCAAGTCCTGAAGAATGGCTGCCTGCACTGTAACGTCGAGCGCCGATGTTGGTTCATCGAGAATAAGCACCTTCGGATTAAGGGCTGTTGCGATGGCGATCATTACTCGCTGGGACATCCCGCCCGAAAGCTGGAACGGGTAGCGAGTAGTGACTTGCTCCGGATCGGGAAGCCCCATCTGGGCGAGCACTTCGACCGTCCGGCGCTTGGCCTCCCGCCTGGGCACATCCAGATGATTTGTGATTATCTCCTCGACTTGCTGACCCACGGAAAGCACTGGGTTCAGGCCGGTTGCCGGGTCCTGGAATACCATTGCGATGTCGCGGCCACGGACCTGGCGGAGCTGCTCATGCGTAAACGAAAGAACATCGCGGTCGTGAAGGAGGATGCGGCCGCCTGTGATGCGCCCGGGGTGGGGCAGCAGGTTGAGTGCGCAGAGCGCGACAGATGTTTTGCCCGATCCGCTCTCGCCCGTCAGGGCGAGTGTGCCGCCCTCCCGCAACGATAAAGAAACATGGTTGACGGCTTTGACGGTACCGTCAGGCGTCAAGAATTCGGCTGAGAGGTCTTCTATGCGCAGGATGGGAGCGATCAAGCGGGACCCCTTTTCAACCCGAGCGCGGCGGTTTGAGCGTCTCTTTTCGATTATATCAGCCGACTTCCAAAGGGTACGGCACTGACAGCGAAACGGTCAGGGGTTATCGCGGGAAATATGGATGACCTTACCCTGCACTTGAATGTTTGCTGCGGCCGTGTAGATGGGCGCCATGGTCCGGTTAGCGGGTTGCAAGCGGACGCGGTCGCCCTCGCGGTAGATCTTCTTGAGAGTCGCTTCCTGCTCGTCCTTGAGCCAGGCGGCGACCATTTCGCCGTCGTGGGCCGTTTCGGCCTTCTGCATGAGCACGATGTCTCCGTCGTTGACGAGCGCGTCGATCATTGAATCGCCCTTTACCCGAAGGGCGTATACGTCTTCGCGGCCGCCGATCTTGTCGGGCGTTACGTCGATGGTGTCCGAGTCATGATCTTGCCACGTATCGGCGGAAGGGACAGGGATAGGCTGCCCTGCCGCAATCGTACCGATGATCGGCACGGATATCACTCTCGGGCGCTTGTCGACGAGCTCTATTCCTCGTGAGACATCGCGGTCGCGACGGATTTGGCCGCTCTTCTCAAGCGCACGTAAGTTGTAGTCGACTACGGACGTTGAGCTGATGTCGCACGCTTCCTGGATTTGCCGGATGCTTGGCGGGTAGTCGTGGTTGTCGATGAAACTGCGAATGAACTCCAGGATTCGCGTCTGCTTCGGCGATTGCTCTCTCATCGCTTCCTCCATGCCCGGCCAACCCATCGCGACCGAACCTTTGTTCTTTTAGAACAAAAGTTTAGAGAGCATACGTTCGATTGTCAATCTCGCGCTGGCATTTGCTACAATGCCGGACGCTACCCATTCCCAGAACGGACAATGACCGCCCGATGGCGAGCGGACTAGAAGACGTGAGGATGCCAATGCCGGAAGAGGAAGGGCCGAAGCGGGCGCTGGTAGTTGCGGCGCACCCTGACGACTCAGAATTTGGTGTAGGGGGCACGGCTGCTCTCTGGTCCAAGAACGGATGGGAGTTCTATTACCTCATCTGTACCGATGGCTCGAAGGGCAGCGAGGACCCGGAGATGACGCCGGAAAAGCTGGTGCCGCTGCGGCGGGAGGAACAGCGCGCGGCTGCGCGGGTGTTAGGCGTGAAGGAAGTCTTCTTTCTCGACTACGTGGATGGGGAACTCGACTACAGCCGAGAGTTGATGCGCGACATCGTCAGATACATACGAAGACTCAAACCGATCGCGGTGTTCACTCACGACACAGACCAGATCGCCCGCAACCTATTCGTGAACCATCCCGACCACCGCCATGCGGGAGAAGTCGCGATCGACGCAGTGTACCCGATGGCGCGAAACCGGCCGACCTTCCCCGAGTTGCTGAAGGAAGGTCTGGAGCCGTTCAGCGTCAAGGAGCTTTACCTTTGGACGGCGTCCGAAACGAATTTTGACGTGGACATCACGGAGACGATTGAGACGAAGTTCGAGGCTTTGCGGCAGCATGAAAGTCAGTTCGAGAACTTCGAGGAGATGGCTGGACGCGTGCGGGAGTTCTGGCGCAATGCCGAAGGCGGCTACGCCGAGCGCTTCCGCCGGATACAACTGCTCTTCTAGCCGGCATGATCTACGCCCGTTTTCGGCATAGCGCTCGCGAAGCGTACGGCGTCATTGAGGGCGAGCATATCTATGAGCTGGAAGGCGACATCTTCGGAGAGCATTTGCAAGCGCAAGTCGGGATCCCGCTGTCCGAAGCCGTCCTTCTCGCGCCTGTGCCACGGCCCGGCAAGATCCTGGCGGCGGCCGTGAACTATCAGTCGCACGCTGCGGGGGCCAGCGTAATCACGAAGAGCGAAGAGGCGCCGCCTGAGCCGCAGTTGTTTCTGAAGCCATCGTCGTCCGTTATCGGAAACGATGAGCCGATCGTGCTGCCGGAGGGCGCCCGGCGGGTGGACGCCGAAGGCGAGCTCGTGGCCGTAATCGGTCGGGCATGCCGGGGAGTCAGCGCGGATGAAGCTCTCGAATACGTCTTTGGCTATACGTGCGGCAACGATGTAAGCGCGCGGCACTGGCAGCGCGATGACCTGCAGTGGTGGCGTGCGAAAGGCGCCGATACCTTCTCGCCCATCGGCCCGGTGATCGCCACAGAGCTCGATCCCGGCGGACTAGAACTTACGACTCGTATAAACGGCGAAGAGCGGCAGAGGACGAATACAGTGGCGCTGGTGCACAGCGTGGGCGCGCTGATCGCCTTCGCCTCGCATGTATGCACGCTGGAACCGGGCGACCTGCTATTCACGGGCACCCCTGGGGTGACACCGACGCTGCTCGAAGGCGATATCGTTGAGGTGGAAATCGGCGGGATTGGGGTTCTTCGAAACTCGGTCGTGCGGCAGGCGCCGCCGACTGGGGCCGGGCCCGGCTAGGCCCTTTAGCCGCAGGCGCTAATCTTTGCCGGTCTAGCCTGCGGATGACTGAGCAGTGCGGTGCAGGAGCTTTTGGGCCTCCGCTGTTACCCCGAGGTCGACCGCATCGCAGTAGGTTGAATAGATGGCGCGATCGATTAGGTGGAGACCCTCTTCATTGAGCTGCCCGGACTGCTCGACACGCAGGAGGAGGAGCCGACTCAAGCGCCGGAGGAAGTGAAGCTGAAGCGCTGAGAAGGCGCCACCTTGGCTCTCCTTGATTGGAGAGAGCATGCCCTTGAACCCTCCCTCAACGGTCAACTGCTCGTAACGGTTGGTATTCACGCAAGCTCAGCATAAGAGCCGCGCGGAAGAAGAGGCAAGAGGACAGCGCCGCAAGATTAGTTAATATTCTGTATAGAGAGAATAAGAATCGATGCGGAAGGCGAGAGATAGAGGCTCGCGGCCCTTCACCTACTCGGCTCGCGAAGAGCCGAGTCCTTATAGACGGAGCTTGCCGTGAGAAGGCTGGCGCCGACGCTGGCGTTGGTCCCCAGTGCCGTCGCTTTCGAGCTCTAGGGCAGCAGTCGCGCCGAACTCGTAAACGTATCCGCAGGAGAGGCAGGTGCTGTAGGCGCCGTACCAGTCCTCTTCGAATAGCATCGAGCCCTCACATCGCGGACAGCTGCGCGGCGGAGCAGTCTGCATCCGAGCCCACCTCCCTAGTTAGACACGACAAAAAAGGCCGTTCACCACTTTTAGGCGCGGCCCTTTCCTCCGCCGCCGGGGTTAGTTGACGGGTTCGGGTCGAAAGGGCCCTTGACCCTACCCCGCCAGAGGCGGGGATTCACCCCACTTCATCTCCCCCGGTCCGCCTAAGCGGATTTGGCGCATCACACTTGTGATTGCAGTAACTATCGTAGGTGAAAAGGGGCAGGGTGTCAATGCAGCCGGAACACACGCAGGAAGATCAACCATAAGTAACGAATATTAACGATCCCTTGACACGGCAATACGCCGGTGATAATTTTCTAGCCACCAGTCGCCCCCGGGAGGCCGGCGACACGTGCCCAAGATGCTCGCCCCATTGCAGATTCTACGGTACCCCAAGAGCCTGCCCGGGTAGGAAATGCAGCAATACATTATTCGCCGCATGCTCCTCAACGGGGTTGTGCTATTACTCGTGGCGACAATGGTGTTTGCGGCGCTCCGTGTTGACTCCAACCAGGTCGTGAACAGATTCGCGGCCGGTTGCTTTCACCAGGGCGAGGATACCCAGCAATGTAAGGACGTCGCGAAGAATCTGTTGGGCCTCGACGAAAGCATTCCCAAGCAGTACGTGGACTTCATGAAGAACACGCTGACACTTGACTTTGGCAAGACGTTCTCGGAGAAGAAGCCGGTGCTGCACGAAATCACCTCGCGCGCGGCTCCGTCTATCGAGCTCGGCCTTCTCCAGATCGTGGTCGCGCTTCTCGTTGGCGTCCCAGTGGGCGTAATCTCCGCGATCAGGCAGGACAAGTGGATTGACTATATCCTCCGCTTTGTCGCGATCTTCTTCCTCGGCATACCCGTGTTCATCATTGCTGTTTTCGTGATTCTCTTGACGACAAGGTACGCTGGCGGGACCGGCCTGGACCAATGGCTGGGACCCGGGTCTGACTGGAAGGACATCTGGGAGGACCCGGTGAAGAATCTCCAGCGGGTGACAGGGCCGGCGCTTGTCGGTGGGCTGGGCACAGGCGCAGTGCTCATGCGTTTCTTGCGCTCTCAGATGCTGGAGGTAATGCGCCAGGACTATGTCAGGACCGCTTGGGCTAAGGGGCTTCGTGAACGCGTCGTCATTGTGAGGCATGCGTTGAAGAACGCCATGATCCCGGTGCTAACTGTCATCGGACTTCTTCTTGGCGCGGTCATCAGCGGCAACGTGATATTGGAGACGCAGTACAACATCCCCGGCATCGGATTTTTTGTGACGAGCGCGGCATTGCAAGGAGACTTCCCCGTAATCCAGGGCATAGTGCTGGTGGTGGCTGTAATGCTGGTGTTCATCAATTTGTTGGTGGACATCGCCTATGGCTGGCTAGACCCGCGAATTCGCTACAGCTGACGGACGTAGATGGCGCAAGAACAGGCTATTCCCAGCATCGGTCCGGCAGCGCCGGAGTTCGCGCTGCCCCATCGCCCCGGCGTACTTCGGAATGTCCTCAAGTTTATCCGGCGAAAGCCACTCGGGGCGCTTGGCTTCTTCTTCGTCCTTTTCATGATCGCGATGACGCTGGGCACGCCGAAGGCCGAATTCGGGGTGCCGGAGCTGCCGCACTCTCCCCTTGGCTTCAAGCTCGGCCAGCCGTGGCTCGCACCTTACGGCGAAGAGCAGAACTTCAAGAACGCTAACGGGCGCCTTAACACTGATGCGGCGCCCTCAACGAAGCACTGGCTTGGGACTGACGGTTCCGGCAGGGACAACTGGACGCGCGTTGTCTGGGGCGCCCGCCGGTCGATGTTCATCGGGCTCTGGGCTCTAGCCCTGGCCACCGCCATTGGTACTGTTATCGGTGTAATCAGCGGTTACTTTCGCGGATGGTTCGATACAGCCGTACAGCGGCTTCTCGACGCATTACAGTCGTTCCCGCCGTTGCTCACGCTGATACTCATCCTGTCGATTACTCCCTTCACGTCACAGCCAAGCTTGTTGGTAGTGGCTTTCGCTTTAGGGTTTGTCGGCATACCGCAGGTCCAGCGAATTGTGCGGGGAGTCGTGCTGTCGACGAGAGAGCAGCAGTACGTCGAGGCGGCAAGGGTGATTGGGGCTACCGACACCCGGACGATGTCGTTCTACATTCTCCCGAACATTATGGCCTCCGTCATCGTCGTGTTCTCGACCGGCCTCGGCGTAGTCATCCTTGCTGAAGCCGCTCTCGCTTTCATCGTCCCGCAGTTTGTTCCACAGGAGGGCGCCTCCTGGGGACTCGATCTCGGGCGCGCCCAGCGGGAGGGCGTGGACACACATACGTGGCCGGTGATTGCTTATGCCGGCGCGATCGCGCTGGCCGTACTCGGCTTCAACCTCGCGGGGGATGCACTGCGTGACGTTCTTGATCCCCGCCTGCGCGTCGGTTGATAATCGCCCGCGAACCTTCTCTGCTTTGGCAACGTATTGAATGACAGCGGGCTGAAAGGAGCGCGAGCCTGATGGAGGAACCTACTTACTGGAACCGGTTCTGGCGTAGACGGCTCAGCCGCCGGCGGTTGCTGACGGGGGCGGCGCTCACAGGTAGCGGTCTGGCTGCCGCGGTCGTAGTCGGCTGTGGCGGCGATGAAAGCGGGACAGACAAGACCAAATCTGACGGGGGCGGAGAAGGCGGCCTCGGCGAAGACCTCGAAAGTCAGGTGCCGCAATTCATCGATGCCCGGCGGGAGGTAGTCCCAGCGCCCGCCGACATGCGGGGTGGAACGTTGCGCTTCCAGGGTTTCGATCCCGTCGTACTAGACCGACATGATCCACACCAGACCCAATTCGGGCCGATGTATGCCAACCTCTCTGCGGTCTTCAGCAAGCTCTACATGTACAAGAGCCACACCGAGCCGACGTGGGAAAACATCGTGCCGGACCTGGCGGAGAGCGCTCCGGAGATGATCGGCACCCCACCGACGGAATACGTCGTGAAGCTGCGCAAGGGCGTAAAGTTCCACGACACGGACGCGATCCGCAGTCACTTCCCCGACCTGGCCGGACGCGAGCTAAAGGCCGAGGACGTGGTCTTCAGCTATGACCGGCAACGTAACCCCGACAGCATCCAGAAGGGGTACTACTACCGCGCCAGTCAATATCGCACTATAGACACGATTCAGGCTGTAGACGACTACACCATCAGGATCAAGACCAAGGGGCCCATTGCGCCCTTCTATCACTTTATGGCGGACACCAACGCGATGATAGTCCCGAAGGAGATCGTGGACATGGAACCCGGGCCCGGCGGTCTGCCCTTGGACACCGTCGACACGAACCGCGGGCCGGCACCCGGGGAGCGGATGATCGGGACCGGGCCCTTCTTTTGGGGAGACTTGAAGTTTGGCATCGAGTACAAGGCCCTGCGTAACCCGGCCTGGTTCGGCTGGGGCGAACCCGGTCTGCAGCGGCCGTATCTCGATGGGTACACAGTCTCCGGCAGCAGCCTGAACGATACCAGCCTGGAGGCGTTGTTCCGCCGCAAGGAGGTCGACACCGCCGGGTTCATCGAAAATCCCGAGTGGGTCTTCAAGATCAAGCGGGAGAAGCCCGACCTGGAGTTCTTCCGCAGCTGGATCTCCGGCTGGATCAACAGCCGGTTCAAGGTGTTCTGCAAGCCGTTCGATGACGTTCGAGTCCGCAAAGCCATTCACCTGGCCACCGAGCGCCAGCAGGTTGTGGACGTTATCGGCAGCGGCGAGTGGAGGATGCAGGGGCCCGTTGGAAACGCGATCTCGTACTGGGCACTTCCGTATGACGAGCTCCTGACGCTGCCCGGCTACCGTCAGACCAAAGACGAACGGACGAAGGACGTCACGGAAGCCCGGCAGCTGTTCGAGGCGGCGGGAAGCCCGGAATTCCCTCAAATCTGGTTCGCTGATATCCCCAGCTATATCCCGAACTTCGTCGGCACCTGGAAGCAGTTCATGAACCAGAACCTCGGCATCCCGATAGACAAGCTCCGCACGCTCACGCAGGCTTACTCGCGCATAGCCGAGGCGATTGCCGACGACAGCTGTGACCTAGCCTCAATGACCTGGGGCTTCGACAACGGCTGGATCGACCTCGACGACTGGGTCTATCCGTACTTCCACAGCACCGGCTCGAAGAATTCCTTCCGGCTGAAGGACCCGGACCTTGATACACTTTTGGACGCCCAGCGAACCGAGTTCGACTATGAGAAACGCAAAGAGCTCGGCTACCGGATCCAGCGCTATCTGTTGGGCCTCGAGGGCGACGGAATGCAGAAGGGCGCTCACGCGCGGACGGATTACGCGACACCGCGAACGGCAACGGTGGCCTGGCCCTACTTCAAGAACCGCGTCGCGTTCCCTTGGTTTGGCAATAGCTACTGGAGTGCTAACGTCTGGCTCGACAAGAATAATCCGACCATTCGCGGGCGGCCGGCCTAGAACCTGAATCCGTACCGGCGGGAAGCAGGGATCGTCAGAAACGGGACTGTTCGCTCCGGACTTAGAGGATCGACGCTGAAAGGAGTATGAAGATGGAGGAGCCGACTTACTGGAACCGGTTCTGGCGGAGGCGAGTTAGCCGCCGGCGGCTGTTAAGCGGCGCTGCCCTGACCGGGAGCGGCCTGGCGGCGGCCGCCGTTGTTGGCTGCGGTGGAGATGATAGCGGCAACGGCACCAGCACGCAGCAGGGCTCCAATGTCAATCGGGGAGCCGATCTGGGGGCCGAAAAGATTATCGACGCCCGCCGTGAGGTGGAGCCCTGTCCTGCCGATATGCGGGGCGGAATTATCCGCTCGCAAGGATTCGACCCGGTGGTGCTCGACAGGCACGACCCCCATCAGACGCAATTCGGGCCGATGTACGCCAACCTCTCTTCGGTCTTCAGCAAGCTCTACATGTACAAGAGCCACTCTGAGCCTACCTGGGAGAACATCGCGCCGGACCTGGCGGAGAGCGCGCCGGAGATGATCGGCAACCCGCCAACCGAATACGTGGTGAAGTTGCGCAAGGGCGTGAAATTCCACAGCACTGACGCCATCCGCAACAACTTTCCCTCGCTGGCAGGGCGAGAGTTGACCGCGGAGGATGTTGTCTACAGCTACGAGCGGCAGAAGAACGCGTCCCAGAGCATTCAGAAGGGTTACTACTACCGCCGCAGTCAGTACGAGACTATCGATTCGATCACGGCGACGGATCCTTACACGATCAACATTAAGACCAAGGGGCCGATTGCACCGTTTTATCACTTCATGGCCGACACGAACGCAATGATTATCCCGAAGGAGATCGTCGACAACGATCCCGGTCCGGGCGGCCAGCCACTAGACACCGTGGACACGAATCGCGGGCCCGAGCCGGGTCAGAGGATGATAGGCACTGGTCCATTCTTCTGGGGTGACCTGAAGTTCGGCATCGAATACAAGGCGGTGAAGAACCCGGAGTGGTTCGGATGGGGTGAGCCCGATCTGGGTAGGCCCTACCTGGATGGCTACACAGTGTCCGGGAGCAGCCTTAACGACACCAGCCTGGAGGCGCTTTTCCGGCGTAAGGAGATCGACGGCGCCACCTTCATCGAGAACCCGGACTGGATCTACAAGATCAAAGAGGAGAAGCCGGAGCTCAAGTTCTTCCAGCTCTGGGTATCCGGCTGGATTGGGACTCGTTTCAAGATGTTCTGCCAGCCGTTCGATGACGTGCGGGTCCGGAAGGCCATCCACCTCGCAACCGAGCGGCAGCAGATTGTGGACGTCATCGGCAGCGGCGAATGGAAGATGCAGGGGCCCATCGGCGGCGCCATTGCCTACTGGGCGCTACCGGAGGATGAGCTCCTCGCGTCTCCGGGATACAGGCAGGGTTCCGCGGAGCGGGAAGAAGACATCAAGAAGGCCCGCCAGCTATTCGACGCGGCCGGGAGCCCGGAGCTGCCGCAGGTGTGGTTCGCTGACATCCCGAGCTACATCCCGAACTTCATCGGCACCTGGAAGCAGTTCATGAACAAGAACCTCGGAATTTCGGTCGACAAACTGAGAACGCTTTCGCAGGCTTATTCGCGGATCGCCGAGGCTTTGGCGGATGACAGCTGCGATCTCGCTTCGATGTACTGGGGCTTCGACAACGGCTGGATCGACCTCGATGATTGGGTCTACCCCTACTTCCACAGCACCGGCTCGAAGAATTCCTTCCGGCTGAACGACCCGGACCTCGACAAGCTTTTGGACGCCCAGCGGAGGGAGTTCGATATCGAGAAGCGGCGGCAGCTCGGGTACCAGATCCAGCGCTACATCCTGGGTCTCGAAGGCGAGGGAATGCAGAAGGGCGCGCACGCCCGGGTGGACTACGCGACGCCGTACCTGGCGATCGTAACCTGGCCGTACGTAAAGAACTCGGTCTTCTTCCCCTGGTTCGGGAATAGCTACTGGACATCGAACGTCTGGCTCAACAAGAACGACCCGACTTTCCGCGGCCGCCCCGCTTAGCGCGATCGCTCCGACCAGCGAATGACGGCGGCGGTCTTACATGACCGCGGTGGTGCTACCACCGTCGACCTGGATTGTCGCGCCGGTGATGTAGCGGGCTTTGTCCGAGGCGAGGAACACCGCGAGGTTCGCGACATCGTCTGGTTCGCCCAGGAAGCCGATCGGGACGCGGCCCTCCTCGAGCGCGACGGCTTCCTCTAGCGATTGCTTTTGCCGGCGCGCGCGGTCTTCGATGAGTGAGATGAGACGCTCGGTGGCGATGTTGCCGGGGCAGATATTGTTGACGGTGATCCCGTGTGGGGCGAGTTCGCGGGAGAGCGTCTTTGCCCAGCCGACGACGGCAAGGCGCGTGGCGTTCGAGAGCATGAGGCCGTCGATGGGTTGCTTGACGGCCACCGACGTTACGTTGATCACGCGCCCGGAGCCCGACCGCCGAAGGTGCGGAAGGGCCTCGCGCGTCGTGCGAACGGCTGAGAGCAGATTCTGGTTAATGGCGTGCTGCCAGTAATTCTCATCCAGCGTTTCGAAGGTGCCGGTGGGCGGGCCGCCGGCGTTGTTGACGATGATATCGAGGCCGCCGAGTGCCTCGACGGCGGCGGCAACGGCGGCCTTGATGTCGTCGTGGCGGGCCATGTCGCAGATGAGCGACACGACCTTCACCTCCGCGCCCGTCTCATTCCGGATATCGTCTCGCGCCTTGTCGAGCGTCTCTTGATTGCGCGCGCACAGGGCGACGCTCGCGCCTTCGCGGGCGAGCCCCAGCGCGATCGCGCGCCCGATGCCGCGGCTGGCGCCGCCGACCAGCGCCGCCTTACCTTCGAGGCCGGTGTCCATGGCCGTATCGTGGAGGAGCCGGGAGCTAGAAGCAAGAAGCGGGCGCGTTCGTTGGCGTTGACGGCCTGATGGGCTACTGATATATTGCGGGCGAAAATCGAATAGAGAGGACGCGGGTGCTCCGCGACCCTCCGGCGGCGGTCCTGTCGCCGTCGCGAGGGCAGGAGCTAAGAGCGAAGCCGGTAAAAGGACGGCGCTGTCCCGCAACTGTATCCCCGGGCGGGAGTGAACAGTGAATAGTGAGTAGGCTGTTCCCAGGCTATTCACTAACCACTGTTCACTAATCACTAGCTACCGCACCGGGGGAGCCAGGTCGCCTGCCTGCGTCCCAGCGAGCCAGCCTTCGAGGAAAGGCGCGGGTCCGGCGCAAGAAAACGCGAAGCCCCTGCCAACCGAGGCAGGGGCGTTCTGTTTCGAGCGCCGCTGTGCCACCTCTGTTAGCGGCCAAAACGGCCAGGAGGTGCATCGGATGAAGTACACCCGATTGTGGGTGATGTCGCTGCTCGTGGCGGCGATGGTGATGGTGCTGGGGTGTGGTGGAAACGATGAGGGGAGTGGAGGAGCTACGCAGACAGCAGTCCGGACGCAAGCGTCTGTGGCGGCGAGCCCGTTCGCGGCGTTCGACTGCAACGCGGCCTACCCGGCGACGAAGCCCGATGCGTCTGCGTTCCCGCTAAGCGAAAAAGACGATACTGGCGCAACATTATCGTTCGCGGCGCCGCCCTCGAAGATCATATCGCTCTCGGCTGCCCACGTGGAGGTGCTGTACGCGATCGGGGCTGGCGGACAGTTGCTTGCGGGGGACAAGTTCTCGGACTGTCCGAAGGCGGCGGCAGCGCTCGAGCACGTCGATTCGTTCACGCCGAGCGTGGAGGCGATTACGGCCCTGCAGCCCGATCTTGTGCTTCTGGCCTTTCCGAATGCCCAGCTCCAGCAAGCGCTTAGCAATGTCGGTGTGAAATCCATATTGGTCGGTATTCCGGAATCGGTGGATGGAGCACTCGACCAGATGCGTTTAGTGGGACGGGTGACCGGTCACAGCGACGAGGCCGAGGCTTACGCCGACGCTATGCAGCGGCGCATCAAGGAGATCAAGGACTCGGTTGCGGGAGGAAAGGAGATCTCCGTCTACCACGAGGTCGACAACACCTTCTTTACGGCGGGCCCCGGGAGCTTCGTGGACGACTTGTATAAGATCCTTGGCGTACGAAATATCGCAGCCCCGACGGGGCAGGCTTTCCCGCAGCTGACGCAAGAGGCGATCATCCAGGCGGCGCCGGATGTGATCATCCTCGCGGACGAGGATGCTGGCGAGAGCGCGCAGACCGTGTCCGCGCGGCCGGGTTGGGACGCAATACCGGCGGTGAAGGACGGCCGCATCTACACGGTCAATCCTGACATCGTGAGCCGCCCTGGGCCGAGGCTAATAGAGGCGCTCGAGACGCTGAAGAAGCTCGTGTACGGGCAATGACGCCACAAATGCGAGGCGGGAGATAAGGTAGAGGCCTAATGGTTGCTGGAGCGCGCAAGGCAAGTGTTGTCGAAGCCGGTCCGGCGGTCGAGAGGCCACTTGGCCGTCGTTCGTTCTGGCCCCGGCTAACGCTCGGCTGCGCCATACTGCTGGCGGTCGCCATGTTGGGCGTGGCGGTTGGGCCGGCAAACGTGTCGCTAGAGGCGACGGTACGGATTCTCGCTTCCCACTTGCCCGGCGTAGGCATATCGGCGAGCGTTTCGCCCGCGTGGCAGAATATCATCTGGGAGGTGAGGCTGCCGCGCGTTCTCCTCGCCGGCGCGGCCGGCGCCACCCTGGCGCTCACCGGGGCGACCTACCAGGGGGTGTTTCGCAACCCGCTTGCGGACCCCTACCTGATCGGCGTTGCGACGGGGGCGAATCTGGGCGCTACCATCGTTTTGGTATCTGGCGCGGATGTTTCGACCCATGGCTTGAGCGTCCTGCCTCTCGCGGCGTTCGCCGGCGCTCTCGCCTCCGTGGTCATCGTGTACGGTGTGGCGCGCGTCGGCGGCGCCGCGCCGGGGACGACGCTGATCCTCGCCGGTGTCGCTCTGTCGTCGCTGGCGACTGCGATCACGGCATACCTGATGCTGAAGAACACGACCAACTCGCTGACTATCATGTCCGCCGTCCTCGGCGGGTTCAACACGGCGACCTGGGTAAAGCTGGCCTGGGTGCTCCCGTACACCGTACCCGCGGTGCTGGTTATCCTTGCCCACGGGCGGATCCTCAATGTACTGAGCCTGGATGAGCAGCAGGCCCGCCAGGTCGGAATCGACGTCGAGCGGACGAAGGTTGTGCTGCTAGGAGCGGCCTCGCTGGCGGCTGCTGCGGTCGTCTCGGTGAGCGGGACGATCGGCTTCGTCGGGCTGATCGTGCCTCATGCGATTCGGCTCATCTGGGGCCCCGACAATCGCGCGCTGCTCCCAATGGCCATCCTTCTCGGCGCCGCCTTCTTGATCGGCGCCGACCTGTTCGCTCGAATGATCGATGAGCCTTCGGAAATACCGGTCGGGATCATCACGGCGTTTTGCGGGGTGCCGTTCTTTCTATACCTGTTGCGGCGCTCGCGTACTATAGCACTTTAACTCCCGGAATATGGAACCCCGAATATCTCGTAGCGCGAAAACCGAAGAACGCAGAAACGAAATGCCCGTGAGCAACGCTCGGCTCGCTGTCCGCGCGCTTACGGTCGCCTATAATTCCGGTAAGCGGTCTCTCGTCGCCTTGCGTGATCTTTCCCTCGCCCTCGCGGCGGGCGAGCTCGTCGGCCTCGTCGGACCCAATGGCTGCGGCAAGACGACGCTGATTCGAGCTGTGACGAAGGTTGTGAAGCCGGTCAGCGGCGAAGTTCAGATATGCGGCGACGAGGTAGGCTCGCTTGCGCAGGCGGAGATCGCGCGGCGCGTGGCCGTGGTGCCTCAGGAGCCGCTGCTCCCCGAAGCATTCACAGCCCTGGAGTGTGTACTAATGGGGCGGACGCCGCACCTCAAGCTGCTAGAGAACGAGGGTGCGCGCGACTTTGATGCAGCCAGAGCGGCAATGGAGCGCACAGGGACGTGGCAGCTAGCAGAGCGGCGCGTGGACGAGCTCTCAGGCGGCGAGCGCCAGCGTGTAGTCGTTGCGCGGGCGCTGGCGCA
>VBEI01000159.1 GCA_005882715.1 Chloroflexota bacterium | reverse complement strand
CCCGCAGAGGAGCGCGACACTGCTCCAGCCCATGTCTCTGGCCGCGATGGCGGGGAATTCAGCGTTCAGATCAGGGGTTACGGTGAAGAAGGCCGAGGCGACGTATTCTACGTCGACGTCATTAACCTTCAGCATCGCGGCGAGGAGCTCTTTAGTCGCTTCGAGGATGGATTCGGGGGAGTTTGCCTCTACAGTGGTGGCCCCTCTCACGCCCCGGGTCAGCACGCCGAACTCACTGGCCGGACCGGACGGTCAGCGTGAGCCAAAAACGCCGGCCTGAGAGCCGCCACAATAGACACGGCCGACGGGATCCTCGCCGTGGGCGAGGACCCGAGCGGCCTTAAGTGGCTGCTCTACGCTGGCCGGTGACCACCTCCGCATATTCTCTCAACCTCGCTGCTTGCTGTGACGGATCGCTCTTGTCGATCTCGTCGATGATCGCACTTCCGATCACGGCCGCGTCAGCTATCTGTCCGACTGCCTGGAAATGCTCAGCCTGAGATATACCAAATCCTACCGCGATTGGCAAGTGTGTTTGGGCTCGGACGCGGTCGACAAAGCGCTCGAGCCCGGGCGCAAGCTCGTCCCGTGCGCCGGTGACCCCTGTGACACTGACGCAGTAGATGAACCCGGCCGCCATGGAGGCAACGAGCTTGATCCGCTGCTCCGTGCTGGTTGGGGCAAGGAGGTAGATCAGGCGAACGTCGTTGGCGAGGCAAGCCTCCCGCACCGGCGTCGACTCCTCGGGCGGCAGGTCTACAACGATCAGGCCGTCGACGCCGGCAGAGGCGGCATCGCTCACGAATGATTCCAGCCCGTAGGCGAGCATCGGGTTGTAGTAGCCCATCGGGACAAGCGGGGCCTCGACTCTCAGCTGCCGAAGCTTCGCGACGACGTCTAAGCACACCCGAGGAGTGACGCCCTGCTGAAGAGCGTGATACGACGAGTGCTGGATTGTCGGTCCCTCAGCAAGCGGATCAGAGAATGGCACGCCGAGCTCGATTAGGTCCGCGCCACCCTCGATGAGGGCGGGCACGAAACGCAGCGTCGATTCAACGTCTGGGTAGCCCACGGTCAGGAACGCGACGAACCCGGTGCGGTTTTCGGCCTTCATACGAGCGAAGGCTGATTCGATTCGGCCGTGCGCCGGCGCGTACCTGGGTTGCGCACTCATGAATATTGGGCGATGCCGGCGCCGAGGGCAAATAAGTTGAACAGAAAATGCGCCAGCAGGCTGGTGAAGATCGACCCTGAATAGGCATAGCCCAGAGCGAAGAGAGCTCCGATAGCGGCGACAGGAGGCAAAAGGTAGATCGTGCCTGGGTTGCCGATATGGGCAAGCGCAAATAACGCGCCGCTGGCCAACGCGGCCCACGCTATCCCCCAGCGACCACGCAGACCGCCAAACACAAAGCCACGGAAGAAGATCTCCTCGGCAAATGGCGCGAAGAGAAGGGAGAGCATCGCGAGAACGATCAGGGGCCCGGCGTTCTGAAATGTCTCTTTAATCTCGGTGTCCGGCTCGATTCCGACTTGTGCGAGCGCCCCGAAGTAGGCATAGCTGACTGTGAGCCCCGCGATCACAAGGAGGAAGGCTAAGCCGCCGGTGAACCAAAACCCTCCTCGTAGCGGCCGGCGGATTCCGAGCGATGACCAGGGCAGGCCATACTTGTTAACGCTGAAGTGGATGGCGGTCCAGAGAAGGCCGATTTCGAGGAATACGCTGGCAGCGAGCGCTACAGTGAGAGCCAGAGCATCCTTTTCGATGTCCTCTTTTCCCGCGATCACAAGGGCTATGATGCTGGCCGGAATCGAAGTCCCGATCAGCACGGCAACTACGATCCCTATCGCTTTGGCGACATCAGCAGGTGTCCATGGCATCCTGTCCGTCTGCGCCCGCGTGACACCCAATGAGGCGCCGCAGTTTTGACAAAAAGCAGCCCCGGTGAACACCGGGGCGCCGCATCGTTCGCACACAAGCGCTGACACAGTCATAAGACCAGTGTAAGTGGAGAAGCCCGAAGCAGAAAAGGATGATTTGGGGTGGACGACGGGATTTGAACCCGTGATCTCCAGGGCCACAACCTGGCGCGTTAACCGCTACGCTACGCCCACCACCTGGCCCTCCCGCAGCCAGCGGGAAAAACAGCCCCGTCTCCGGGGCCAATCGGAAGCGTAGCATGCGACCTCGAGGCGGTCAAGAATCGCGCCTCGTTACCACAAACAACCCCGCGCTCTAGGTCAACTGATCGACGAGCAGAGTCGCGAGGCCCAGATAAATCAGGAAGCCCATGAGGTCCGTCAGCATGGTGTCAAACACACCGGCGATCGTAGCAGGGTCGAATCCAAGCCGACGCAGTGTCATTGGAATGAGGACGCCGGCTGTCGCTGCAACGAGCATATTGCAGAAAAGCGCCACCCCGGCAACCAGGCCAAGGACTTCATTCCCTTTCCATACCCACGCGATCAGGCCTAGAACAGACCCGAAGATTGCTCCTTTGATCGCACCAAGCGTCAACTCCTTGGCTAGGACCCGCGCAATATCCGAGACTTTGACTTCTCCGAGTGCCATGGAACGCACCATGATTGTTGCCGTCTGGATCCCCGCGTTACCCGCCTGCCCGGCAATCATGGGCATAAATATGGCTAAAGCGGCTACTTTCTGGATTGTCCCTTCGAACAGGCTTATCACCGCCGCGCCCGCAAACGCCCAAGCCATGTTGAAGCTGAGCCAAGGCACGCGGCGTATGACCGATTCGCGGAGCGGGCTGAAAGCCCATTCTTTGACGCCAACGCCGGCCATCCTGTACATATCTTCGGTCGCCTCTTCTTGAATCACGTCGATGATGTCATCGGCAGTAATGATTCCGCTGAGCACGCCGGATTCGTCGACGACGGGAAGGGCGCGTAGACGGTAGTGCTGGAGGAGGTGGGCGGCTTCCTCCTGGTCGGTGTCGGGCCGCACGGACACGACGTCGCGGGTCATTACGTCTTCGATCCGCACGTCACGTTCGGCGACTATAAGTTGCCGCAGGTTCACAACGCCTTCGAGGCGGTTTCGCGCGTCGAGAACGTATAGGTAATACGCCTCTTCGGCGAGTGGCTTGCGGGCCCGCAGTAGGGTCATTGCCTCGCCGACGGTCATGTCCTTATGCAGCGCGACGAACCCGCGAGTCATGAGGCCGCCGGCGCTCTCGTCCGGGTGGATCAGGAGCGGCGTTACTTCGGAAGCGGTCTTCATCTGGGCCAGCGCGAGGGCGGCCTCGGCGGGCGGCAACATGCGCAGCGCGTCGGCCGCGATGTCGTTTTTCGTTAGGTCGAGCACGCGGGGCAGCTCTACGCGAGGCAGGCGCTGAGCAATCTCCTCGAGGGTCTCTTCGTCGAGGTGCTCGAGCAGTTGGGCGCGCGCCTCAGTGGAGAGCAGTGCGAGCATCGTCTCGCGCTCGGCGTCGTCGAGTCGGTCGTAGAGGTCCGCCTGATCGGCCGGATGCATGTCCGCTAGTAGCTCGGCGGCGCCCTCGACGTTATCGCCGCTGAGGAGCTCTTCAATGCGGTCGGCGGGGTCTACGTCTTCAGGTTCGATAGTCGTAACCATAGGCTTTCCCTCGAACACGGAGTCCACCAAGAGGATAGAGGCCAGAGCGATGCTAGGGAAACCCGAGCGCTATAAAGGGCGATGCTATACTCGAAACGCGCCCCCGTAGCTCAATTGGACAGAGCGCCTGACTTCGGATCAGGAGGTTGCGGGTTCGAGTCCTGCCGGGGGCGCCACGCACTAGCTATTGGGAATGTGACCAACGCGGTCAAGCACTTCAACTGGCGCGAGACTCGCGGCAAAAGCGCGTCCACAAGAAGCCGAACGCCCGCCAGATGGCGGCATGCAAGCCCTGGCTGGAGGCCGAAATTCAGCTACTTCGGCCGACCGTTATCGTCCTGCTCGGAGCAACTGCTGCGCAGCAACTGCTTGGACCAGGTTTCTCAATCATTAGACAGCAGCACCTTAGGTTGAGCCGGGCGAAGGACCCGGCCAGCGCCGCGCAGTGGGCGTGGGCGTGTCGGTAGGTGGCGAAGGCGACGGGGATGGCGATGAACTGGGTGTCAACGTTGGAGGCGAAGGAGTCGGCGCAGGGGTGTCCGTGGGCGACGCCGTGGGCTCAGGTGTCGGCTCAGGGGTCGGCGCTGGTGTCGGCGTGGGCGGTGGCGGCGGCACCTGGGGCAGAAGCCAACCGAAGTAGGCATCAATGCCCGCCTTGTAGCCCTCAGCGATGGCCTGCCGCATTTCCGGCCGCCAGAGCTGCTGCGCTTCGAAGTCGTTCGAAACGAACATCGCTTCCCCGATGATGCCGGGCATCATGCTCGGCCGGAAGCCATCATTTGTCCCGAGAATCCACGAGTGAGGGTTGGCCGGGTTGCAGCAAACGCCGGCATCGTTCTTGACCCCGCGGTCGGGCACGTCGTAACCCGCACTGCGTATGTGACTGACGAGACCCTGGCGCGTGAGGTCTGCCAGCGTCCAGTTGTACTGGCCGAACGAGCGGTCCGGATTGTAGTAAACCTCGAGGCCGCGGGCGCTCGTCGGCCCGCCGTTGAAATGGATCGAGACGAGTATGTCTGCGTGGACGCTGTTGGCCACATCGACGCGGGCCTGGATCTCATCCCGGCGGTTCTGGTAGGTGTTAACCGGGAACGGCGTCAGCGTGTAGTCCCCCCAGCGAGACAAGTACACGTTGTATCCGGAGCCGCCGAGAAGGGGAGCGAGGCGAGTAGCGACATCGACGTTGACATCTTTCTCCAGGAGGTCGCCGTTGCCAGCGCCGGAGTCGAGCGCGCCGTGACCGGCGTCGACGAAAACGGTGTACGGAGGCGGATGGAGGAGTTCGGCGATCGGCCTATCCGGCGGAGGGGCGGCGGCGGGCGCGGCTGGAGCCGCGGGGCCTGCCTCTGGTTCCGCGGACACGATCGCGGGCGGCCCTTCGTTGTGATGGTAGTGCGCTTCGACAAACTCCTCCGCCGGCGGCGGCTCAGCAGGGGGAGTCTCTGTCTCGACGGTCTTCATCTCGACCGTCACAGGCCGCGCAGGACGCGGCGAGGGCGTTGCTGAGCGAACCGGTTCCTGTTCGCCGCCGCCGCAGGACGCGAGGAGCAGAACGGCCACGGCGGCAACTATCGGCCCGAACGGAAGTCTCATCTGCAATGCGTTTAGGTAGACGGAGCAGGTGGCGGTTATGTTGGCCGCGGTTCAGGCGGTGGACGGCCCCAATAATACAACGTCGTGCTCAAGGCGAACGCTGTATGTTCGCAGCGGACGGGCCGCCGGGCCTTCGAGAGGCTCCCCAGTGGTTAAGTCGAAGCGCGACCGATGGGAAGGACAGATCACGGAGCCATCCTCGACGGTCCCCTCGGCGAGTGACCCATTGGCGTGCGAGCACCGGTTGCTAATGGCGCGGATCTCTCCGCCCACATTGAATATCGCGACCTGGTCCCCTCGGTAGTAGACGACGCGGCTGGAGCCGGGTGGGAGAGCGGAAGCATCGGCTACTTTTTGCCACGCGTTCTCGACCGCTTGAGTACTCCGCTCCTCGTGTGCGCCGGTGAGTGAATCAAGCGTCTCTTTCAAGCCCATGGCGATGCAGCTGAAGATCGGCGTGTCCCGCAGGGTGTAAAGACTGGTCTTGGCCTCGCGGAGCTCCATTACCAGATCGAGGAAGTCAGCTGGTTCGTCTGTCTCAAAGGAGACGACAAACTCCTGGTCGTCGAGGCCGAAGGAGTACGTCGTGTTGAGCTTAACGGAGGGATATTTACGCCCGATACGAATGTGTTCGTCCATCATCTTCTGCCGCTGGTCGAGCGACAGTTGGTACCACTCTCGGGTCTTGACGAAAGGATAGACGAACAAGTACTTCGAGTCTCCGGGATGCAATTCCAATCGCTCACCCCGGCCCTCCTCACGGCTGACATAGATCGAAGGGCGGGTCATGGCCAGGTAGGAATAGGGCATCGTCAAGTATGGGCCCATCGGTGTCCCGTTGATGAAGCTTGCGAGCTGCTGGATATCCTCCAGCTCGTCGCCGATCTGCCAGAGCAGAAGATCGGCGTCGCCACGCGTGCCAACGAGGCTGTAGCTGCGGATTTGGAGGCGGTCAGAGAACGCCTGTACTGTGTCCGAGACTGCTCGCGTCCCGCATTCGCGCTCGCTTGAAGGAAGCGCTCGCCAGGCGGGATCTACACGATAGAAGGAAAACTTGACGACCCGTCGCCGGCCTTTGGGATCGCGCGTTTTATCGCTCATTGCAGGTTCGAGAGATACGACCGATCAGTCCCGGCAGCGACGTCACGATTGCCGCGCTGCTACTGGAGCCACGCCGAAGTTCCGTTCGTAGAGTTCGTTGATGTTCGCGAGTTCATCCTCCGATAGCGCCGGGGTATCGGGAGCGCCCACAAACTCGGCCAACTGCTCCGCGTCGTAGATATTCGGCAGCACCGAGGCTACCGCAGGCGAATTGAGCACGAACTGAATGGCCGCCTGACCGATCGTCCTGCCCGTCCGGTCGCTCAAAAACGCAAGCTTCTCGAGCTTCTGAAGGCCTTCCGTGAGCCATTC
>VBEI01000119.1:8060-10867 GCA_005882715.1 Chloroflexota bacterium | reverse complement strand
GCTTGTTGGCCTCGAGGTCGGAAACAGTAGAGGGAGTCACGTCAGCCAACCTTGCTAGCTCGGCTTGAGTCAATACCGCCTTTTCTCTCAGTTGCCGCAGCGTCGCCATCTCGAATCTTCGTCGCCATACTAACAAGCCGCTCAGCACGCTGACAATCACGTAATGGGAGGACTTGACATCCTGCTGATTTGCAACGTATAATCAGAAGGTAATTAGATGGTAATCAGATATTAGTCTTATACGATCGTCCGGTTGAAATGAACTGCGAAATCTGTGGTACGAACCGAAACCTCGATCAGCATCACGTGGAAAGCCGCGGCATGGGCGGGTCTAAGGATCCGGTGGTCAATGCCGACGACAACCTGATCACATTGTGCAGATCCTGCCACCGCAACATCCACGAAGGTGGCTGGGAACTTCAATGCTCTGCATCGATGTTCCGGGTAATCGATCGGCGGACGGGAGAGCAGGTGATGCGGCGGATGCGATCGCCTACCTTCAACCCGTCGAGCTTCCTCCAGCTTCTAAATGTGATAGACCGCTCGCTAAGCGAGGCGCCCACGCTCGTCGCTTATCTCGATGATGACCAACTCGTCGAGTTCAGGCCGCCGTTCTCCACGAGGCCCAGCAGCGAAGTGTGTACGGTGCGCGTTCACTTGAGGCTGTCGCGCGTCGCTTCGAGATCAGTGTCCGTCAGGCTGAGAAATATGCTCTCGTCTGGCGGCTTTTCTTTGCAGGTGAAAACCCGGATGCGAGTGACGGTCAAGCCAGAGAAAACGTCAACATTGACGCTTTCTCTCTCGAAGAGCCAAGTTGGTACGTCGTAGCAGCCACCGAGTCGCCGGAACCCCGCCGTTGGCTCGCCTACGCCCAGGACAGAAAGGCGGAGGATCCGCGTTATTCGATTAGCGCCTTCCGCTCGGACATCCACCAGGCGCTAGGCGAGGCCGCGACAGTTATCGAAATCGAGCCAGACAACCCGACAGCGTTCGCTGAGCGCATTTTGTGGGATTGCCCTTGGGTCAAGCCTTATTGTCGACGCTCAGGTCGGCCTGTGCCGGCAGAAGACTGTCCCTGCGAAAAGGATGGCGATCTGTCTGCGGAAGCATGTAACTAAACGAAGATGGACGACTGTTACGAGACAAAACTGAGAGAGTTCGCTGAGGGAAAGCGGCTGGGACGACTGACGAACACCGTTCCCTGCAGCCGAGACGACCGCTGTGATGCCTGCGGTTCGACGCAACCGAGGACGCTCCTTGGGCTAAAGGATAGTATTAACGGCCGTTACTACTTCGTGGGCCAAAACTGCCTAGCCTGGCTGATGGACAACGGGATGGTTGCACGAGCTCGCTACCGCGATAGGGCAGCGAGCGCATATACCCGGGAGATGGAGCTGCGCCGAAACGGTACTGCCGAAGAACGCCCGGCGATTGAGGTCGCTCCAGTTCAGCTGGATGGACATCCGCCTCGATCTAAAGCCGCAAGTCTTCGGCGGACCATCCTCGTGGTCGAACGTGACGGCGAGTACCGGGCTCTGGTGCGACTGAGTGACGGCCAACGCAGTGTCTCGGCGCGAGCCGGGGAGTCGTGTTGGCATTGGGAATGGACACGCCACAATGGTGGAGCCGTCCTGGATCGTGTTTGGCGACCGCGCCGAGCAATGGGCGCCAGCGTTCTGAGGGCTCATCGAGCTGCCCTGGAGCGGTGGCGCAGGGGCGCGGGTCCGCGGCGTGAATGAGTGCGAGGAATTCAGGCGTGGCTGGCAGCATCGATGAGCTAAGGCTCCTGGTGGAGAGTGCAGCGGCACGACGGCCCCAACTCACCAGCCGCCTTGAGAAGGCCGCTTTCCTTGTGCTATTACGACCAATCTACCCGCTTGACAGCGACGTTTGGAGGGTGACTTCTGAGGATGGGTTGCGCTTTTATACCGTGCGTAGGGGAGAGTGCGAGTGCTCGGATTACTTGCGTCATGGGCCCGGACACCCATGTAAGCACCGCCTAGCACTCTTTTTGCATCGAGCCCTGCAAGCGCAACGCGGGTGCGGTAAAGTCGCTGGCGTTCGCAAGACATGAGGGACGAGGCATGCCGTTGCCGCTGATCTATCCATGGTATGGATGAAAGGGTGAGGAGAGTGGACGAACCGCTGCAACCATTGAGGCTTCGGATGGTCGACATACGGGCTGCGCTCCTGGACGAGTACCTCGAATTGAAGGAGAAACTCGGCCCGCTGGAGAAGCGGCTCGAAGACGTCAGGGACCGCCTACGCGACCTGGTCACTGAAGAAGGCCACTTTGTCGACGAGGTTCGGGCAGTCATCGTTCGGGTGGAGCCCCGCTTTCGCAAAGAATACGATGCCGAGAAGCTGCAGGCCGCTTTCCCCCGCCTGAATGCGTGCGTGCGACCCTCAGTGGACGTCGCCCAGTTAGAAGCCTGCTTGCGAGCCGGCATGGTCACCGACGGCGAACTCGAGCGAGCGGGCGTGCTCACAAGAGCCCTTCACTCACGTGCCTTGGTCGTCAAAAACCTTGGTCAGCAGAATCTTCGAGGGCCCGGACGTCCGGTCACGGCGGAGGGAAGATTGGACCTGCCGTGAGCTGCGATGATACTCGAGGACCCATGAGGACCACCGAGGCGAGGGCAGCCATGCGCGGCGAGGTCTCGCTCCAGTTAACGGTCTGGGAGGTATTGTCCTTGGCAGTTAACGTCGTCCAGAACGGGTGGGACTACGCCGAGCTGCCTCTCGAATCCCTTCGACATGATCTGAAGAGGCTGGGCCTCCCGGGGGGCGTCCGAGCCGCCTGGAAG
>VBEI01000119.1:6947-7952 GCA_005882715.1 Chloroflexota bacterium | reverse complement strand
GGCAGTGCGCGCTAAGCTCGTCGAGAGTCGTATTGAACACGTGGATGATCAACGGAGGAGCGATGAACGGCAACGCGGATGGCATAGGGCATCCCGAAGAGGACAGCAACTGCGCCTGTCCCGATTGTCGGTCACCGGCCGATGGTCCTCCAGCATGGCTGCGGGATAAGGCTGTCTCGATCTGGTGCGGAGATTACTTCATTCAGCTGGCCGACGAGCTGGGAGAAGATCCGGCAGAGGAGGGCATACTCGCTTTCGCATCCGGTCTTGAGAAAGGGATTGTGATGGCGATGATCAAGCCCGAGTGGGTGCAGGGACTGTACCTAAGGCTCAGAGAATATTATCTGACAACGCATTCCCTCAGCGACCTATTAGACCGGGAAGAACATGCGGAGGCGACGGCCCGAGCGATAGCCATCTATTCGCTAATTCGCGAGAAGGCTGACGATGAGCCGACATAGGCGATATCGGCACTCCGCCCTGCTCCAAAGAAGGGCGATGTTTTTCCGCCTCCTTAAGCGCATGCTCGAACGGGCCGCCAACCCATTTACTAAACGAAGACGACCCTTGCCTGACGGCCAGGGTCGTTCTCGGTGAATCCTTCGCGCGGTGAAGAGAGGTTCACGCGCTAGAATTCAAGACGCGTTTCCCTAGCAGATTGTTACCCCCGTCGATAAAGACAAGCCCGCCCGCAAGCGAACCGATGCGGGCGGCGGGCGTCGGCGCCGACATTGCCGCTGGTATTACCCAGAACACGGGCGAACAGCCAGTTGGACTGACCGTCGAGCTGAACGTAAGGGTGTCGTTAGGATAGCCGGTAGTACGGACCTCGATCTTCTTGATCTCACTGGATTTGACAACGTTCTTGGTGCCCCATTCCCTGGCTCTTTGGACAGCCACGGCGGGGTTGAGCGGCGGCTCAGGCAGCGCCGGCCAGCTTGACGATGAAAGAAGCCGAGGTGAAAACCGGTGGCCGCTCAGACACCAATGGCGCGGTCGGCGTGT
>VBEI01000119.1:0-6913 GCA_005882715.1 Chloroflexota bacterium | reverse complement strand
ACGATGAGGGCCCGCCCCCGCTGAGGATGCCGCCTGTTAACGCCGTGTTGGCTCATTGGAATACCTCCTAAGGCAAGCCCGTGAATTGCGCATGTCCTGGAACAAGTGACCGAGGTCAATCGCCATGGCGGCGAATCCGCGAAGTTCCGCGAGCGCCAGAACGAAGAGGTTCAGCGTCTGCCAACCTTCGCGCGGGTCTTGTTTGTTAACCCAACCCAAGCCGCCCTTCCCGATCTTCCCCAAACCGAACATATCCGTGCGAAGGCTATCGTCGGCGAAGCGCGGGTTGACGGAGAGCAAATGCTGGTCAAGATTCCGCTTAATTTAGGGTGATCTGTAATTAGTCTGTTATGGCTGGCCGCACATCGATTCTAGATCCAGTTAACGTCGTTTACGCCACAGCCGCGTCTGCCTCTGTCGCGGTGCCGATTTCACCGTCCCTTAACCTTTGATCAGGATTGGTTAACCTCCTTATTAACCTTCGTACGTAATGATGGCAGAAACGGGCTCGGTCGTCGGCTCACTTTGTGTGCTGGCGGTAATGAGATCGGGCGCGCAAGAACCTTGGGAACAACGATCAATTGATGGCTCTCCATGAAGAATCACCGCACTTCCGGTAAATAAAGGGGTCTGGCATGAATGTCCAGGTAATAAGGAAAGTCTTGTCGACGAGCCGCTCCGCGCGAGACGCCTTCTCGCTCGCGGGGCGCCGAACGGCCGGCGTCAAATGGCGCCTTGCTCTTCCAGCGATTGCTGTTCTCGCGGCAGCGTGCGTCGTCGCAAGGGGGGACAACACGCCGACCGCGCCATCACTCACATCCGCTCCCGCCGCGCTAACCTCGGCACCTGAGCGGCCAGCGGTTTTCACTTCGGCTTCCTTCATCGTCAAGTTGGCGAACGGTCTCTCCGCCGACGAACAGCAGGCTGTCATCGCCCGCAACGGGGGGACGGAGACCGCTTCTGTTGCCGCACTCCACCTGCACACGATTGAGACATCCGGCGACACCCTAGATCAAACCATCAAGAATTATCAGTCGGACCCGCTGACATCGTCCGTTGAGCGAGAAAAGATCCGCTCTGCAGGCGCCGCGCCTTCAGATGCTGCGTATCCCGATCAATGGGCGCTGCCCAAGATCGGCTGGGACTCGGTCTATGGAACCGTGTCGCCTGCCGGCTCAGCGACGATCGCAGTCCTAGACACCGGGGTCGACAGCAGCCAGCCAGATCTGGCGGGTAGACTCGTTCCCGGCTATTCCGCGTTTACGGGGTCGGACCCGAACAGCGACCCAAACGGGCATGGCACGTGGCTGGGAAGCATCGCTGCGGCTAGCACCGATAACGGCCAAGGCATCGCCGGCGTCGCTTACTCCGGCGCGAGCATCATGCCGGTTCAGGTCCTCGACTCGACTGGTGCCGGCCAGGATGGCGACATCATCAGCGGCGTCGTCTGGGCGGCCGACCACAACGCCAATGTGATCCTGATGGGATTCAGTAACCCCGGCTTCAGCCAGAACCTCCAGGACGCTATCGAATACGCCTGGTCCAAGGGCGCGGTGCTGGTTGCGGCGACCGGAAACGACAGCTCGGCAGCCGCCACCTACCCCGCGGGCGACGCAAAGGTTATGGGTGTCTCCGCCACCGATTCGAGCGACAGCCTCTGGTCCGGCAGCAACTACGGCGCGAACACCTTCATCGCCGCGCCCGGAGTCGACATCACTGCCGACGCCGTGAGCTCCGGGACCACCTCAATCAGCGGAACCTCCGCCTCGTCCGCTTTTGTGGCGGGCGCGGCGGCGCTTCTCCAGGCGAACGACCCTTCCGCGACCAACGGCGCTATCGTTGGCCGTCTCGCCCGTAACGCTGATCCGGCAGGAACCCAGGAAGAGACCGGCAACGGCCGCGTGAACCTGGCGCTCGCCATTGCGGACACGTCAACCATCGAGGTCATCCCGACCGGCGCTCCCCCGGCTGGCGAGGGCGGACCTTACGTCGCCGGCGCAAAGCCCACTTCGAGCACAAGTGTGAGCTGTAGTCCAAGCAGCGTCCTGGCGGGAGTGGCCACAACTTGCACGGCCACGGTCACCGGCGGCGCGGGCCACACTCCTACGGGGACAGTAGCCTTCACCAGCAGTGGAAGCGGCACGTTTAGCGGCAGCCCCTGCACCCTGACGACCGTCAACTCCACCACCGCCACCTGTCTTGCGACATACACACCGACGAACGCCGCCAGCACAACCCACACGATCACCGGAACCTACAGCGGCGAGGGCGGGAGCAGCGGGTATGCAGGCAGCTCCGGCACATTCAACGTAACAGTCAGCAAGAGAAGCTCGAGCACCTCGGTCAGCTGCCTGCCGAGCACGGTTCTTGCAGGAGTTGGTTCGACCTGTACCGCGACAGTCAGCGATGCCTCCGGCGCTGGCGCCTCCACTCCTGCCGGGACGATCACTTTCTCGCACACCGGCAACGGCAGCTTCAGCAGCACGACGTGCACACTGGCGAGCGGCAGCTGCTCGGTCACTTACACCCCAACCGACGCTGCCTCAGCGACTCACAACATCACCGCCGCCTTCGGTGGCAGCACCATTCATAACATCAGCAACAACACAGCTTCGCCGTTCGCTCTGACCGTCAATAAGCGAAATACCACCACATCTGTGAGCTGTGGCTCGCCCGTTATAGCCGGCCAGGCCAGCACCTGCACGGCCTCCCTGACCGACACATCGGGAACCGGCGCCTCCGCACCAACCGGCACGGTCACCTTCTCCACCTCCAGCACAGGGAGCTTCAGTGGCAACCCGTGCACACTGTCCGGGAGCGGCAGCACCAGCACGTGCTCTGTCAGCTATACACCGGACGTCGCGGCCAACGGCACCCATAACATCACGGCGAGTCACGGCGGCAGCGCCATACACAACAGCAGCGACAACACGGCTTCGTCCTTTGCCCTGAACGCAACGCGGGGCACGAGCACCACCGTGACCTGTAGCCCAAGCACCGTCCTCGCGGGAGTAGCGACGACCTGCACCGCCACGGTCACCGACACCCACCCCGCAGGCACCGCTTCCGCTCCCAGCGGCACCGTAACGTTCTCCACATCCTCCACCGGCAGCTTCAGCGGCAGCCCGTGCACGCTGACAAGCGCTACTTCTAGGAGCAGCACCTGCTCGGTGAGCTACACGCCCACGAATGCGGCCAGTGCGACCCACACGATCACCGGTAACTACGGTGGGAGCATTACGCACACCTCGAGCAGCGGGACGTTCGCCGTGACCGTGAACAAGCGCAGCACGAGCACCACGGTATCGTGCAGTCCGACCACTGTACTCGCCGGGGTGGCGACGACCTGCACCGCCTCTGTCAGCGACACGGCGGGCTCGGGCGCTTCTACGCCCACGGGCACCGTGACCTTCTCCACCTCCGGCACCGGGAGCTTCAGCAGCACAACCTGTACGCTGGCGAGTGGTAGCTGTTCAGTGACCTACACTCCGCCGAATGCCGCCAGCACGACCCACACGATCACCGGCAGTTACGGCGGCAGCAGCACGCACCTGGCGAGCAGCGGTACAGCCTCTGTCACGGTGAACAAGCGCGATTCGAGCACCACGGTGAGCTGCGCCTCGCCAGCGACCGGAGGCCAGCCGACCACCTGCACTGCCACAGTAAGCGATACATCAGGCACGGGCGCTTCGGCCCCCACCGGCACGGTGATTTTCGCCAGCTCGGGCGCAGGGGTGTTCGGCACGACGAGCTGCTCGCTAGCCGGAGTCACCTCGAGCTCCAGCAACTGCTCCGTCACCTATACACCGAACACGGCCTCAGCCGGGACTACCCAGAATATCACCGCCAGCTATGCTGGCAGCACGATCCACAACGGCAGCGACAACACGGCGTCACCCCTCGTCCTCAATGTTACCCGCAGCACGAGCACGAGCATCAGCTGTTCACCGGCTCAAGTGACCCAGGGCGCGAGCACGTCCTGCACTGCGACCGTCACCGACACCCACCCCGCAGGCATCGCTTCTGCTCCTACCGGCACCGTCACCTTCTCCAACCCGGCCGGCGGCAGCTTCACGCCCCCGAGCTGTACGCTCAGCTCGCCGACCGCCAACAGCAGCAGCTGCTCCGTCACCTACAACGCAACGGTCGGAGGCTCGCAGACGATCAAGGGGACGTACGGGATGACCGCAACATATTCCGATAGCTCGGGCACGTTCGTCCTCGACGTTCTCGCGACGACCGGTAACTTCCAGGCGACCCTCGAGGGTCAGAGCTTCGGTAGCTCCGCGTGGAGCGCAACCGCTGTCTCCGGCTGGGCCGAGCTGCAGAGCATCCCGATGCGGGTACGGCTCTCAGGTGGCCCCACTTCGGGCCCGCAGACCATCGATGTCACCTTCGACCACGCGAAGACCAACGGCGCCACAGTCACGGCAGGGCTCGAGGATCTCTTCACGTTCACCCCGTCGAGCGGCGTCACGTTTGGGACCGCCCCGTTCCTCAAGATCAACGGGACAAACGACGTCTGGACGTACGAGTTCGCCGTCAACATAACCAGCTCGACCGGGACCGTGAACTTCTTCACGAGGATGCGCGCCGGCGCCCACAACTTCGGCGGCAACTCATTGGCGCTCGGAGGCTCGCCTTCCCTCGGAAACGTCCAGGTCTCGAAGCCTCTCGTGGCGGCGGGTAGCCCGAACCTCAAGGTGACGAAGAGCGCGACCGCAACTGCGTCGCCCAATGGAACCGTCAACTACACGATCACCTACCAGAACCTGTCGAGCACCTTCGCCGCGACAGGTGTCCAGATCACGGACACGTTGCCCGCTGACGTAGTCTACAACGCCGGCAGCTGCAGCGGCGGCTGCACCTTCATCGACAACCAGACGCCGGGTGGCGGCACTCTGGTCTGGAACATCGCGAACGTCGCGCCAAGCGCGAGCGGTGCGTTCACCTTCGGCGGCACGCTGCTCAGCTCGGCAAGCGGGACAGAGACAAACAGCGTCACCATCCTGAGCGCTCAAGACGACGCCGACCTCAGCAACAACACTGCGACGGCCTCGACGACCGTCGTGAACAGCGACACGACTCCGCCGACAGTGACGATTGACTCGCTCACCGGCAGCGGCGGCACTGACTCCAGCTCGCCGTTTGCGGTTCTCACGAACGGCGGTGCGACGATCACCTGGCACGCGACCGAGAACGGCTCGTTCACAGTGCGTCTCGCTGGCACGAATTGCACGAACGGGACGCAGGTGGCGAGCGGCAGCTACTCGTCCTCGCCGAACACTGTGAGCACGTCGATTGCCGCGGCGGATCTGGCCGTGGGCTCGAACACGCTGCGTGTTTGTGTGACCGACGTGGCCACCCCCACGCCGAACACGGGCGCGAGCGAGAACGTAACGGTGACGAAGGATACGACCGCGCCGACAGTGACGATCGATTCGACGAACCCATCGACGATCAACTCGGCCGGCAGCTCGACGATCACTTGGCACGCGAGCGAGAACGGGACGTATAGCGTCCGCAAGGGCGGCACGAACTGCTCTGACGGCACGCAACTCAGCTCCGGGACATACTCAACGTCGCCGAACACCACAAACGTGACGATCGACGGGAATGACCTGAGCGTCGGCGCCAACACGATTCGCATTTGCTTGACCGACTCCGCGACCAACACGGGCTCGGCCACCACGACCGTCACGATCCAGAACAACCAGGCGCCGACCGCGGATTCCAAGACCGTGTCTACGAACGAGGACACTCCCCTCGTAATCACCCTTACGGGTTCCGACCCAGACGGTGACGCCCTCACCTTCACGGTCATCACCCCTCCGGCACACGGGACTCTTGGCTCGATTGGGACTGTGAGCTGCACCGGTAATCCGAGCAACTGCTCGGAGAACATCACTTACACGCCATTCGTGAACTACAACGGCGCCGACTCTTTCACCTACAAGGCGAACGACGGCTCGCTCGACTCGAACACGGCCACGGTCTCGATTACGGTCACGCCGGTCAACGACGCGCCGGTCGCCAACAACGACAGCGCCACCGGGGCCGAGGGCGGCACGGTCACCGTGCTCGACAGCACCGCCGCCAGCGTCCTCGCCAACGACACGGACGCCGAGGCCAACACCCTCACCGCGACGAAGCTCAGCGACCCGGCCCACGGCAGCGTGACCCTCAACGCCGACGGCACCTTCAGCTACAGCCACGACGGCAGCGAGACCACCAGCGACTCCTTCACCTACAAGACCTGTGACAACGGCACGACGGGCTCGCCGCCAGTCGCCGACCCCAAGTGCAGCGCCACGGCCACCGTCTCGATTACGGTCACGCCGGTCAACGACGCGCCGGTCGCCAACAACGACAGCGCCACCGTGGCCGAGGGCGGCACGGTCACAGTCCTCGACAGCACGGCCGCCAGCGTCCTCGCCAACGACACGGACGCCGAGGGCAACACCCTCACGGCCACCAAGCTCAGCGACCCGGCCCACGGAAGCGTGACCCTCAACGCCGACGGCACCTTCAGCTACAGCCACGACGGCAGCGAGACCACCACCGACTCCTTCACCTACAAGACCTGCGACAACGGCACGACGGGCTCGCCACCAGTCGCCGACCCCAAGTGCAGCCCCACGGCCACCGTCTCGATTACGGTCACGCCGGTCAACGACGCGCCGGTCGCCAACAACGACAGCGCCACCGTGGCCGAGGGCGGCACGGTCACCGTGCTCGACAGCACGGCCGCCAGCGTCCTCGCCAACGACACCGACGCCGAGGGCAACACCCTCACCGCCACCAAGCTCAGCGACCCGGCCCACGGGAGCGTGACCCTCAACGCCGACGGCACCTTCAGCTACAGCCACGACGGCAGCGAGACCACCAGCGACTCCTTCACCTACAAGACCTG
>VBEI01000118.1:2805-9064 GCA_005882715.1 Chloroflexota bacterium | reverse complement strand
GCGTTGGTGTCTCGGTCTCCGTCGGCGTGGGTGTGGCTGTCGGTGTCGGGGTGGGCGTGGCCGTTGCGGTTGGCGTTGCCGTTGGTGTCCGGGTAAGCGTCGCGGTCGGGGTGGCTGTGGCGGTGGGTGTCGGCTGACTATAGGTGATATCCACGTTCACCGTTTGCACCACGACTTTAGTATTGTTCTCGCCGCTAATCGTGTTGGGAACAATCTGAATGTAGAGCCCGTTAACGTCAGTTGCGCTTAAAGCGAGAGAAGGTACGGTGTAACTGTAGTTTGTGGCTCCCTGTGTGAGAGTCACCGTGGTAGGTGAGCCGACCAACGTATTGTCCGCCTTGCGAACCTCTACTTTCACGGTCACGACCTTGTTGTCGTTATTTTTTGAGGCCCTGAAGCGCACAGTAAGGGCGGTGAGAGTCACGAGATCCCCAGGGGAGTCAGTCAGCTGGAACTGGACGGTTTGGGAAGTGCTAGGATTATTCACGCTCTGAATAAAGTCGGTGTCAATCGGGCTGTCGATATCTTCGTCGATCGTGGAAGAACAGGTTGTGGCGACCGAGCCTGTGCTGCAAGCGACGGATAAGTTGTTTTGCCAAGCGCCGGCATTAGCCTTGTCGGCATTGGGGACGAGGGTAGCTGTGGCGGCGGCGGTCTCGCCGAGAAGGAAGGCCAGAATCATAGCTGCTATTGCTACGACTAGCAGCAAGCCCGCGCCTACTTTTATCGGGACGAACAGCAATCGGCGCATTCTGCACCCCCGTCGACGAATTACTGAATTATCAGGGCGGAAATAGGGACACTATAGGTTTACTATTTATGGCAGCATACGATCACTTTACTCGAATGTCAATACCTGAAATCAAGTATTTTTATGCAGCGAAACCTGGTCGACAGCAAAGCTGTCGCCGTCGGCGTGGGATGACCCGCAGTAGAGCCGCCAGCATTTGTAACTCGGGTGGGCTGGCCACGGCAACCGACAGTCTGACGGCGGTCAGACCAAGATCGGGAAGGTTCGGGAGAGTGCTTACTTGTCGGGCGAGGACTTGTTAGGCGAGGCGGTGTCGCCGTCCCGGGAGACGACGAGGCGGTTGCGGCGCAGGAACTGCGGGACGCGGGCGCCGGCGCGCTCTACGACTTCTCGGGCGTCGCCGATGCCCTGGCGCAGGAGCTGGCGATTTTCGCGCTGCGTCTCGACAACGTCCTCGAACCACTCTCGCGAAAGGGCGATGGTCCGCTGTTGGGCGTTGCCGACGGCGTCGGCGATCGCGTCGTAGATCCCGGTGACGTCCGTCGGCCGAGTGACCCAGCGGCGGCCGACCTCCAACCACTCGCGGTTGCCGTGGCGGGCGCTCTCGATGAGGCTGCGTGTGAAGCGGTGATTTCTGTCCGTGGCACTGCGAATGACGTCGAAGATGCCGGCCTGGCGCTCGAGTATGGCGTCGCTCAGCCGGTCAGTGGTAGCAGTTGTCTGGCGAGTCGCGGGCATGACTGACCTCCTAGAGGGGTGCTTGGTCTATTCAGGGATGTACGTCGCGTACATTCTAAACGCACACCGACAACCATGCAAACAAACGAACCCTGTAGAGCGAAAACCAATCGGCTGGTCGTTCCATTGGCGTATCAAAGAGGGGTGCCTATAATAGATTCAGGTGATTCCACCAATTCCCTTTCGTCTGGTACTAGAGTTTGCGCATCGCCCTCGGCAGCGACGAACGGTCGCGTCTGACAGACTTCGTCGAGGCTGAGCTGCGACGCCGCGGGCACGACGTCGAGCTGTTCGGCCCACCGGCTGGAGATTCGAGTCCGTGGCCCGACGTGGCGAAGGCGGTCGCCGAGCGCGTGGCGCAAGGGAAGTCTGACGAAGGCGTGCTCTTCTGCTGGACGGGCACGGGGGTGTCGATTGCGGCGAACAAGGTGCCCGGCATCCGCGCCGCGCTCTGCGCCGATGCGGAGACGGCGCGCGGGGCACGGGCGTGGAATCAGGCGAACGTGCTCTGCATGAGCCTTGCGGGGACATCCGAAGAAGTCGCGGGGGGGATACTGGACGCGTGGTTTTCCGCTGAGGCGGACGCCAGCGAAGAGGAGAACGTACAGAAGGTGAACGAGCTGGACCGGAGGTACCGGACGCCGTTGGGGGCTCGTCCGGCCGCCAGCGAGGAGAAAGGTAACAAGACTTGACCGAGGGAGGAAAGCGAAGAAGAGGCCGCCGGCGGGGCCGCGCGGAGGGCGGTGAACTCGGGCGCGAAGAGGCACGAGAACAAAGGCCAGCGGACGATGTTGAGCGCTCGGAAGAGAGCGCGGGGCCGGGCGTTACCCGTTCGCGGTTCAGTTTCCGGCGGAAGAGGTCTGGAGAGCCTGGGAGCGAACGTCCGCGCCGTCGCGAGCGGACGACACCTGCTGCGCCCGCTGGCTCCACATCGCCGATGGACTTCTGGCGCAGCGGGCAGGCGAGAACGTATCGAGATGTCCGCATTGGCGGCGGCAAGAGCATGGGCCTCCGGGAGCGAATCACGGGGTTTCACTTCCCAGCGTGGGCGCCGGTCGCGTTTATCATCGTACTTGTCTTCGGCATTCTAGGAATCCTGTTTTACACACGCCAGGCCTCAGCCGCTCCTCACATCGGCGATCACTGGCACGCGGCCTACGCGATCTACATTGGAGACACCCGGCAGCCGAACATACCGACGTTCACGGGACCGGAGGAGACGCACACCCACGGCGACGGCATGATCCACATGCATCCGTTCATTGCGGCGGGTGAGGGACATGGCTCGTCGTTGGGGAAGTTCTTCGAATACGGAGGCGGGAAGCTAGCAGACGATGAGTTAAAGGTCCCCGGCCAAAAGGAAACGCACAAGAACGGGGATGCGATAGATGGCAAGGCGGCCGAGCTACGTATCCTGCGCGCCGATAGTGGGATCCATCCGCTGGGCGGCGATTTTGCGCGCGCCATTCAAAGTTGCGACGCGAAGGATGAATCGGCATTCGAGCGGGTCAATTCGCGCTATATCCCGCAGGACGGCGACTGCATTCGCATCGTATTTGCGGCGCCGGAGGTCAAGCCGGTCGTTCAATCCGACCGGACGATCATATCGCCGGACCAAGCCACCCGGGAAATCGCGATAGACGTAACGGGGACCGGCGCGGGCACCGCGTTCTCACCGGCGTCTATTGACGTGAAGGCCGGGGAGACCGTTAAGGTGACCCTCAGCAATAAGAGCGTCGTCGAAGACAAGAACAACCCGCCTTTCCATGGGCTTCGCTTCAGCGGCGCCGATCGCCAGTACGGAACGAGCGACGACTTCGTGACCGACCCACCCACGCTCGACCCGGGGCAGCAGGGAACTGCAGTGATCCGCTTCGACGCTCCGGGCGAGTACGAGTTTAAAGATGAAGCCTCGGTCAAGGAGGGAGTAGCGCCGGCGACCGGGAAGGTTGTGGTCGGCCAGGCGGAAGCGACGCCGGCGCCGACCGCGACGCCTGCTGCGGGCGCCACGCCGACACCCGCCCCGGCGGACGTTACGCTGGCGCTAAACGTCGGCGACAGCGGCTTCGACCCGCCGGAGATAACAGCAGCCGCAGGGAAAAGCTTCCAGATTACGCTGACGAATACGGGGACGGTTGTCCATAACCTACGCATCGCTGGGCCGGACGGACAGTTCCGCACAGACGACGACATCGCGGTCAGCGGCTTTGTGAACCCGGGCGCGACAGGAGAAGCTTCGGGGAAGATCGATGCGCCGGGCAGATACCCGTTCCGTGACGACTTCAATCCGACGCTCCTTGCGGGGACTCTGATCGTCCAGTAGGCGAGGGCCGGCCGTTGGACAGCCTGACCCTTCGGCGTCTCGTTCTCGTTGCCATGCCGGCGCTGGTCGCCGTCTCCGTGGCGGCGGCATTCGTTCTCGCAGATTCATCGAGCGATAACCCAGCGACATCGAGCCACCGACCGGGTGTGCAGACCATTCCTGCAGTGATGCCCATTCCCGAGGGTAACCGGCCGCTGATCGGTGACCACTGGCACGCCCCGTACGTCATCTTTATCGGCAATACACGGCAGCCGAACATTCCGAGTTTCACCGGGCCGCAGGAAACGCATACCCACGGCGACGGCGTGATCCACATGCACCCGTTCATCCCGGCAGGCGAAGGACAGAGCGCGTCGCTTCGCAAGTTCTTCGAGTATGGAGGCGGCAAGCTGACCGACGACGAATTGAAGATCCCCGGCCAAAAGGAAACTCACAGGGACGGCGAGCAGATAGACGGCAAGGCGGCCGAGCTTCGTATCCTACGTGCAGACAGCGGCATTCATCCCCTGGGCGCCGGCTTTGCGCGCGCGATTCAAAGCTGCGACGCGAAGGACGAGTCCACGTTTGAGCGGGTGGACTCCCGCTATATTCCGAAGGACGGCGACTGCATCCGCATCGTCTTTGCGGCACCAGACGCCAAGCCGGAGATCAAACCGGACCGGACGGTCATACCGCCGGAGGAGGCGACAGGCACTATCGAGATGGACGTCACCGGCGACGCCACGCCCTCATTTTTCTCCTGCTTCCATCAGCGTTGAGGCCGGCGAGACCATTGCCAATAGTCCTGAGCAACAGAAGCCGGTTTGAAAAGCAAACATTCGTGCCTTTCCACGGCCTCGGCTTCAGTGGTGCGGACCGGCAATACGGGACGAGCGACGACTACGTTACCGAAACCACCGACTCTCGGTCCGGGAGAAGAGGGCACGGTGGTTATCCGCTTTGACTCGCCCGGCGAGTACGAGTTCAGACACGAGAATCTTGTCCCGAGCGTGAAGCCTGTCGTCGGGAAGGTGATCGTTCCGTAGACGGTCGACCGCGATTTAGAGCCTAGCCATCCTTGCCCCGTATCCCTGCGCAACCCTTGACAGACCTCTGCGAGACGGCCAATACTGGTGTCGCTTCTTAGGGGTAAGGAGGACAACAGCATATGCCCGTGATAACGATGTCGGGCAATATCGCCAGCCGCGCGCGCGAGATAGGCCAGGGTGTCGCTGAGGAGCTCGGGATCCCTTTCGTCGACCAGCAGCTCATGGTGGAGGCGGCTCAGCGCTGCGGGGTACCGGTCGGCACCGTCGCCGAGCATGACGAGCGGCGTGGCAGCTTTCGCGAGCGGCTGTCGGCGCTGCTACGGACGGTGCTCGAGCGCTCCGCCGCTTCTGGCGCCGATCCGCTGACTGGCGCGACGGGACTGGAGGCGGTGCTTTCGCGGAGCTACGCGGACATGGCGGCGGAGGAGCCGCAGCTAAGCGATTCCCTGTACTTGAAGACGATGACCGACATCATCCGCGAGCTGGCAGCGCGGGGAGAAGTCGTCATCCTGGGTCGCGGCAGCCAGATGATTCTGGCGGATATGCCGGGCGCGCTGCATGTGCTCTGCGTGGCACGGCGGCAGCTGCGCGCGCAAAGGCTGGCGGAGCGCGATGCGATCGGGCTCGAGGAGGCGACGCGGCGAGCAGTCGAAAGCGACCGCGCGCGCTGCGCCTTCTACAAGAAGTTCTGGCACGTCGAAGTCGAGGACCCGAAGCTGTACGACCTGACGATCGACACCTCGCGCCTGCCATACGAGATCGCGACGGACCTCGTGACCGCCGCGGCAAAAGCAAAGTCAGCGGCGCCGGCCGCCGTCTGACGCGCCTGAAACCGTCAGCGACTCTGGGAGGTAGCCGCCTCGACGGCTGCAAGAAGGCGCCGCAAATACTCTTCCGCTCGCTCGAGCCGCGCCTGCATGCCCCAGGGGTTCTGAGGAGCGAGAGGCAGGCCCCAGCCGCGGGCCTCTGCGCCTTCGCCGACGATCTCCAGAAAGCCTATCTCCTCGGCCGAGCGCTCGCCGAAGAGCGTGACGAGCAGGTGGTGCGTGCCGTCCACCCACTTGCCGTAGTCGTACGAGACGGGCCCCCGGCCGCGCAGGCCGGGAACGGCGTCAAGTTCGCGGCGCAGCTTCTCGGCGGGGCTCGACATTTCGCTGCCAGCCTAGCGAAGCGGCGCGGCGAAACGCAAGCGAAAGCCGTCCGGGTCGCTGATGATGAAGTCGCGAAGGCCGTAGTAACGGTCTGCGATATCGTGAATAATTGCCACGCTGTTCTCATCGCAGCGTTCGTAGATTGCGTCGACGTCCTGCACCATGATGCGGATGTCGACGCCGGCTCCACGCTCTCTAAGATGTCCGCCCGCGTAGAGGCTCTCGTTGGCAAGGAGTATGTGCGCCTCACCGAGTTCAACAACGGCAA
>VBEI01000118.1:0-2774 GCA_005882715.1 Chloroflexota bacterium | reverse complement strand
GTCGCACCAAGCGGAAGCCGAGTTTATCGGTATAGAACCGGATCGCAGCGCCCACGTCGGACACAAAGAACTCGGGCGCAACGGGCACTACCTCGCGTGGATCGAGCGTCACCTAACTAGCCTTCGACATCGAAGGAGCCCCAGCGCTGCTCATGTTCGGCCTTGAGGACCTGGAAACGCTCAATGAACCGCCGGGACGGGACCGAGCTCAGGCTGAGGACGTATGCGTCCTCGTGGTTGTCCGAGTAGTAGCGCGGGCGCAGTCCGACCTTCTCGAATCCGTATTTCTCGTAAAGGGCGAGCGCCGGCGCGTTTGCGACGCGGCATTCCAGCGTCACCAGCTGTTGCTCGCTCGCCCGCGCGAGCTCAATCGCACGGATGAGCAGCAGTTCGGCGATGCCCTGGCGGCGATGGCTCTCCCGCACCGCTATCGTTACGATATGCGCTTCGTCAGCCAGCAGCCAGACGCCAATGACGCCTGTGATGAGTTCGGCTCGCTGTTTGACCGGTAGAAGCGGGCGTTCGTCGTCTTCATTGCCCAGGATGTGTCGCAGCTCGCCGAAGAGTCGGCCGATGGCGCCGTAGTGGTCTGAACCGTGCCCATAGCCGCCGCCGTGCGCAGCCCACTCCCCCGCCGATTCGCCGTTTCGTTCGACGGTCACTAAGTAGTGTGCGAGGCGGTTCTGTTCTAGTTCGCGCTTGTAGGCTGTGGGCGGCCACATGGTCGGGAAGGACTCCCGTTCGATCTCTAGCACTTGGCCGATGTCCTCGGACTGCATGGGACGGCTGGCACGGCGAACGGCGATGCGCACGAGCTGATTATGTGAGGAGCGAGAAGCAAGGAGCAAGGAACGAGACTAGGTGTGAGGTCCGTCCACCTTTACGTTCGCGTGAGGGTTGGTTAGAATCGAACTGTCACAACCGATTCTCTGATTGAACATATGTATTCTCTGCGCTTACTGAGTTTTCTGCGTCCCTACTGGCGGCGAGTACTGGTGGCGACTATCTGCGTGCTCGCCGCCGCCGCCTCGATCGTGGCCGTGCCTCAGCTGATCCGCTGGGGGATCGATTACGGTCTCGATATCCAGCGGGTAGACGGCAAACCTGTACCGACCGGGCAAGAAAGCCTCCTTATCGTAGCGGCGCTCGGCGTACTGAGTTTTGCCCTTCTGCGCGGCGCGTTCGCCTACGGACAGACGTATCTGGGGGAGTGGATAAGCCAGCGCGTGGCGTATGACCTTCGCAACGGCATCTATGACCGGCTTCAGCGGCTCTCCTACGCCTACCACGACCAGCAGCAGACCGGGCAGCTGATGTCGCGCGCGACTCAGGACGTCGAGGCGGTCCGCATGTTCGTAAATATGGGAGTTGTGCGCGGCGCCTACATAGTGGTGCTGCTGGCGGCGTCTTTGGCCTTGATGATGATCACGAACTGGAAGCTGACGCTCGTTGTATGGGCGTTCATCCCATTTATTGTCTGGCGGTCGACTGTCATGGCGTTCAAGCTCCGGCCAATGTGGACGGCGATCCAGGAAGGGTTGGCGCGGATAGCGACGGTCCTCCAGGAAGCTCTGACCGGAGCGCGCGTGGTCAAAGCATTCGGGCGGGAAGAATACGAGGGCGAGAAGTTCAGCCGGGAGGCGGAGGCCGTGTACATTGACTCCTACGCCTCGAGCCGCATCCAGGCTACGAACGCCCCGCTGATGTCCGGGTTGTGGATGGCCGCGATCGCCGCGACCGTCTGGTTCGGCGGACGCGAGGTGGTCAACGGCAACCTGGAGCCCGGTGGTCTGACAGCTTTCCTGCTGTACCTCTACATCCTCCAGATGCCGGTGCGAATGTTCGGCTGGGTGATCATGATCGGCGCCCGCGCCAACGCCGCCGGGCAGCGCATCTTCGAGATCCTGGACGCCGAGTCAGCTGTCGAGGAGAAGCGCGGCGCGAAGCCACTATCTGCGGTGACGGGCCACGTGCAGTTTCAATATGTTTCGTTTGGCTACGACGCAATCAGTCCGGTGCTGTCGCACATCGATATCGACGCGAAGCCGGGGCAAATCGTCGCGCTCATGGGGCCAACGGGCAGCGGCAAGACGACCGTCGTGAACCTCATGCCACGCTTCTACGACGTCACGGGTGGCCGCATCACGATCGACGGAATCGATATCCGCGACACGACTCTCGCCTCACTGCGGCAGAGTCTTCCTGTTCTCTGCGACAATCCGCGACAACATCGCTTACGGCGCCATCAACGCGACCGACGAGCAAGTGCGGGAGGCAGCGAAGGCGGCCCACATTCACGATTTCATCATGGGCCTGCCCGACGGCTATGACACCTGGGTCGGCGAGCGTGGGATCACGCTGTCCGGGGGCCAGAAGCAGCGGATCGCGATTGCCCGGACGCTGCTCATGGACCCGCGCATCCTCATCCTCGACGACTCGACGTCGAGCGTGGACACGCAGACGGAGTACCAGATCCAGCAATCGCTCCAGCGGGTGATGGAGGGACGGACGACGTTCGTTATCGCGCAGCGGCTGCGGACGGTGAAGATGGCAGACCAGATCCTCGTGCTCCAGGACGGGCAGATCGTCGAGCGCGGGCGCCACGATGAGCTGCTGCGGCGAGACGGGATCTACCGCCAGATCTACGACCTCGAGCTGCGCGACCAGGAGGAGGCGCTGGCAGCGCCGACAACCGGGCCCGCGGCGGTTGAAGTAGCGGCGGGGAGCTAACGGTGGCGCATTGGGGAGGAGCCGCCGGCGGCTGGAGCAACACC
>VBEI01000117.1 GCA_005882715.1 Chloroflexota bacterium | reverse complement strand
CGCCGCTTTACTGAAGGCGATAGGAATCGAGCGCGCGCACATCGGCGGCGTTTCGATGGGTGGGATGGTCACAGCCCAGTTCGCTGTCGATTATCCCGCCATGTGCGCGTCGGTGCTGGTCTGCGATTCGACCTGCGGGAACGCGGCCCAGGCTGGCGCGCCGGCGGGCGAGGGGGAGGCGGCCGCCGAGTGGGAGAAGCGGCTGGCGATCGGTATCTCGCTCCTCGAAAGCAGCGTTCGCGAACGCGGCTTGGAAGAGACTCAGCGCCGGCAGCACGAGTGGGCCAGGGCCAACGACGCGCATCTCGCCGAGAGCCCATATTCGTTCGAGGAGGACTTCGAGCGCCTCAAGCTCATGACGCCTGAAGGCTACATCGGCGCGGCTCGGGCGATAGCGGATCGCCCGGACCTTACCGAACGCATTCGCAAGGTCACGGCGCCTGTGCTGCTGATGATCGGCGAGTGGGACGACTTTCTGCCGTGCGCCCTCCGTGACCACNNNTCCGCAAGAACTGCGGTCACGGCTCGCGCTGGCGTTTGGAGACGTTCCTCTCGGAGATCGAGGCGTTCCTCGACGATGTCGAGGGAGGGCGACCGGTAGCGGGCCGGCGAGTGGTTTGAACGTCCAGACCGAGCGCATCACACTAAGTTAAGCACAAGTTGCCGAACTTCGGCTGGTGGATCACTCATCGCCTGCCGCAGCGCATCTTGGAGCTCACCGACATGCTTCAGTGGGATGGCCGAGTCGGCTATCAGCCTGCGATTACCAACATCACTTTCCGACTCACTTCGATACGCGATCGCGTACAGCCTTTTCTTCTGACGAACGCATTCGAGAGCCGCGTTAATGGTCCCGCCACGGGGACGAGCCTCGATTACAAACAAAGCCATCGACAGACCGACGATTAGGCGATTGCGCTCCATTGCCATCCACGCCTTCCATACAGCATCTGGTTGGAACATTGAAAGCGCTAAGAAATTCCTTTCGAAATCAACTAAACTCCGTAGTTCTTTGACGAGCGAGAACCGCTGTATCCCCTCGGGAAGAACCGCTATGGTTTGGCCTCCGGCCTCAAGGGCACCACGGTGAGCTTCTCGGTCAACTCCACGCGCATATCCACTAACGACGACGAGGCCCTGCCTTGCCGCTTCGCCACCAAAGTGGTGTGCCCAGTGAAGTGCTCGCTTAGAAGCGTCACGAGACCCACAAATACCAATCGCTGTTTGATGCATGAGATCAACGCGGCCCATCGCAAATAACGGTCTGTCGTGCAGTAATTGACCAATGGTGGCTGGATAAGCCTGGTCGTTCAATTTCACCGTGTCGTATGTTTTCAACTCGAACCACTCTCAGGTGTCAACGGCATGAGTCCATGAACGCCGCCCTGCGTTCCAGTGGCTGTCTTGACAGCGCATAGCGCGAATACGTCCGCCGCTCCGGCAATGCAGAGGGCGCGAACCGCTTCCTTCATAGTCTCGCCCGACATGTATAGGTCGTCGACGACCAGTGCGGTCGCACCCCCTAAATCGTCGCATTCCATCGAGGCCAGCTGATTGCGCGCTCGCTCCTCGAACGAACCGATCGCCTTTTGTTGTACGACGGGTCTCGTCCTTACCAAGTCGACAGAATGGATGCCAAGCTGTGAGGCAATCGTATGACTCCAGAGACGAGGTGAGTCAAAGTGCTTGCCAGAGCCTGAAGTCGGCATGGCACAGACGACTTGGGCACGTGAGATGGCCGGGTGTCTGCGAATCAAATCGATCAGGCGGTTTCCAATCTTCACTGCGGACGGTCTGTTATGCCAGTACTTTGCGCGGTACATCAGATGACCCACGTCAGTGTACGGCCAATCATCGGGGGGAATATCGTCGTCCGGTAGTTTATAGAGGTCCAAACAGTGGCTCACGTCAGCTGCATCTCGGACCGTCAGTGCTTCTTTCATGATATCCAGTGTCCGGATCAGTTCACCAGTCGATGGAAGCTCGCCTGAGAATACGAACTCACCGCGGTTTTCAAAGAGCGCTGCAATGGTCTTTCGACCCGCGTGGACACTTGCCTCCGGGAAGCATCTGGCAAACACTTGCATCAATGAGGAGCCGTACGGTTCGCAACTGCACCGCACTGAAACCCTAATTTCATCGCGCGTCTCTTCTAGAGCGAACTCGTGAATACGAAAAACCTGTGGCATTAGAACGCCCGTTCTATCATCTCCATCGGAGCATCGTGCCGTCAACGAGTATATGTCACCCATCACGTCGATAGGGCGGTTGCCAGGATCAGCTAATTGATACGCACCGCGCGCACGATCCAGCGGTCCGTGTAGTCACCCGTCGAAGGGATGTAGGTGCCCGCGCAGGTCATCAAGGTCACCGTCTCCAGGTTCACCGGGTCGATTACGGCGTGCAGCGAGTCGGCCTTGGTCTCGATATCCTCGCTGATCACGGAATAGTAAAAGTCGGCGCCTGCGGTGGTTATGATCACGCGGTCCCCGGGCTGAAGGCTCTGTAGGTTCGAGAACACCGCCGGGGAGCCGCCAAGCTGGAGATGCCCGGCCAGGAATACGTTCCCGCCCTGGTTTGGCAGTGGCTCGAAGCCGTACCAGGCAACCACTTCCCTACCGCTCGGTTCCTGCATCACCCCACTGCCGTCGACGCTCTTCTCTTCGAAGGGAGCATTCACGCCGATCTGCGGGATTACCAGTCGCCCGGCTAGGAACTGCTCTTTCGTCAAGACGAGGCCCGGACTGACCAGAGGAGGTGGCGGGACCGGCGTTGGTTGGGGAGTTGGCGCGGGAGTCGGCTCGGGCGTCGGTGGCGGTGGTGGAGTTGGGATCGGCGTGGGCAGCGGTGTTGGTTCGGGTGTCGGCGGTGGAGTAGGCACGGGAGTGGGCGCCGGGGTGGGCGGCGCCGGTGTGGGCGGAAGTGTTCGAACAGGCTTTGCTCCGGGAAAAACCTGCACGCTCGCGACGCGGCCCCTAACGACCGTGGCGAGAGGGGAAGGCCGGACCGCCTGAGTGCGAGTGGTCGGCTCGTTGACCGTGATCGAGGCCCACGCCCCTACCGCGAGCGTCAACCCGATAGCGACCACCGATATAGAGATGAGGACAGTCCGAGACAACGAGTTTGCCGCCCCCCGCCGGCATTATTTTGATGTCCTTCTATTTTACCCGTTTGGCGCCGTTCACGCCTCAATTTTGGAGGTGTAATTTCGTGCAAAAGGGAGGCGGGGCGCAGCGTGGCTAAATCGGGCATTGTAGGGCGTAGCGCGCGTTGCAAGGGCGCGCCAGCCATGATTGCAGAAGCCCGATTTGGGAGGGGGTGAGCGGGTCATTCGACGGGAGGAGACCCGCATATCGGGTGACTCGCCCCTACGAAGATGCTGAGCGATGGCGAGGGTGGTGCGCCCGAATATTCCGTTTCGCCTTGAGCCGCGCGCGTGGGAAGCCGGTTCTATACGTTCGAAACGCTAAAGAATACACCACCTCTCACATTTAGGCACCTCCCTGGGTGGGCAGGAGCGCATCCGTTTATGGGGCGGCGAGCGAGATCCGCTGCTCGTACACCGGCCGCTTTCCCGTCGAGTAACGCATCGCTATTGCGAGCACGCGTCGCCGCGCCGCCGAGAGCCCAGCCCCGGCGTCCGTGACTTCGATAACGTCGTACAGCTCCTGGCCGCAGTTCACGGGCACGGTGATCTCGCCGCTCATTCCGTCGATCGCGGCTGTGCGCAATACGGTGTCCGCGCGCGTCTCCGCCTGGGCCACGGTCGTCAGGTTGCGATCGTCCACCTGTTGCAGCCTGTCGTACACTGCTTGAACCCCGGCCCAATCGAACCGCTCGCCGAACACCGCGTTGCCGAAGACCTGGGCGCGGTTCGACGGCGGCGTATCGTCTGCGTAACGTCCGGCGTGAAGCGCGTGGTCCGCTGCGCCCGTCTGGGTTCCGTAGGCGTAATCCGTTGCTTCGGACGAGAGCGGTTCGGTCAGGAACGCGAACTCGCCGCGCACGAAGACTACATCCGGGACTGTGGCAAGGAGCCGTCGCACGGCGGTCAGGCCCGAATCGCCGGGATGGACGGTGAAAGCTGGATACTGGTTCGCCGCGGCGGCGCTGCTACCGGCAGAGGAAAACTCGAGCCCTGCTCGCGAGAAGAGGAACTGCAGAATGCCGAAGACGTTGCGCTCGCCCGCGGCCCATGTGTACTGCCGCCGCGCGACCCATTGCTCGAGCAGCGACCAGGCGTCGCGGGCTTCGAGGACGAGCGTCGCCTCGCCCTTGGAGGAGCGCCTCTCGATGCTCTCGACCCAGTAGGCCGGGCCATCAGAGACCTGCGTGCTGCTGGCCGTCACGTAGCCCGGGCTCACGCGCATCTCCGCTCCGGCTTTGATCTGCGGCGGCAGGGTGGCGTAGCGCCCGCCATCGTTTCGCAATACGATGCGGCAGCGGCCCCCTAATGGCCGGTCGTCCATCGCCGCCTCGACTACGTCGGCCGTTACGTCCAGCAGAGGCGCCGTAAGGCTGGCCGTCCAGACTCCCGAAGGAGTGGTTATCCAAGCGGCCGTGGCGCTGAACGCGATTGCCTGGCCGAAGTCGCTCGTCAGGTCGAACGGCACGGGCTCGCGCCAGAAGTTAGAGGCGAAATCGGCCGTCGCCGGCGAGTAGCTGTGGTAGGGCCGGTTGTAAGCCGCGCTGCCGGTGTACTTCTCCACGAACGTCAGGCGATAGGTGTCCGGCGGAGAGAGGAAGGGAGCGCGAAAGCTGACGTTTGAGCCGGCGCTGGCGCGGGTCACCTCGCGTAGCGGCGACCACGTATTCGAGGCCTGCGAGAAGCCATCGCCGAAGATGGACGTCCAGGCGAAGGCGTCGCCGGCCGCGTTCGTGCCGCAGACAGCGGCGTTCCAGTCGCCCTGGTAGTAGCAGGCGAGGCCCGATATGGAGGCAGCGCTATTCGTCCACGCAGCGGGCGCGCCCCACGAGCCGCTCGTGCGCTTCACCGAGAAGACCGTCGCGCCTATGGAGTAGATCAGGAGCGCATCGCCGTTCGCCTTGACATCCGCGGCGAGCCAGCCGACGGCGCCGGACGCCGTGCCGACAGTCACGGCCGCGCCGAGTGTCGAGCCGTTGTCCATGCTCTCGCGTACCTTGAGGATGGTCCCAACGGGGTCGACGAAGAACAGCAGCGCGCGCGAGCCGTCGGCGCAGAGCGCGACGCCGGCGTTCGCTGCCGCCTCGAGGTCCGTCCACGAGGCGAAGTTGCTGCTCGGGCCCGGGTTCGCCACGCGCTGATAGTAGAGGCGACCGCCTGCCACGCGCGATCGCAGAAGCGAGCCGTCGCCCGGGATGGCTGCCGCGTGATAGCTGTCCGGCTCGCTTTCGGAGTACAGGCGCGAGAACGCCAGTCTCCGGATGCCGCCGATGCGGTCTGAGATTGTGACCTTCAGGTACGGGACGGCCGAGCTACCTCGTTGAGCCGCGAGGACCCCGGCGGATAGTGTGCGCATCGTGACTCCCAGCGTAGGGCAATCAGCATGCGATTTCTAAGAGGCAAATGGCACTCACCGCGATCTGACGCGCGCCCTCTCCTGCACGGTGTCACGCGCATGGCAGGAGGGCGCGCTCCGTGGTCGTCATTCAGGTCGAGCCGCGAAATCGGCGGGGCTCGCCAGATGCGGCCTAGTGGGCGTGCAGGGTGATCTGCCCTCCCTCCAGCGTCGTCCCGAAGACTGCGAACGTGCAGCCCGGCACCGTGCTGGTGATCGTGAAGCGGGCGCTATCATTGGGATTGCCCTGGCCGGCGTCGTCGAACCCAATCGTCAATGCAGTCGCCGGCCCGCCGTTGCAGGTGCCGGTGCCGGTGCCCCGGTATCGCCCGCCCGAGTTCGCGTCATTCGGGTTGTTCAGCGTGCAGGTGGCTGAGGTCAGCGTCTCGAGCTTGAACTCCGCCTGGTCGCCGTAGTGAACGATCAGCTGGTTCGGCTGGTCAAACGGAGCGTCGCACTGAAGCACGGCTCCGAAGTTCACCTTATTGTTGGGGTCATTTATGACGCTCGGTGGCTCGGTGAACCAGCCGCCTGTCGTCACGTAATCGGGGACCGCCACCGCGTTAGCCGGCGCCGGCGCTCTCAGAGAGATGAGCGCAAGCGCGCAGGCAAGCAGCAATAAGGGAAAATACCGCAACAAGTCGCACCTCCGGTAAGGTTGCTATCAAGGCAGGTTGGCTGGCCGGAATTATAGCCCGCGCAGAGCTGGTTTCTCTACGCCGCCGGCATTTCAGAACCGTAACAACTGCGCGCTCGCGTTTCGGCCTCCGCTCGCCCGGGTTCTGTGGAAGGACGCGAGGAGCTGTCCCTACTCATCCTCAAAGGGGGGATTCCGGCCCTAGCTCTCGCCGCGCCCGCGTCCTGCCGCTCCGCCAGATTCCTTCGCGAAGAGGCGTGGTTCCGCGCTCAACCGGTGTCGCCGCTCAGAATGAACATAAGCGCCGCTGGGCCGGGGGTCTGGGGGTGTCCCCCAGTTCTTCTCACTTCGGGCGAGCGCCAGCGAGCCCGCACCGAGCCCACGAATTGCGAGACGTTGTTTATTCGCGGCGGCCGGTTTTCTGAGAACCGCGCCCTAGTATCAGTCGTATAACGCGCGTCAAGCATTTACCCCACGAGAGGAGGTCCTCATGCGCAATGCTTATCTGACCACGCTCGGAGTGCTCGCCGCCGTGCTCACGGTCGCCGCTCTCGGAACGCTCGTCCTCCCCGGAGTGGCCGGCTCGGTCACCGCGGACAATGACCACGGTGGACCACAGTTCGAGGCCCGCCTGCACGGCAGCGAGGAGGTGCCGCCGGTCAGCACCAACACCAGCGGCAAGGCCGAGTTCGAGTTCAACCGCGGAAAGACGGAATTGCACTTCGATCTCTCCGTCGAGAACGGCCAGCGCGTCCAGCAAGCCCACATCCACTGCGCGCCTGAGGGCCAGAACGGGCCGATCATCATCTTCCTGGGCGGGTTCCACGACAAGGGCTGGGATGTGGACGGCAACTGGATCGGGGATGCGACGGCGACGGACGCCAACATCACGAACACGGCCTGCGGCTCCACCCTCGCGGAGATCGCCGATGCGATGGCCCAGGGGCGGACCTATGCAAACGTTCACACCGTTGCCCATCCGGCGGGTGAGATCCGCGGCCAGATCCACTCAGACGGCGACAACGGCGACGGCAACGGCCACCACGAGGACGATTAAGGCCGCGCCACGAACGATAATCGAATAAATGCGAGGCGACCGCCGTGTTTTCTACGCGGCGGTCGCCTTCACACGGAATGGCCGCCCGCTATAATCAGGGCTCAATGAGCCAACCATCGGTCGTCGCCCAAGGGTACGACGCCGTCTACGAGGTGATGCCGCGCAGCCCTACCTTCCTCAGCCTCTGGAAGGAGCACGCAGCGGGCCAGGACTATCCCGATGCCTTCTCTCACATTAGCTTCATCACGCTTGAGGACCTCCGGCACTTGGCCGGCGCACTGCGGCTCTCCGAGGGGTCGACGTTCGCGGACCTCGCCTGCGGGATGGGCGGGCCGGGACTATGGGTCGCGCGGGAAACGGGCGCTCGGCTTGTGGGTGTTGACTTCTCCAGAGTAGCGGTCGCACGGGCGGCCGAGCGGGCAGAGGCCGCAGGGCTGAACTCGGTTGCGTGGTTTCAGTCCGGCAGCTTCGCGGAGACCGGCCTGAAGACCGCGTCGATGGATGCTGCGATGAGCGTCGACGCCCTACAGTACGCCCCCGACAAGCGCGCCGCGATCCGCGAGTTCGCCCGCCTCGTGCGACCCGGTGGCAGGCTGGCGTTCTTCGCGTTCGAGCTGGACCCGGAACGCAGCCGCGACCTTCCGATTATCGGCGAGGACCCCGTGGACGACTACCGCCCGCTCCTAAAGGAGGCGAGCTTTCGAGTGCTCACCTACGAACAGACTCCGCACTGGCACCAGCGGCTTCTCGCGGCCTACGGCGGGGTTATCGAGGCCCAACAGGCACTGCGCCGGGAGATGGGTGAAGTTGCAACAGCGGCGATGCTGAGCGAGATGACGGTGACGCTGCAGCGGGAGATCTATCGCGGACGAGTCTTCGCCCTAGCCGAGCGGCGATAGAACTAGGGCGGCCCCGTGACCGCCGTCTGGTCCGAACGGCGCCGCCGGCGCGTACAAACGGCGCGCGGACGGCGTTGCCGCCTACGCGAGGTCGCACTCTTGCGCCGGCACTTGACAATAACTCGCGGCCAGCGCAAACTCTGCTTTATCGAACGAGTCATACCCTAGTCAGGGCTATCGAAGGGGAGAAAAAGATGCCATCAACACTGTTGACGGTGACCGTATTCGCCGCCGGCGCGGGCCTGCTTCTGGCGATTTTCGCTCTCGGCGGCCCCAATGCCGCCTCTGCGGCTGATCCCACTTGCTCCGGCACTCTCGACGTCGCCGTTCACGGCCAGCACATTGTGGGCGATTACGTCACCGGCATTGGGAGCGCTAACATTGACTGGCCGCCGTCGGGCGGCGTAGTCGGTCAGGCGGTCGCGGGACAAGGAGCAGCCATCCCCGGCGGTCCCGGCCCCGGGTTCCATTTCCCGAATGGATTCGCTCCGGGGGCTTCGTTTTGTCTTTCACAAAAGACTCCGCCAACTATCGCTGGACGGACGGCGAACTCGACCGCCACATTCAACGCACTGCGCGCGAGTTCAGCCTCGCCGTCCCGCTGGAGGCGAAGACGACTCTGACGACGACGGCGGGCAGCCGCGAGCTATCGATCGCGGCGCTGACCGACCTCGTCGCCATTGAGGCCGTCGAGTACCCGGCCGGCGAGTATCCGCCCTCGTACGTCCGCTTCTCGGTCTGGCTCTCGACACTCACGCTGCTCACCGACCGCATGCCGGCAGCGGCCGAAAGCGTGAACGTCTTCTGGACGAAGCTCCACACGATCGACGGCAGCGGCTCGACCGTGCCCGCGCGCTTCGAGGACGTCATCGCCGGCGGCGCAGCCGCATACGCCGCCCTCGAGTGGGCGAGCTTCTCGACCAACCGCGTGAACGTCGGCGGCCGCGACGTCTGGCGCGAGTATCTCCTCTGGGGCCAGGAGCGCCTCGCGGAATTCCAGCGGGCGCTTGCCCGCTACGGCCGGCGTGACGCCGTCCGCGCGCGGCGCCTCTATGCGCCGGCCACGCCGACCGTCGATCAGGCCACGGTTACGGGGCCGTAGGAGCATCTCGGCGCAGTGACGCGCTCGATGAATGCTCCGTTATGGTCCGGGGTGGAAGCCAGGCGACTGGGATTGTGAAA
>VBEI01000116.1 GCA_005882715.1 Chloroflexota bacterium | reverse complement strand
CTTCCGAGCGTACTGGGAGGACGTGGAGAATATCGGTGACATCGATGTGCTATGTCGCATCTGCGCCGAATGCGGTCTCGATGCGGCCGAGCTGCGTGCGGCTCTCGAGGGCGAACGGTTCGCGACGCCAGTCCAGGGGGAGATCGATTGGAGCCGCGCCGTTGGGATCACTGGTGTTCCCACGGTTGTATTCGAAGAGAAGTTCAGCGTTGTCGGCGCTCAGGAGTATGAAGTCTTCCGGGACATCGCGCGACGAATCGTTGAGGGAAAGATCACGGGGGAATAACAGATGGCGAGAACCGCAGTAAAGCAGGATACCGTCTCAGTGGGCGAAGTCGTCGCGCAGGCGCCGGGCGTCACGCTCTCTGATCTGCGGCAGGTCGTGCCTGGTCCGGGGATGCCGCCCGAGGCGCGCATCATGCGATCCAACAACAATCTTGACTGGACGGATCTACTTCGCATTCCGCTCGGCGCCGACGCACTTCGCGCACCCGGCCTGCCGGTTCTACGTCATGGCAAGCGACGACGACGGGGAGAACTGGCAGCTCGAGGCGAAAATCAAGCGCGGGCGTGACATGCGGGAGCCTCGGCTACTGTCGTGGAACGGCCGGCTCTTCCTCTACTTCTTCGAGGCGGGGAGGACAACGTGGAAGTTCGAGCCAAATGGAATCTTCGCCTGCGAGCGCAGGCCGGACGGCATGTGGACAGAGCCGGTGGAGATTTCGCCACCCGGCTATGTCGTCTGGCGGACGAAGGTCGTGAACGGGGTGCCCTACATGACCGCGTACAGCGGCGGCGCCAACCAGTACGCGAATACCGATGAAGAGCTCGGCGTCGAGTTGCTGACGACAACCGATGGATATCGGTGGACGCCGGTCAACAGCGCTCGCCCGGCGGTCTACCGGGGCGGCGGCTCTGAATGCGACTTCGAGATCGCCGATGACGGAACGCTCTACGCGGTGATCCGTAATGAAGGCGGCGGCGACGGCTACGGTTCGCTTATCTGCCGTGCGCCCGCGGACGACATAACGGACTGGCGGTGCCGTCTGAACCCCCGCAAGTACGATTCGCCGCTCGTTTTCAAGCACGCGGACGAGATCTACATTCTCGGCCGCCGCCACCTGCGGGGCAACGGCCATTATGATCAACGCTGGCCGTTTCTGTCAGCGCCGCGGAAGCGGTTTGCTTACCAGATACTGTACTGGCTGTCGCGTAAGCGGACGTCGCTCTGGCGCATCAACAAGGAGACGCTGCGCGTGAAACGAATATTCGACCTGCCATCCCGAGGAGACACCTGCTTCCCGGCGTTGGTACCGCTCAACGAGCGCCAGTACCTCGTGTACAACTACTCGTCGCCGTTGGAGGGACCGGACAAGTTCTGGTTCTGGGGTCAGGTTACGCAGACGAGGATATACTCGCAGGTACTGACCTTCGATCAGCCGAGGAGCCAGGAGCCAGGAGACAGAGATACGAGGACGAATGGACTTTCGCTTCATGCCAATTCGTAGGGGCGGGTCTTTGATGTGGGGTGGAAAGGTGGGTGGAGACCCGCCCGCAACGCCCACGCGTCAGGATCAACACGAAAGGAACTAGCCATGGACTTCCGATTCAGCGACGAAGAAGAGACCTTCCGCACCGAGGTAAAGGAGTTCCTCCGCAGGGAGCTGCCGTCCGGTTGGGACGAGCAGTTCGACGCCGAGAGCGAGATGGGAATGGCCGCCCAGGGCGACTTCGCCAAGCAGTTCCAGAAGAAGCTGGCGGACAGAGGGTGGATCGCGCTGCCGTGGCCGAAGGAGTACGGCGGAGCAGGCGCTTCGGTGATGACGCAAATGGTCTACAACGAGGAGATGGCTTACTCCGGCGCGCCTACGGGATTCAACATGGGCGTCGCCTGGGTGGGCCCATCGCTGATGATCTACGGCACAGAGGAGCAGAAGAAGCGGTTCATGCCGCGGATCACGAACCTCGAGGACACCTGGTGCACCCTCTACTCCGAGCCGGGCGCGGGCTCTGACTTGGCCGCCCTCCAAACCCGGGCCGTACGCGACGGCGACGAGTGGGTCATCAACGGCCAGAAGATCTGGACGTCGGGCGCCCACCGCTCCAACTGGGGCTGGCTAGCGGCGCGCACTGACCCCGAGGCGCCGAAGCACAAAGGCATCAGCATGTTCCTCGTCCCTATGGACTCTCCGGGCATCACGATTCGGCCGCTCATCAACATGGCGGGGCAGCACGGCTTCAACGAGGTGTTCTTCGAAGACGTGCGCGTCCCGGCCGACATGCTCGTCGGCCAGGAGAACATGGGTTGGTACCAGCTCGCGGTGGCCCTCGACTTCGAGCGCTCATCGATTGCGGGATCAGCGCGGGCGAGGCGCCTTTGGGAGCAGCTGCTCTCGTTTGCGCGTCAGCAGACCTCGTATGTGGACGCGAAGCCGGAGATACGGCACCGGCTCGTGGAAGTCGGCATCGAGATCGATGTCGCCCAGTTTCTGTCGTACCGTGTGGGGTCGATGCAGCAGGCGGGCAAGATCCCGAACTATGAAGCGACGATCGCGAAGCTTTATTCAACAGAGCTCGGCCAGCGATTGGCGCGCAGCGGGATCGAGCTGCTAGGCATGTACGGCCAGCTGCACCCGAAGAGCAAGCACGCGCAGCTAAAGGGTCGCATGGAGCGCTATCACCAGTTGAGCGTGGCCGAGACGATCGCCGGCGGCACCAGCGAGGTGATGCGCGGCGTCGCAGCGATCCGAGGGCTGGGCCTACCGCGCGGTTAGAGGGCGTAAGAACGCTTCGGGACGCGGGGCGCTGACGTGGATGAAGGCCAAGAGTTAACGATTATCAGCTACGCCCTGTCTTACTAACCAAATAGCCATGAGAATGCAGAAACGGCCGGACGCCGAAGAGGTGCGACGGACGCGGGATTTCTACGACTGGTGGGCGCCATTCTATGACGCCACTAACTGGCTCGCCGCGCGCCTCAGGGGCGCGTCCGACTCAGCCGAGCGCCGGAAAGCTGTGGACCAGCTGGGGCTGGCGCCGGGTATGCGAGTGCTCGAGGTCAGCTGCGGAACGGGTACAAACCTTCCATTATTAAGCGAGGCCGTGGGGCAAGCGGGGCTCGTGGCAGGAGTGGATATATCGGCGCGGATGCTGCGGCGTTGCCGTAACAAGCTGCGCAGAAAGAGCGACCAAGCAAGTCTCCTTTTAGGAGACGCGGCGAAGCTGCCCTTCACCGACGGCTCGTTTGATGCGGTCTTCCATCACGGAGGGCTCGCGGAGCTTCCCAATAAGCGAGCGGCGATTGCGGAGATGGCACGCGTGACGCGACCCGGGGGCAAGGTCGTGATATGTGACCCGGGCTTACCGTACGATCGGCCTGCCAGATGGATCAACCGTCAGATGCTGAAGTTACAACCGGCGTACGCGGCGCCGCCGCCCGTCAGGCATTTGCCGGCACACGCGGAGAACGTCGAGGTTAGTTGGATTCGGGGGGAAGGATGGTACTTGCTCGAGTTCACTAAGTCCATCGACGGCGCCTGAAGTCGCTGGGCCACGTTCGAAGGTGATGGCCCTAGCGAAGGCTTTTCGGATAGCGCTTGATGAAGTCGAAGATTCTATGGGAGCGGGGGTGGACGCGGATGCGTACCTGGCGCTTAATCTTGAGCTGCGACAGATAAGCGTCCGCGACAGCGCCGAGATAGCGGCGGGCGATCCCTTCATATTCAGGGGCGATCCCTTCGATGGGCTCGAGGGACGCATTGCCCTCGACAAGCAAGACCTTGTACGGAGGGCGCGCGTCATCGATCGTTAAGGCAACGGCGTTATCGGCCTCGAGTGCTCGGACCTTTGACGCCTTGGGGCCGGTGACCATGACGATATCGCCGTCGAGGACTGCGAACCAGATCGGGACGACGCGCGGCCGGCCGTCGAGGCCGGAATAGGCGAGGCGGGCGAGATTGGGGCCCTCGAGAAGCGAGGCGACGACGGGATCGTCGAGGGGGAGATCGGTCACGCTGGCAGGATAGCACAGGATAAAAAGAAGCCGGGCTGCCAGGCCCGGCCTCTTGCATCGGAAGCGAGATTATGAAGACTTGATCTTAATCTGCTTCGGCTTCGCCTCTGCCGACTTCGGCAACGTAACCGTCAGGACGCCGTCCGCGAATGCCGCCTCCGCCTTGTCCTGGTCCACGGCCGCTGGGAGCGGGATGGAGCGGGAAAAGGCGCCGTAGCGGATCTCACGGCGGTAGAAGTTCTCGCCCTCGGTCTTGTCGTCGTACTTCTTCTCGCCCTTGACGGTGAGAATGCCGTCGTTGACGGAGATGTCGACGTCTTCGGCCTTCACACCCGGCAGGCTCGCCTTAACGACGACCTCGTTGTCGGTCTCAGAGAGATCGACGGCCGGCGTGAGGTCGAATCGGCGGATGTAACCGGTGGGAACGCCCCAGTGGGCAGGGTCGAGAACGCGGCTCAGGCCGCCGATCTCTGCGAACGGATCCCAGCGAACTAGAGTCTTCATTGGTGTAACCTCCATTTATGATTCTTGTAGATAGCGTCATTGTACCGGCATACTATGTTGATGTCAAGAGATTTGATAATTACTCTATCAATTTCTATGTGTGTGGGCGTTTGACTTTTCCTACGCCGCCTCGTAAAATTTTGCTTACGAGGAACTGATGGCAAGAGACTATTACGATGTGCTTGGACTCAAACGGGGCGCTTCTCAGAAAGAGATCAAGCAAGCCTACCGCAAACTGGCGCGCAAGCATCATCCGGACGTAAATCCGGGCGATAAGGGCGCCGAGGAGCGCTTCAAGGAGATCAACAGCGCCTACGAGGTGTTGAGCGACGCCGAGAAGCGCAACAAGTACGACCGCTACGGCGAGCGCTGGGAGATGGCCGAGGCGTTCGAGAAGGCGCGGGCCCAGCAAGGGGCAGGCGGCGCCAGCGGCAACTGGCAGAGCTACCAATTCGACCTCAACGACCTGTTCGGGCGCGGTGGAGCGTCGGGCGGCCAGGGGTTCGAGAACCTATTCGACCTCTTCGGCGGTCGCGGCCGGCGCAGCCGCGGACCTACGCGGGGCCAGAACATCGAGTACGCGACGGAGATCTCGCTGGAGGAGGCGTACGCCGGGACGACGCGGACGCTGCAGCTCCAGAGCCAGGAGCCGTGCGTGACCTGCGGCGGCAGCGGCGAGATCGCCGGTGCGGTCTGCCACGTCTGCGAGGGCCGTGGGGTCGTTGTGCGCCCCAGGAGGCTGGAAGTAAAAATCCCAGCCGGGGCGCGAGACGGCACACGGGTGCGTCTGGCGGGCGAAGGAAGCGCGGGCATGGGCGGTCCACGAGGCGACCTCTACGTCGTCGTTCGGGTGCGGCCGCATCCGCGCTTCGAGCGCAAGGGCGATGACCTCGTAACGGAAATGCCCGTCCCGCTGGACGATGCTGTCCTCGGGGGCGAAGTCGAGGTGGAGACGATTGCAGGCAAGCGGATCGCGCTTAAGGTCGCTCCGTTGACACAGAATGGGCGGACGATCAGGCTGGCTGGTCTAGGCATGCCGAAGCTAGATGCCAAGAGCAAGGAGAAGGCAAACGGCGATTTGTTGGCGAAGGTTCGCGTCGTGCTGCCGGAAGAGCTGTCCGACCGCGAGCGAGAGCTGTTCGAGAAACTGCGCGCAGAGCGCAAGAAGACGAAAGAGAAAGTGGCATGACACAGCAGGAACAAGGAGCCATAAGACAAGAGCCCGCAGCTAAAGAAGCAATGGACGCCTACTCGCTGGCGGTGTCGAGCTCGGCAGAGCGGGTGGGGCCCGCAGTTGTGCGCGTGGAGACGGCCGGAGCCGCCCCGCCGCAAGGTCGCCCAGGAGAGCGACCCGGCCAGGCGGGACCGGCGCGGCCCGACGGACGAGGCGGTCAAGAGGTCCCGAGCGGACAAGGCTCGGGCGTCATCTTCGATTCGGCGGGGCGTGTACTAACGAACGAGCACGTCGTCCGCAGCGGGCGTTCGCTGAAGGTCATCCTGCCGGACGGCAGATCGTTCCCCGCAGCCGTCGAAGGCGCGGACCCGCGGCTCGATATCGCAGTCCTACGGCTTCCGGACGCGAGTCACTCGCTCCCGGTGGCGGAACTACACGGCGGCGCGCTGCGGGTGGGGCAGCTCGTGGTGGCGGTCGGGAACCCGTTCGGGCTCAACTGGACGGTTACTGCCGGCGTCGTCAGCGCGCTGGGGCGCAAGCTTCCCGTCTCGCCGGGCGTGGAGCTGACGGACCTGATCCAGACAGATGTCCCGATCAACCCGGGTAACTCGGGTGGGCCGCTGGTGGACGCACAGGGACGAGTCGTAGGAATTGCCACCGCGATCATGCCGTGGGCGCGCGGGCTTGGGTTTGCCATCCCGGTGAGCACAGTGCTCGGCGCTCTGGCGCGCTTTCGCGAGGCGCGTTCTCACGACGGCCACCGGCTCGGGGTGAGCGGGATGACTTACCTGCTAGACGAACGGATTGCAAAGGAGCATAAGCTTTCGCAAGCGAGTGGCGTGCTGCTGCTCGAGGTGGTCCCCGGTTCGCCGGCGGAACGCGCCAGCCTGCGCGTACAGGACATCATCGTGTCGATCGATGGCACAGCCATCGGCGCGGCTACGGAGATCAGCGAGCTTCTGACGAAGGCGTCTGCGGACGGGATGGACGTGACGTTCCTGCGCGGCTCGCGGCGCGGGCGGACGAAGGTGGTGCTGGGGTGATGGGAAGAGCAAGGAGCCAGGAGCACGAGACACCTCGGCTTGAGGCGGTGATATAGAGATGCAAGACAATTACGAGAGAGAGAATCAAGAGCCGTGCTACGTTATCAGCGTAGCGGCGCGGATGGTGGGTCTGCATGCCCAAAGCCTGCGCCACTACGAGCGCATCGGCCTTATCCAGCCGAGCCGGTCGCACGGAAGGCAGCGACTGTATTCGCATTCGGATGTGGCGCGACTGCGGCACATCCAGCGGCTGATCCAGGACCTTGGGGTGAACCTCGCCGGGGTCGAAGTTATCATCCGCATGAACGAGCGCGTCCGTAAGATGGAAGAGGAAAGGGAGCGCCTGCGGTCGGAGCTGCAGTCGTACCGAGACCGGGTGCTGCCGGCGGTACACAATGAGGAGCCAGGAACCAGGAACTGGGAACATCGGGAAGAGCCCAGGGTGTAGACACCGGGAGTTCGAAGCTCCGTGTTCCCGATCGCAAACTAAAGAAATGCTGGTGAACGACCAATGATGAGACAAGACAGATTCACAGAAGGCGCGCAGGAGGTGCTGGCGGAGAGCCAGCAGCTCGTACGCACAGAACGGCATTCGCAG